>DASWME010000354.1:0-11635 GCA_036399915.1 Thermoanaerobaculia bacterium
GCCCCTGATCGCGGCCCTCACGTAGCGCTCCGCGGGCCGGGCGTGTTAGCTTGGACAGGGGGTGAAACGCGATGCGGTCGAGTCGGCTCCAGAGGTCCAGCTACCCGCGACGGCGGCGCTCCAGGGGCCTGTTCTGGGCGCTGCTGGGCCTGTTCACGCTGGGGACGCTGGCGGCCGCCCTGGCAGGCTGGCGGCGATGGGTCCCGGAGGAGCTGCGGCCCGAGCCGAGACGGCCGCAGCCCGGGCCCCCCGAGCCCGAGCCGCCGGCGGACGTCGCGGGCGAGGCCCTCTGGATCGCCGGCCCCGCCGGCAACCTCTACATAAGGGACGGCGGCGGCGAGGAGGACCCGGACGCCCTGCCCGTCCTCTTCCTCCACAGCCTGGCGGGCAACGGCGGCCAGTGGGCCCTGCAGCTCGACCACCTGCGCCGGCACCGCCGGGCGGTCGCGATCGACCTGCGCGGGCACGGCGAGTCCGATCCGGCCGAGGACGGCGACTACTCCGTCGAGGGCATGGCCAACGACGTCGCCGCCGCCGCCGACCAGCTCGATCTGCGCCGCTTCCTCCTCGCCGGCCACAGCCTGGGCTCGCTGGTGGCCATCGAGTACGCGGGCCGCCACCCCGAGCGGGTGGCCGGGCTCCTGCTGGTCGACCCCAACGGCGACATGAGCCGCGTCCCGCGCGCGGAGCTCCAGCCCTTCGTCGACGCCCTGCGCGCCGATCCCTTGGGCGAGCTCGAGTCCTACTTCCGCCAGCTCGTGGTGGGCGGCGACCCCGACGCCGCCCGCTGGGTGCTGGAGGACCTCCGCCTCACCCATGAGGACGCGGTCGTCCAGGCCATCGAGGGCTCGCTGCGCTACCAGCCCCTCCCCGCGCTCGAGCGCTACCAGGGCCCGAAGCTCTCCATCATCAGCGACATGAACCGGCTCCCCTACAGCCTCCACAACCTCCTGCCGGATCTCCCCGTCCGCCTGATGACCGGCACCGGCCACTGGCTGCAGATGGACCGGCCGGAGACCTTCAACCACCTGCTGGACGAGTTCGTGGAGAAGGTGGAAGCCCCCAGCCGCTCCGCCACGTAGACGATCGCGACGGAAGAGCCAGGGCTCCGGGCTACTCGATCCCTTCGAGCCGGTCCTCGAAGACGTTTACCAACCGGCACCGGGCGCTCAGCTCGCAGACAGCCGGCCAGATCGCGGAGATCCTCTCGTGGAACTCCCTCATCTTCAGGTTCCCCAGTCGGATGTGGATCACCCGGGGAGGTGGAGCATCGGTGAGGGCCAAGACCGAGAAGTCCGCATCCTTGGAAACGAGGGTCAGATCCCGCTGCTTGGCATAGCTCCAGACCTCGGTGTCCGACCACTCATCGTTGATATCCCGCTGATGAACGTAGTCTGGACCACGCCAGAGGCTGAAGTAATAAGGGAGGTTTACATCGATGAGGTACCTGGGCATGCGCCGTCAGGCAATCCTCTCGATGACGTAGTTGTGGCCCATCAGCTTGGCCGCGAAGGCCAGGCAGGCATCGATGTCCTCGTCCTCCAGAGAGGGATACTGGCGGAGGATCTCTTCCCGGCTCTCCCCGACACTGAGGAACTCGAGGATCGTCTGGACCGTGATCCGCTTTCCCCGGATCGTGGGCTTGCCGTTGCAGACGGCCGGGTCGATCGTGATCCGATCCTCCAGGGCACCGCGGGTTGGGGTCTTCATCTCCGAACCTCCTGAACGAGCCACCTGGGGAAGGATAGCACCGAGATCCGCGCGCTTCCGGTCTATACCGTTTACCACGTCCGCCGCAGCGGATGGGCCTCGGTGTTGAAGACGACCCGGCGGAGGTCCAGGGTCCTGGTCTTCATGAGAGCAGCCTCGATCGTACCGCATGAGCCGTTTGAACCGCCGGAGCCGGGCGGGGCACTCACTGGCAGAGTCGCCGCTGCGCTCCGCGCCTGCCGTGGAGCCGCCGCGGCCCACACCCAGGAGGAGATGACGATGACCCACCGATCCATCCTGCCGGCGCTCGCGCTTGGCTTCCTGCTCGCCGCCTCCGCTTCGGCCCAGCATCACGCCGCGAGCGGCAAGGTCGACTACGACCCCGAGCCGGGCGGCGGCGATCCCAACCCGCCGGCGGGCTGCGCGGGAGTGCAGGCCAAGATCGCGATCACCGGCGGCAGCACCGCCTTCTCGCCGGCGACGATGACCGTCGACCCGGGGCAGCCGGTGTGCTGGAGCTGGTCGGGGACCCCCGTCCAGCACAACGTCAAGGCCGATGACGGCTCGTTCACCAGCGGCCCCCCGGACAACCGGGGCACCTTCCAGCGCACCTTCACCACGCCGGGCACCTACGGCTACCACTGCCAGGTCCACGGCAGCCTCACCGGCGGCATGCGCGGCACCATCGTCGTCCGCGACACCAGCGGCGGCGGCGGCGGCGAAGGACAAGGCCCTGGAACGCTCGCGCTCGCGCCCACCGCCTACACCGTGGACGAAGGGGCCGGGAGCCTCACCGTGACCGTGGAGCGCATGGGCGGCAGCGACGGCGCCGCGACCGTCAAGTACGCGACCGCCAACGGCACCGCCAAGGCGGGCAAGGACTTCCTGCCGCGCGCCGGCATCCTGCGCTGGGCGAGCGGCGATGAGGCCCCCAAGACCTTCTCGGTGCCGATCAAGAACGACAGCGCCCGGGAGCCGGACGAGAGCTTCGCCGTCAAGCTCAGCAAGGCCACCGGCGCCGCGCTCGGCGCCAGCAGCGCCACGGTGACCGTCCACGACGACGACACCCCTGGCTGCCCCGCGTCCCTCACCGCTCCCTCGCACCTTAGGGCCCTCGGGCAGTCGGCCAGCGAGATCCGCCTCACCTGGGCCGACGAATCGGGCGCGGCGAGCGCGTTCAGGATCGAGCGGCGGCAGCCGGGCGGCGCCTTCCAGGAGATCGCCGTGGTCGCGGCGGCAGCGGACGGCTTCACCGACTCCGGCCTGCCCGGCGGCGCCACCTTCCAGTACCGGGTGCGGGCCGAGGGCGCCGACGGCCTCTCGGCCTTCTCCAGCATCGCCGCCGGCGCAACCGACGGCCCGACGGCGCCCTGCGACGAGACGCGCGCCCTCTGCCTCCACGGCGGCCGGTTCGAAGCCACGGTGCAGTGGCGCCGGCCGGCAACCGCGGCCGGCGGGGAAGCCCGGCGGGCGACCCTGCCCGAGGCCCCCGGCTCGGGCCTCTTCTCCTCCTCCCGGCGCGACGGCCTGCAGCTCCTGCTCAACGTGCACGACGGCTGCAACGTCAACGACCATTACTGGCTCGACTTCGCCGCCGTGAGCGACGAGGAGTTCACGCTCCGGGTGCGCGACACCCAGACCGGCCGCACCTGGGTCTACTTCAACCCCGCCGGCAGCGCGCCGGCGCCCGTGCGCGACGTCGACGCCTTCGCGACCTGTCCGTAGTCTCCCCCCGGCAGGCAGGGCCGGTCCCCCACCGACCCTGCCCCGTTTTTCCCGCCCATGAACGAGGGTCAAACCGCTTGACCTGAAGGTCAGATGGCTTGACCCGCAGGTCACGGGCGTGACCTGAAGGTCAGGTGACTTGACCTGAAGGTCAGACGATGTGACCTGAAGGTCAAACCGCTTGACCCGCAGGTCATGGCCTTGACCTGAAGGTCACGCGACTTGACCCGAAGGTCAGGCCTCTTGACCTGAAGGTCACACGGCTTGACCTGAAGGTCAAGCTCACGGGGCCGGCGCTCAGTTCGCCCGCAGGGTCACCATCGGGTCCGCCTGGGTGGCGCGGTGGGCGGGAAGCCAGCTCGCCAGGACGGCGGCCGCGAAGACGAAGGCCAAGACCGCCGCGAAGGTGACGGGGTCGGTGGCTCCCACGCCGAACAGCAAGCTGCGCAGGAAGCGGGTCACCACGAACGCGCCCGCGAGGCCGAGCCCGAGCCCGAGGAGGGCCAGGCGGGCACCCTGGCGGAGGATCAGCCGGACGACCTCGCGCGGCGAGGCTCCCAGCGCCATGCGGATCCCCATCTCCGGAGCCCGCTGCGCCACCACGTAGCTCAACACTCCGTACACGCCGACCACCGCGAGCACCAGCGCCAGGGCGGCGAACACCGTGAGCAGGAGCACGGTGAAGCGCTGCTGGCCGATGGAGTCGGCGAGGGTGCGTTCGAGCGGCTCGACCCCGAAGACGGCCAGCGCAGGGTCGAGCTCCCGGACGGCCGCGCGGACGGGCCGCGCCAGCGCCGCGGGATCGCCCTGGACGCGCACGAGCAGGCTCGCGCTGCCGTCCGCGGACGGCGCCTGGGCGAGCGGCGCGTAGACGGCGGGCGGCGCGGTCTCGGCCAGGCCGTGGAACCGCTCGTTGCCGACGATGCCGACGACGTTCCACTCGATCCCCCAGAAGAAGACCTTCTGCCCGAGGGGCTCGCGGCCCGCGAAGAAGTGGCGCGCGGCCTCCTCGTTGACGAGCAGGACGGGCGGCGCCGCGGCGTCGTCCCCGTCGGCGAACAGGCGGCCGCGGACCAGCGGCAGGTCCAGGGTCCGGAAGTACCCGGGGCCCACCCGCCGGATGGAGATCTCCGGCCAGTCCTTGGCTTCCTCCCTCCGCCCCACCACGTAGAAGGAGTTGGTGAAGCCGGCGTCCAAGGGGTGGTTGCCGGCCACGGCGACGCTCTCGACGCCCGGCAGGGCCTTGACCCGCTGCGCCAGTTGGGCGAAGAAGCGATGCTGCTCCCGCCATTTCGGCCAGGTGGAGAAGTCCCGCGGGTAGCGGCTCGCCGGGAGCTGGAACTCCGCCTTGAGCACGCCGCCGGCGCGGAAGCCGGGGTCCACCTGGTGGAGGAGCCAGAAGCTCTTGAGAAGCAGCCCCGCTCCCACCAGCAGCATGACCGCGAGCGCCAGCTCCGCCACCACCAGCAGCGAGCGCAGGCGGCTCCTTCCCGGATCGGTGGCCGCGCTGCGGCCCGCCTCCTCCTTGAGAGTCGCCTGCAGGTCCGCCCGCCGGGCCTGGAAGGCGGGGACCAGGCCCACGACGACGGCGACCAGCGCGGACAGCGCCAGGGTGATCCCCAACACCCGCGCGTTGACCGCCACCTCGGAGAGGCGCGGAATCCCGCCGGGAGCCAGGGCGAGGAGCAGGTGGAGCCCCAGAAACGCGAAGGCGAGGCCGAGCCCGGCGCCGGCCAGCGTCAGCAGCGCGCTCTCCACCAGGAACTGGCGGAGGAGGCGCCGCCACCCCGCGCCGAGCGCCGAGCGCACCGCCACCTCGCGCAGGCGCACCGCGCCGCGGGCGACGAGCAGGTTCGCGATGTTGGCGCAGGCCACCAGCAGGACCAGCGCCACCGCGGCCAGCAGCACGAAGAGCGCCGGCCGCACGGGGCCGAAGACCACCTCGAGGAGCGGCTCGACGAAAACCCCCCGCGCCTTGTTCTCCGGGTAGGCCTTTTCGAGCTCGGTCGCGATCGCCGTCATCTCCTCCTGCGCCGCCTCCGCGGACGCGCCCGCGGCCAGCCGGCCGAGGACGAAGATGGGATGCGTGGAGCGCGGCAGCGCTTCCGGGTCCGGCCGCAGCGGCAGCCACACCTCGACCTCGGCCCCGCGGCCCCGGTCGGCAAACGAGCGCCCGTAGTCGGCGGCGGACAGGATCTGCAGGCCGCCGAAGTCGGCGCTGTCCGGGAGGACCCCCAAGACCGTGTACGGCACGTCGTCGAGCCGGATCTTGCGGCCGACCGCCGCGGGGTCGCGGGCGAACAGCCGCTGCCAGAGGTCCTCCCCGATCAGCGCCACGTTGGCAGCGCCGGGCCGGTCCTCGGCCGCGGCGAACCCCCGTCCCAGGAGGGGACGGATCCCCGCCATCGGCAGGAACTCGTGGCTCACCGCGAGCGCCGCCAGGCGGACGGGCTCGCCGTCGATCGGCGTGAGGTTCACCTCCAAGCCGCTGAAGGCGGCCAGCGCCGCGAAACGCCGGCTCCGCTCGCGGAAGTCCAGGTAGTCCGGCACCGAGGCCGGCTCCCGCGTGGTGCCGCTGTCGCGGTCCGTCTCCCAGACCATCCGCAGCCGGTCGGCGCCCTCCAGGGGCACCGGCCGCAGCAGCACCCCGTCGACGACGCTGAAGATGGCGGTGTTGGCCCCGATCCCCAGCGCCAGGGTGAGCACCGCCACCAGGGTGAAGCCGGGATTGCGGCCCAGCGTCCGCAGGCCGTACCGCAGGTCCTGCGCCAAGTCCTCGAGCAGCCGCGGCCGGGACTCGTCGCGCGACTCCTCCTTGAAGCGCTCCACGCCGCCGAAGCTGAGCAGGGCGGCCCGGCGGGCTTCCTCGGGGGACATCCCGGCCCGGACGTTGCTCTCGGTCAACCGGTCGAGGTGGAAGCGCATCTCCTCGTCCATCTCGCGCTCCATCGCCTCCCGCCCCCTCCAGGACCGCAGGCGCGACCAGACCTCCCGCAGGGATTCCATGGCTCGCCTCCTTTAGACCGTGGTCATCTGCAGGACGAGGTTCACCGCCTGCGACAGCCGTTCCCAGCTCCGCTGCTCGGCGGCGAGCTGCCTGCGCCCCGCCGCGGTGATCTGGTAGTAGCGGGCCCGGCGGTTGTTCTCCGTCGTCCGCCACTCCGAGGTGATCCACCCCTGCCGTTGCAGGCGGTAGAGCGCGGGATAGAGCGATCCCTGATTGATGCCGAGCACGTTCTGCGACCACTGCTGGATCCGCTCGGTGATCCCCCACCCGTGCATCGACTCGAGCGCGAGGGCCTTGAGCACCAGCATGTCCAAGGTCCCCTGGATCAGATCGCCGCCGTCTGCGCCCATGCGTTCCTCCTCTCGAAGATCGAGAGAAGGATAGGCGCCGCTCCTCTCGATTGTCAAGAGGTCGCCGGGGGAACCCCCCGCAGGAGCGGCAGGAGGATTGCGGACGGATTCCTGCAGCAGAGCGGTATAGTAGGGCTCGCGATCCGAAGGCCCGAACGGTGCCCCGGGAGTCACCTGACCCAACCGTAAAGAGGGGTCCCTCCTTGAAGATCATCCCGAAAGTGTTTGCTGCCGGCTATTCCAGCATCATCTTCCTGTTCATCTGCTGCGCCCTCTCCTTGATCCTCTTCGCCGTGCTGGAATTGTGGCAGGGCATCAACCCCTATGAAGCCTTACCCTTGAGAGAGCGGTTCAACTCTGTCCTCGAGAGCGTCGGGTGGCTGACCATCGCCGTGGTTGCGCTCGAGCTCGGGCAGACGATCCTCGAGGAGGAGGTGCAGCGGCGGGCGCAGGTGAGCGCGCCGACCCGGGTCCGCAGGTTCCTGTCGCGGTTCATGGTCGTGGTCATCGTGGCGCTTTCCATCGAGACCCTGGTGGCGGTCTTCGAGTTCATTCATGAGGATACGTCGCGGTTGGTCCAGGCGGCTTCCATCGGGGTGGCGGCGGGCGTTCTGCTGGCCGCGTGGGGCTTGTTCATCCGTCTGAACAAGAGCGCGGAAGAGCTGGAGCCGGAGGCCATGGAAGAGGCCAAGCGGGAGGATCGGAAGGTCAATTAGGGAGACCCGAAGCACCTGGATACAGGGGAGGGAATCCAGGAGGGGACTCCTGTCTTGAACCTGCTTCTTCCGGAGGGGGACCTACTTTTTCGTCCTGAGGCATAATCGGAGAGGATGCTTCGATCTGCGGAGGAAATCGGATGCGAAAACGACAGGCGATAGGATTGTTCCTCGTTCTCCTGCTCCTCCCCCTGGCCTTGTTCGGACAGGCCGAGGTCACGGGCCGCATCACGGGCAAGGTCACGGACGACCAGGGCAATCCGCTGGCGGGAGCC
This sequence comes from Thermoanaerobaculia bacterium, assembly GCA_036399915.1. Classification (GTDB taxonomy): domain Bacteria; phylum Acidobacteriota; class Thermoanaerobaculia; order Multivoradales; family UBA5704; genus DATARR01. The sequence continues at coordinate 7,784 of DASWME010000354.1, forward strand.
ACGGTGGAGGTCACGTCCACAGAACTCCAGCTCGAGCGGCAGGCCACGACGGGTGCGAACGGCGAGTTCCTCTTCGCCCTCCTGCCCACGGGCACGTACACCGTCACCGTCACCGCCCTCGGCCGGCAGCCCCAGGTCATCAACCTGCGGCTGGGCATCGGCCAGACGGTACCTCTCGACGTGCCGCTCGCGCCCGGCGAGGCCGTCACCGAGGAGATCACGGTCACCGGCACGGCGAGCGCCCTCGAGACGACAGCCGTCGGCGAGCGGCTGAGCTACGCCCGCGACGTCGAGGAGCTTCCGATCTTCGACCGGACGCTCGAGAACGTGGCGCTCCTCGCCCCGAACGTCTCGTTCGGGCCGACGGCGGCCACCCTCTCGATCGCCGGCGCCCCGTCGTTCGACACCACCGTGCTCCTGGACGGGGCGGAGATCTCCGACCCCTACTTCGGCTCGTCGCCGGTCGTCTACCTGGAGGACGCGATCGACGAGATCCAGATCCTCACTTCGGGCGTCAGCGCCCGCTACGGCCGGTTTGCGGGCGGCGTGATCAACGCCGTGACCAAGTCCGGCACGAACCAGTTCAAGGGCACTCTCCGGAGCGAGCTCGCGAACGAGTCCTGGGATTCCCAGACCCCGTACGGCGAGGAGCAGGAGGACAAGGTCAACAAGGTCTACCAGGGTACCCTGGGCGGCCCGATCGTCAGGGACCGCTTCTGGTTCTTCGCAGGCCTGCGCAAGATCCCGTCCCGGACCGAGGCCCAGACGACCACCGAAACCGCCGAGAGCTTCACCCAGACCCTCGACGAGGAGCGCTGGCAGGGCAAGCTCCGCTGGGCCGTGACCCCCAGCCACCTGGTCGACCTGAGCTACCTGAACTTCGACTCGACGACCGACAACGACGCCGGCCTGCCGGCGGGCGATGACGTGGCCGTCGGCAAACGGGCCGACCCGCGCGAGACGACCACCCTCGCCTACCAGGGCGTCCTGTCCGAGGCCAGCTTCATCGAGCTCCAGGCGACCCGGAAGAACGTGGAGATCCGCGGCGGCTCCCTCGACCGCACGCGCGATCCGTTCATCGACCTGGCGACCTTCAGCGTCTTCAACAATCACTGGTGGGACTACGACGACCCGAGCATCCGCGACAACGAGACGGCGGCCCTGAGCCTGAGCAGCCTGCGCGACCTCGGCCGGCTGGGCTCCCACGTCTTCGAGGGGGGAGTCCAGTACGTCGCCTCCACCACCGGCGGCGAGAACCGCCAGTCGGCGAGCGGCTTCAACCTGCTGAGCTTCAGCACCGACTTCTACGCCGGCGCGGTCAACGGCGCTCCGCGTTTCAACCTGCGCACAGGCCAGGCCGTCCGCTGGCAGGCCCTGCAGCTCGAGGGCGACCAGACCCTCAAGAACACGGCCGTCTACCTCCAGGACGGATGGAGCCTCTCCAAGTGGCGTTTCGACCTCGGCGTGCGCTATGAGAAGTACGACGGCGAGGGCCCTCTGCCCCAGTTCGGGCTCGACTTCGACGACATCTCTCCCCGCCTGGGCGCCACCTACAGCATCACCCCGGATCTGCAGGTGCAGGCGACCTACGGCCGGTACGTCGGCCGCTTCAACGATGCCGTCGCTAATGCGGTCACCGGCGTCGGCAATGGCCCGCTGATCGAGACCTTCTACCAAGGCCCCAACCTGCTCAACGCCACGGCGGACGAGGTGCAGGCAGCGGTCCGCAACAACGCCTACTGGCCGATCATCACCGCCTACGCGGACCCCAATCAGCCCACCGCCTTCCTGGCGGAAGACATCCAGGCCCCGTACGCCAACGAGGTCACGCTGTCGGTCCGCGGCAACCTTCCCCGCCGGCTCGGCAGCGCCGTGCTCACCTACGTCGACCGCGACTACCAGAAGCTGATCGACGACTTCCTCGGCGGCGTTTGCGACTACGGCATCGACTTCGGGCGTTCCTGCCCGGCCGGCAACACCACCACGGTCTTCGGCAGTGACAACGAGCCGGTCGCCGAGGTCGACACGCGGCTGTGGGCGAACAACCCGCAGGCCAAGAGGAAGTACCGGGCGCTCACGGCGCTCTGGAATCTCCGGCCGGCCGGCCGGCCGTGGACCCTGGTGGGCAACTACACCTACTCGAAGACCCGGGGCAACTACGAGGGCGAGGGCGAGAACACCCCGTCCTCCGGCTCGGCGCTGGGCAACTACACCCGGGCCGTCGACCCCGTCCGGGTGTCTCCCTTCGGCTACACCGACGACGACATCCGGCACCGGGTCAACATCCTGGGCACCTATCGCCTCGATTTCCAGCGGTTCGGCAGCCTCGTCTTCGGTTCCGTGTTCCTGTATCAATCGGGGCTGCCCTACAGCCTGACGGCGCAGGTGCCCTACGGCGAGGTCCCCGACTACCTCGGTGCCGCCGGGACCTACACCTACTTCTTCGGCGAGCGGGGCTCCCGGCGGTTCGACGACATCTGGTCGCTCGACCTGTCGACCCGCTACGAGTTCCCGCTCTTCCGCCGGCTCGACGCCTTCTTGAAGGTGGGGGTGACCAACGTGTTCAACAACGACGGGGTCCTCGAGTTCGTGCCGACGGGCGAGGCCGTCTTCGACGCTGCCGGCAACCCGGTCTCCTGGCAGCCGGTGGGCAACTGCGGCCTGGACGACGAACCGTCCAAGGACTGCACCGGCTTCGGCCAGATCCGCAACGAGGACGACTACCAGGCGCCGCGGACCTTCCTCATCTCCATCGGCTTCGACTTCTAGAAGCTCACGCCTCCGGGGCCGCCGCGCATGATGGCCCCGGAGGCTACGTCTCAACCTCAGGCCGTAGCTGCCGGATCCTCGCCGTAGAGGCTTGGAGCTCGGCGAGGAGCCCTTGGAGGTCGCGGCAGGCATCGAGGCGTGAGATCTCGGAGTTGAGCAGCTCGAAACGCCCACGGTCCGGCACCGGCAGGTCCAAACCATCGAACGCGTAGAGGGCGGGCTCGAAGAAGACCTCCGGCCGCGCCGGGCGCAGGTCGAGCCGGCGCATCGCGGGCGGCTCCGGGGCGGCGCGCGCCGCGTCCGGCAGCAGAGCGGCGAGCACCTTCCGCAGGGCGGCGCGCTGCCGCCGCGAGAGGTCCAGCTCGCCATGCACCATCCGCTCGACCAGCCGCCGCCGCGCCGCCTGCAACCGGAAAGGACCGTCGCGGCGGGAGACCCACTTGCGGAGGGCTTGCGAGAGCCCGCGGGCGAAGCTTGCCTCGGCGCCGCTGTGGAGGAGGCGTCCCGTAATAAGGCCGGCGAGCGTCGCGTCGAGCCGGCAGAGGAAGGCATGGAAGCCGCGGACCGCATGGAGCACCTCCAGGCCCACGACCAGGGACCGGGTGGGCTGGTACGCCACCGTGCGGCCCCGCTCCTTCGACAGCAGTCCGAAGAAGGGGCTGCCCAGGAGCACGGGCAGCTCGAGGTCGAGGAAGCGGCCGTCGAGGGTGAAGTTGTTGTGGAACGAGCACCAGTAGACGCCGCGGGAGAAGTGCATGCGGAAGTGGTCGAGCGTGCGGTCGAACGCCCACTCGAGCGCGGCGGCCAGCGGCTCCGGGCCGGCCGCGGCCGCCGGCTCTCCCAGCCGTGCCGCGAGCAGCTCGCAGAAGCGCGCGAGCGAGAAGGCGCCGGCGGGCGAGGGCGAGCCCGTGAGATGCGCCAGCAGCCATGAGAAGTTCGACAGCCGCGCGAAGCCGGCGCGCTTGACCGAGATGGCCTGGAAGCGCTCGTCGACGGGCGCCGGCCGCCGGCCCGCGCCGAAGGCGAGCGCGCAGAAGCCCTGCAGCGCGGGCGGCAGCGGCCGCACCAGCAGGCCTTCGCAGG
>DASWME010000355.1:0-2620 GCA_036399915.1 Thermoanaerobaculia bacterium
GCTTCTCCGCCGTGGCGGTACGCCCTTTGTAGACGTTCTGCCCGAAGACGTCGGCGAGCGCTCGGATCGACCACCCTGAACGGTTGTGGTCAGGGCACTAGATCATTCGGCGCCGTACCCGCCACACCACCACACCGATCAGGACCGCCGCGACGGCGACGAACAGGGCCGCCTCGATGAGCTGGAACGTCCAGAACCGGTCGGCCGGGTGGTAGACCCCGAACTGCTGGATGCCCCGCGCGTGCAGGAACTGGTTGAGGTTGGTGCCGGCCCGGTTGGCGGCGCCCTCCAGCTCGTAGTACTCGGTCCAGCTCAGCCTGCGCCCGGTGGCGTCTGCGTAGCCGTGTTCGATCATCCAGTCAGCGAAGCTGGGCACGGGCCGGTGCCCCGCCTGGTCCTTCGAGCCGCCGACGGGGACCGGCTCCATGGTGGTGAGCGGGGTGGCGTACGCGGGACGGGCCAACAGCGCCACCGGCATCCGGGCGGCGAGGAACGCCCCGAACGCGACGCCGAACGCGGGCAGGCTGCGCCGCAGGATCGCCCCCGCGGCGGTGGCGACGCCGAACGCGAACAGCGCGTACGCCACCGGAACAAGTCCCTCCAGGTCGAAGGCGTCGTACTGGAACCGCCCTTCCCACGCGTCGAATGGCTGACGGAACCAGGTGAGCACCGCGGTGAACATCCCGGTGAGCGTGACGGTGACGCCGGCCAGTGCCGCGAGCTTGGCCGCCAGCCAGCGCATCCGCGGCACGGCCTGCGTCCAGGCGAGCTGCCAGGTGCCGTCCTCCAGTTCGCGCGCGAGCAGCGGCGCACCGAGGAACGCACCGATGACGACGGGGACCAGATAGAAGCCCGCCAGGAGGTTCTCGACGTACCCGTACTCCTCGTCGAGCCGGCGGAAGGAGGCCGCGCAGGCCTCGTTGATACCGGCCTCTCCCGCACACCGGGCGGGACCGCCGGGGAACAGGTCGTGGGCCTGCGTCCCGAGCACGAGCAGGGCAATGCCGAACATGCCGACAAGCAGACCCAGGACGCAGACCTCGGTCCGGTGCTGGCGCCAGATCAACCACGTCATGCCGCCACCCCCGACGTGACCGCGGCGCTCGGCTCGGACGGCCGGCGCAGGTACGCCAGCACCAGGTCCTCCAGCGCGACCGGCTGGGCCTGCCACCCAGGCGCGGCCGGGATCGCGCCGTCGCGTACCAGCAGGGTCGTGTGCCGGTCGCTGTGGACGGCCTCCACGACGGCGCCGGCCCGGTCGAGGTCGGTGGCCGTGCGCGGGCCGACGAGCAGCCGGTGCTCGGCGAGGAGGGTGTCGATGTCACCGGTGAGCGTGACCCGGCCGTGGTTGAGCACGACCAGGTGGTCGCAGACGCGCTCCAGCTCGTGCACGACGTGGGAGGAGAACAGGACGGTCACCCCGCCTTCGGCCACCGCGCCCATGAGGACCTGCAGGAACTCGTGCCGGGCCAGCGGGTCGAGGCTGGCCACCGGCTCGTCGAGGACGAGCAGGTCCGGCCGCTTCGCCAGGGCCAGAGCCAACGCGACCTGGGCCTGCTGCCCGCCGGAGAGCGTGCCGGTCCTGCGGTCGAGCGGGATGCCCAGCTTCGCCAGCCGGCGCTCGGCCAGCCCCTGGTCGAACCGCAGGTTGCAGGCCCGGCCGAAGCGGAGCATCTCGGCGACGGTGAAGCGCTTGTACAGCGGGTGGTCCTGGGCCAGGAACCCGACCCGGGACAGAGTTTGCGGGGTGCTGGCGGTGACGTCGTGGCCGAGGACCTCCACCGTGCCGGTGCTCGGTGCCAGCAACCCGACGACCAGGCGCAGCAGCGTGGTCTTGCCCGCGCCGTTCGGCCCGACCAGGGCGATCACGCCGCCCGCCGGCAGGGCCAGGGTGCAGTCGCGCAGCGCCCAGCCCCTCCGGTACCGCTTGCCCACACCGTCGGTGCGCAGCGCGAACTCGGTCGCTGTCACGCCACGTCCTCATTCCTCGTCTGCTGGTGGACGGAAGTAAAAAGCGCGTTGACCGCCTGCTCGTCGAGGCCGGCCGCGTAGGCGCGGCGCAACCAGGTCGCCAGGCCGCGGCGCAGCGACGTGTACGTCGATGCCGACATCGCGGCCGACTGCTGTTCATTGACGAACGTGCCCTGGCCGGGCCGGCCGGTGACCAGGTTCTCCTGCTCCATCTGCCGGTACGCCTTGGCGACGGTGTTCGGATTGATCGCCAGGTCCTCGACCACCTCGCGGATGAGCGGGAGGCGGTCACCGGGTTGGAGAAAGCCCAGCAGCACCGCCTGGCGGACCTGCTGGACGAGTTGCAGGTACGGCGGCACGCCGGAGTGGGTGTCGAGCCGGAAGACGAACACGGTAGCCCCTTGCTGCTTTGCTAGTACCATAGTAAAGCAGCAAGTTGGCGGTCAAGAGAGCCGACGCGCCCGCACGACCGCGGCACCGGATCCGGGCGCACGCCTGCCCCGACCGCCGGCGGGTACCCGCGCGGTCGGGGCGCGGCGGCGACAGTGACACCGCCCTTCAGGAACGCGCCCGCCTGCGGGCCGCCGCCCGGGCGGGTGGCGCCGACCGGCTGCGCGGCCACATCGTCTGTGACGGGCTGGTCCGCATC
>DASWME010000356.1:0-14683 GCA_036399915.1 Thermoanaerobaculia bacterium
CGGCCGTCTGGGCCTCGGCCAGCTCCGGCCCGGGCTCGGTCTCCAGCGTGCGGCGGATCCCCTCGAAGCCGAAGCGCTGGAGGAACCGCTCCAGCAGGGCGATCACCACCGTCTTCGGCACGTTGGCGATCACCGACAGCGCCCCCTCGAGGTCGCCGCCGATCGTGGTGTAGCCCACCGCCTTCTCGCTCATGTCCCCGGTCTGGAGGAACAGGGCTCCCGAGCTGTTGGCCCAGTTCCACATGCGGGAGGCGCGCAGCCGGGCCTGCACGTTCTGGAGCGTGAGCGCCGACGGCTCGCCACCCTCGAGCATCTGCCGCGCCGCCTCCGTCTCGCGGCCGAACGCCTCCTCGATCGACACCACGCGCAGAGGCACGCCCAGCTCGCGGCAGAGCGTCGCTGCGGCGTCCCGGGTACCCTCTCCCGAGTAGCGGGTGGGCATGTAGAAGGCCTGGACCATCTTCCCCGCCCGCCGGCGGACCTCCTCCTCCAGCTCTCCCTCCTCTTCGAGGAGGAGCTGCGCCGCCCGCCAGGCGATCAGCAGGGTCAGCATCGAGTCGCGCCCGCCCGAGAGGGCGATCCCCAGCGAGCGGAAGGCGCCCGACTTACGGAAGTAGTCCTTCACCCCCAGGGCCAGCGCCTCGACGAGGTCGTCCAGCACCTCCTCGCGCGCCGAGCGGGACGGCGTCCCCGCCGGCGGCAGGAACAGGTCCGTCCATTGCGGCGCCGGGTACGGCAGCGACGCGCCGCTCGCCGTGGCCCGGCCGCTGCGCAGCACCGGCACGGGAAACTCCTGGCGCTGGAACGCCTCGCAGTCGCTGCGCCAGGTGGATGCCTCGCGCCGGGCCCGCTGCGTGCGGTCGAGGTCCACCACGCAGGCCGCCCACCCCTCGCGGAAACGGGGCGCCTCCAGCATGGGCCGGCCGTTCTGGAACACGTAGCCGCCGCCGTCGAACACCAGGCCGTCCTGGGCGCCCACCATGTTGGCGTAGGCGAGCGTCGCCTGGTTGTCCGCCGAGCGGGTGGCGAGCATCTCCCGGCGGGTGGACGCCACGCCGACCCGGAACGGCGAGGAGGAGACGTTGACCACCACCTCCGCCCCCGAGTAGCAGCGCCGGCGCATGGGCCCGTCGGGGGACCACACGTCCTCGCACACCTCGACCGCCAGCAGGCCGAAGTCGAACTCGAAGAGGTAGTCGCCCACGGGCACGCCACCCGCCTCCAAGGCGAGCCCGGGCGCGCCGCGCGAGAACGTCCGCGCCTCGTAGAAGACGTTGTAGGTGGGGAGCTTCTCCTTGGGCACGAAGCCGAGGATGGCGCCGCCGTGCACCACCGCCGCGCAATTGAAGATCTGACCGCCCGCGCCCACCGCCACCCCCACCACGAACACCGTGTGCAGACCGGACGTCCACTTCGCGAACCGTTCCAGCTCGGTGCGCTGTGCGGCGAGGAAGGCCCGCCACTGGACGAGGTCCTCCGGCGGGTATCCCCCCACCACCTGCTCGGAGAAGCAGCCGATGGTCACCCGCTCCGCCGCCATGGACTGCGCCTGCTCCACGACGCGGTCCACGTTCGAACGCACCGCTCCCACCGTGGGATCGACGCTGCCGATACCGATCTTGACCAGCCTCATGGTGGCAGATCCTATCGTGCATCTCTGTTGAGGTGACGCGCCCCCCGGAGAGCTGGTTCAGGGGTGCGCAAGAGCGGGCCTCTTCAAGCCCTCCGGGCGGCGATCCTCGCGAGCAGGTCGTTCAGCCCCTTCGGATCGACCGGCTTGACCAGGTGCCGGTCGAAGCCGGCCTCTTGCGAGCGGCGCCGGTCTTCCTCCTGCCCCCAGCCGGTCATGGCTACGATCATGGCTTTCTGGGTCGCGGGCTCCTGGCGCAGCCGGCGGGCCACGTCGTAGCCGTTCATCCCGGGCATACCGATGTCCAGCAGGACGACCTCGGGGTGGAACTCCATGGCCATCTCGAGGGCCCGCGGCCCGTCGTGCGCGGTCCGTGCGTCGTGGCCGATCAGCCGCAGCCACACGGCCAGGCTTTCCGCCGAGTCCTCGTTGTCGTCCACCACCAGGATGCGGAGGCCCGCGGCCGCTCGCTCTGCGGCGTCCGGCTCATGGGGACTGGGGTGCGGGACCTCCGCCGACGCCAGGGGCAGGCGCACGGTGAACTCGCTCCCCCGGCCGAGCCCGCCGCTCGCCGCTTCGATCCTGCCGCCGTGCATCTCCACCAGGCTCCTGGCGATGGTCAGCCCGATCCCCAGGCCGCCCTGCGCCCGTTCCAGCGAGGTGTCCACCTGGGCGAACAGCTCGAAGATGCGGGACAGCATCTCGGCGGGAACGCCGATACCGTCGTCGCGGACCTTGATCACGGCCTCGTCGCCGGACCGTCCGGCGGCGAGTTGGATGTGCCCGCCCGGCCGCGTGTACTTGGCCGCGTTGTTGAGGAGGTTGGCGAGCACCTGCGCCATGCGGGTCAGGTCGGCCGTGACGTACAGCGGCTCTTCCGGGAAGGTGACCGTGAGCCGGTGCCGGGACGCCTCGATGGCGGGGTGGCTCGTCTCCAGGGCCCGATCGACGATGGCCGCGAGCTCCACCCGTTCCTTGCGCAGCTCGATCTTGCCCCGGGTGATGCGTGAGATGTCCAGCAGGTCGTCCACCAGCCGGGTGAGCTGCTGCGCCTGCCGGTCGATGACCTCCCGCGCCCACTGCAGATCGGGGTCCGGCGGTCCCTGCACTTGCAGGATCTGCACGGCGTTGCGGATGGGAGCGAGCGGGTTTCTCAGCTCGTGGGCCAGGGTCGCCAGGAACTCGTCCTTGCGGCGGTCGGCTTCCCGCAGCGCCTCGCCGGCCCGCTTCATCTCCGTCACGTCCGTGCAGATGCTGATGCCGCCGCGGACCTTGCCTGCCTCGTCGAAGAGCGGCCGGACGCTGTTGAGGATGGTCCTCTCCGTGCCGTCCGACCGCACCACCTGCAGCTCGACGTTGTCCAGCGGCACTCCGCGCGCGGTACAGGTCTGCATGGGCAGCTCGTCGACGGGGATTTCCCGGCCGTCGCGGTACAGCCGATAGGGGGGCCGCTCGTCCTCGGGAGCGCTGAACGAGGCGTTGGCCCCGGCGGGCAAACCGAGCATCTCGCTGAGAGCGCGGTTGACCCGGATGGTACGGCACTCAGGGTCCTCCGCCACGGCGATGCCCACGGGACTGTGGTCGATGAGGGTCTGCAGCTCCTCCAGCCGCTGCCGCAGGGTGTTGTTGAGCTGCGCGACCGCCTGCTCGGCCCGATAGCGGTCTGTCCGGTCGGTGGTCACCCCGACCCATCCGACGGCACGGCCGTGCTCGTCCAGCTCGGGCGTGTAGATGCAGTGCATGTAGCGCCAGCCGGCGGTCCTGTAGTTGATGCCGGTCTCGTACTCGAAGGGCTCTCCCGTCGTCAGGACGCGGTCGACGTACGGGCGGATGGTCTCGTACGCCTCCTCGCCCAGCACCTCCGCGATCGGCCGGCCGATGATCTGGTCGGGGGTGAGCCCGAACCGCGCGGCATAGGCCCGGTTGACGAAGAGGAACCGCCGTTCGGCGTCGCAGTGCGCGATGCCGGCCGCCGTCGCGTCGGCGATGAACTGCAGGTAGTCGCCGCCGCGGGTTTCCACGCGCTCGTAGAAAGGCCGCGTCTCCCTGATCATGGAACCCACCTCCCGGGGGACTGCTGCGGCCTATCTTACCGCTTCAGGAGGATGATGGCGCCCATCGGCCTCGTTCCGCGACGTAGTAGATGGTATCGAGGCCACCGCTCGTGGCGCGGCGGAGGAACCGCATCCCCGCCTTCTCCATCACCCGGACGGAGGCGGCGTTTGTCGCGTCCGTGCTCGCCACGATCTCGGCGAAACCGAGTTCTTCGAAGCCATGGCGAAGCATCGCGACGGCGGCCTCCGTGGCGTACCCCTTGCCCCAGTGCTCTTCCGCAATCCCGTAGAGCAGCTCGCGCTCCGGAGGCGTGCGGAAGTACCAGTACCCGCAGAACCCGATCGGCTGCGGGCTCTCCTTTCCTCGGACCAGCCACAGGCCCGTGCCCTCCGTCCGGAAGAGTCGCTCGCTCTCCGCGACGGCCTCGCGCGTCTTTTGCATCGGAATGATCTCGTCGTCCCAGAGATATCGCCGCACCCCGGGAGCCGTCCACATCGCGTGCAGCGCATCCAGGTCCGCCGGCTCCACCGGCGACAGGGAGAGCCGTTCTGTTCGGAGCATCGATCCTTCGGGGCGCGACCCTCACGGCACCGGCTTGATGGGATGCTCGCCGGCGTGCCGGGAGATGATCAGGTCCTGCACCGCCTGGATCACCTCCAGCTTGCGGACGCTCTTGCCGGGACAGGCGTGCGTCGTCAGCGGGTCCTCGCGGTGGAGCCGCGTCGTATCGGGATCGATGCCGAGGATGGCGCACAGGGTCGCCAGGACGGCCACCGCGTTCCTCCGCACCTTGAAGCCCCGGCCGCTGTCGAACGCCTCCTTCTCATAGTCCCCCAGCATCTCCACCCCGAGGGCCAGCTTGTTCCAGGAGGGAGAGTGGGTGCCGGAGACGGTGAGCGGCGTGAAGACCCAGATCTGCCGGTCGTCGACGAACAGGTGCGGACCGGCTTTCCATTTCTGGGTGTCGCGGTAGAAGGACTCCAGGTTCTGGATGTGCTGCTTGGTCAGCCCCTTGGGACGCTGCGCCAGCGACGGCGCCCCGGTGTTGTGCAGGACGATGAAGGAAGGCCGCCAGGCAGACCACTGCAGTCCGTGGCAGTAGTTGTCGAACTCGTCCGGGGTGAAGCTGGTCCCCACGATTCCTTTCCAGCCGGGCATCGCTCTCCCTCCTCTCCGCGAAGGTGACAGTTCACCGGGAGTCGCTCGGTTTGAGCAGACAGTATACGCCGCCCCGGCTCGGCTCGCCGGGGCGGCGTCCGGCGGTCGTCCCTACGGCACGCAGATCTCGCCGACCAGGACTCCCACGCCCGCGCCGTTGGCGAAGGTGCCTGTGGCGGTGAACTTCCCGCTCGCTCCGGCGTAGACGCCGGTGCCGCCCACGATCGTATCGACCTCGGCGAACTCGCCGGCGCCCGTGGTGGCGAGGACGATCGCGTCCTTGGTGAAGATGTCGCCGTCCTGCGTGTGGATCGTGTTGTCGCCGGTCAGCAGCACCACGCCCGTCGCCGCGGTATCCACACTCGGCGCAAAGCTGGTGCCCACGAACTCGGAATTCCCCTTGAGGTTCCCATAGAGCATGCCGCCGGCGCAGAGGCCGATAGCCGAGCCGCACGTGGGATCGCCGGCCGCGAGGTCGACCCGGCTGTGCACCGCCTTGCAGATGGGATCGGCCCAGGCCGGGCTGCCGATCGCGAGACCGAACGTGAGAGCCAGGGCCGCGACAGCCGTGCGACGCATCGAGACGAAATGGGTGGTATTGCGAATCATTTTCTTTTCTCCTCCTGAGTTTGTCGGTTCGCTATCTGAGATGCAGGCGGAGGGAAAAGGTTTCAGACGCCCTGAAACGGATCCGCCGTTGATCCTGTAGACTCCCAAGAGCCGGTCCACAAAATGCGGGCCCCTGGAAATCCGGGCCAGGGCCGTCTCACTCGGTAAGGAGAGGTCTATGACTCTGGAGCACCTCGACACCACCATCGCCTTTGCCGTCGTCATGCTGCTGCTCAGCCTGCTGATCACCTCTTTCGTCCAGGTCATGATCGCCGTGACCCGGCTGCGCGGCTCGAACCTGCTCTGGGGCGTCGAGCGGTTGATCGGGCAGCTTGATCCCAAGCTCAGGGACGAAGCGACCACGCTTGCGAAGAAGGTCCTCCTTCATCCCGCCCTCACCCACATCCCGGACCGGCTGGCCACGGCGATCCGTCCTTCGGAGCTGGTCATCGTCCTCAAAGACCTGGCGGACGGCGACCCCGATCTCAAGCCAGAGACCAAGACGGCCTTGAAAACCATGTTCGAGCGCACGGCCGGAGAAGGCTCCGACGAGATGATCGCCAAGGCCGAGGAGCTGATCGGCAAGCTCGACAAGGCCTTCCCTCAGCAGACGGCCCTCCTGCGGGAGACCGTGGAGAGGACGCTGGGCGCGACGCAGCAGATCGTGGTCAAGGTCGACGCCTGGTTCGACACGGTGATGGACCGTACGAGCGAGCGCTTCAAGATGCGCAGCCGGCTGTTCACCGTCGTGTTCGCGTTCATCTTCGGCTTCCTCCTGCAGATCGATTCCCTGGCGATCATCCAGCAGCTCTCCAATGATCCAGTCCTGAAAGAGCGCGTCGTCCAAGCTGCGGTTCCGGCCTTACAGACCGCCGAGAAGTTGCAGAACGAGGCCAAGAAGCAGACCGCCTCCGAGGCCATCGAGGCGGTCGCTCGGCAACTGCAACTGACGCTCCCGAAAATCCCAGAAGACATCGACGACGAGGCCAAGGGGGACAAGTGGCTTGCGGACAACACCGACGAAGAGGTCCGAAAAAAGGCCCTGGCGCTCTATCACGACCAATATCAAGAGATCGCCAAGAACCGTCTGGCTGTCTTGCCGCCGATCATCTCCGACCTCCAGGATCAGCTCGCCCAGACCTCTCTCACACTGATCCCGGATGGGTTCTGGATGTTCCCCAATTATTGGGACGGAAGACACCTGGCCGGCATGTTCATGACCGGCGTCCTGCTCAGCCTGGGGGCGCCCTTCTGGTACAACGCCCTGCGCAGGCTCTCGGACCTGCGGCCGATCGTCGCGCGGAAAGTGGAAGGGGAGGCGCCGAAGGCCAAGCAGTGAGAGGACGGGCGCCTACCCCTGCAACAGCGACTGCCCGCCGTCGATCCAGACCGGCGTGCCGGTGATGTGGTCCGAGTCGTCCGAGGCGAGGAAGAGGACGAGCTTCGCGACCTGCTCGGCTTTGCCCGGCCTGCCGTCGGTCAGCGGGATCTCGCCCTCGGGGTACTCGACGGGCTCTTTGGCCTTGTCGAGGTCCCGCCGCTCGGTGTGCTCCTCGATCTCGGTCTCGATGGCCCCGGGGCAGATGACGTTGACGCGGATGCGGTGCTTGGCCAGCTCCACCGCGAGCATCTGGGTCAGCGCCACCTGGGCCGCCTTGGTGCTGGCATAGGCCGAGGCGCCGCTGTTGCTGAACATCCGCGTGCCGTTGACCGAGGAGGTGACGATCACCGAGCCGCCCCGCTTCTTGAGATGCGGCACCGCGGCCTTGATCGAGAAGAACGTGCCGTTCAGGTTGATGGCGATCGTCTTCTCCCACTCCTCAGGGGCCAGTTCCTCGATGGGGGCCCAGACGCCGTTGATCCCCGCGTTGGCGAAGACGACATCGAGGCGGCCCCACTTCTCCACCACCTCGCGGACGACCCGCTCCATGTCGACGTACTGGGACACGTCGCCTTCGAGGGCCAGGCCCTCGCCGCCCGCCGCCTCAATTCTCTTCACCGTCTCTTCGAGCTTCTCGCGTCTCCGGCCCAGGACGGCCACCCGCGCCCCCTCCCGGGCAAGGACGACCGCCGCCGCCTCGCCGATCCCCGAGCCGCCTCCCGTGATGAGCGCCACCTTACCTTCGAGCCGCATGACCGTCTCCTACTTCGCCGGCACATAGACGACCGGCACGCCGAGCTGCCCGGCCGTCCGGTTGAGCGCCGCGAGGTCCCTGTCGATCAGCCCCGCAAGCTCGGCCTCATAGCCCTCCAGTTCCTTGACCTGCTCGGCGTAGACCTCCCGCGCCCCTTCAGTCGGCGGGCCGTCGCCTTCTGTCACCCAGTCCTGGAGCGGCGCCAGGCGCGAGTAGAGCTTCGTGCCCCCCTTCATGGCGAGGATGTCATAGGTGATCTCCGCCTTGGGGTTGTGCATCCGCCCCTCGAGGTCGTCCAGCTTCGCGATCAGGTCCTTGGAGGCGTCGAGGAGAGGCTTCGCCTTGTCGTCCCTGGCCAGCAGCTCGTTGCGCTGCGCGAGCTGCCGGCGGACGGTCTGCAGGCGCACCACGTCGCGGGTCAGCCGGGTGATGGCGTCCCTCACTTGGAGGGCGAAGCGGAGCTGCGCGGCGAGGTCGGCCTCGGCGGGCGGCGGGAAGCGCGGGTCGGGCTTGACGGTCAGCGGCGCCGTGGCCGTCTTGCCGTCCACCGTCAGCCGCACGGTGTACGGCCCCGGCAGGGCCCGCGGGCCGATGCCGGGATAGCCCGTGTCGAGCTTGCCGCCGGGGATCATCTCGGCCCCCTCCCAGGTCAGATTCCACACGGCCCGCTGCACGCCGGCCTTCTTGGGCAGGGCCAGCTCTTCGAGCAGCTCCTTCTCCTCTTTCACGTACTCGGAGCTGCCCGTGGGCTCCTTCGGCTTGCTGGAGAGGGTTTGCACCACCCTCCCGGAGGCGTCGAGCACCTCCAGGGTCACGTCCCCCTTCGGCTCCTCCTTCAGCCAGTAGTAGACCCAGGCGCCGCGCGGCGGGTTCTGCCCCCGCCAGGCGTCGCCCGCGCCCCGGCCCCGGTAGATCCAGCGGACGGCCTCGGGCGGCGGATAGAGGTGCATCCCGGACGAGGCGGCTGGCGCCGGCACCGGATCGCGCACGACAGCGAGGTCGTCGAAGATCCAGATCGACCGGCCGTGCGTGCCCACCACGAGCTTGCCCTCCTTCACCTGCAGGTCGTGCACGGCCACCGTGGGCAGGTTGAGCTTGAGGGAGCGCCAGGTGGCGCCGTCGTCGCGCGAGAAGGCGACGCCCCGCTCGGTCGCCACGTAGAGCAGGCCGCGCTTCACGGGGTCCTCCCGCACGGAGTGGAGGTAGATGTCCCGCGGCAGGCCGCCGTCGAGCCGCTTCCAGGAGCGGCCGAGGTCGGTTGTCTTCCAGAGGTAGGGGTGCGGATCGTCGAGCCGGTGGGCGTCCACCACGAGGTAAGCCGTCCCGGCGTCGTAGCGGGAGGGCTCGATCATGCTCACCGTGCCCCACTCGGGCAGGCCCGGGACGTTGGCGGTGACGTTGCGCCAGTTCTTGCCGCCGTCCTCGGTGACGTGCACCAGGCCGTCGTCGCTTCCCGCCCAGATCAGCCCCTTGCTCACCGGCGACTCGGCGATGACGAAGACCGTGTCGTAGGTCTCGACCCCGGTGTTGTCGCCGGTGATCGGACCGCCGGACCACTTCTGCTTCGACTTGTCGTCGCGGGTGAGGTCCGGGCTGACGACGGACCAGGTCTGGCCGCCGTCGTCGGTGCGGAACACGACGTTGCCGCCGTAGTAGACCACCTTCGGGTCGTGCGGCGAGACGGCGATGGGCGCCGTCCACTGGAAGCGGTAGCGCATGTCCTCGCCGCCGTGCCCCGAGGGGTTCTCCGGCCAGGGGCTGACGTTGCGCGACTCGCCGGTGCGGTAGTCGTAGCGGGAGAGATAGCCCAGGTACTCGCCGGCGTAGACGACGTTGGGATCCGCGGGGTCCGAGACCACCCAGCCGGCCTCGCCGCCGCCGACGCGGTGCCAGTCCGTGTTGCGGATGCCCGGCCCGGCGAGGGAGTCGCTCGGACCCTGGGCCGTGCCGATGTCCTGCATCGCTCCCGCCACGTGGAACGGCACGCGGTTGTCCACCGACACGTGGTAGAACTGGCCGATGGGCAGAGCCGGCACGAGGTACGTCTCGCCGCCGTTGGTCGAGACGTAGACCCCGCCGTCGTCGGCCCCGATCAGCCGCTTCGCGTTCCTGGGATCGATCCAGATGTCGTGGTGGTCGCCGTGGGGCGGGCCCTCCACGTGGGTGAAGGTCTTGCCGCCGTCGATGCTCTTGAGCAGCGGCACCTGCGGGCACCAGACCTCGTCCGGATTGGCCGGCGAGACGGTGAGGGTCGAGTAATACCAGGCCCGCTGCCGCAGCTCGCGGCTCCCCGAGGCGAGGGACCAGGTCTCGCCGCCGTCGTCCGAGCGGTAGAGACCCCCCTTCTCCGCCTCGATCAGCGCGTAGACGCGGCGGCCGTCCGAGGGCGCCACGGCGACGCCGATCTTGCCCCAGATCCCGTCCGGCAGGCCCTTGCCGGTGAGCTGCTTCCAGGTGTCGCCGCCGTCGCGGGAGACCCAGAGGCCGCTGCCTGGCCCGCCGCTGGTCATCTCCCAGGGGCGGCGCCGCGCCTGCCAGAGCCCGGCGAAGACGACGTTCGGATTGGAGGGATCGAGGGCCACGGCCGAGGCGCCGGTGTCCGCGTCCTTCTTGAGCACCTGCTTCCAGGTCTTGCCGCCGTCCGTGGTGCGGTAGATGCCCCGCTCGGGATTGGGCCCGAAGGCTTTGCCGAACACGGCCGCGAAGGCCACGTCCGGGTTCGTAGGATGGATCGCCATCTGCCCGATCTGCCCCTCCTGCCTCCAGACGCGAGTCCAGGTCTTGCCGGCGTCGGCCGACTTGTAGATGCCGTTGCCCGCCGCCACGTTGCCGCGGATGTTGGCCTCGCCCGTGCCGACGTAGACCACGTTGGGATCAGAGGGGGCCACGGCGATCGAGCCGATGGACGAGACCGGCTGGTCGTCGAAGATCGAGCTCCAGGTGCCGCCGCCGTCCGTGGACTTCCAGACCCCGCCCGAGGCCGTGGCGGCGTAGTAGACGCTCGGATCTCCCGGCACGCCCGCGACCCGCGAGACGCGCCCGCCCCAGGCCGGACCGATCGCGCGGTACTTGAGGTTCTTCAGCTCGGGAGGGTCCTGGAGACCCCCTCGAGCCTGGGGAGCGTCGGCCGGCTTCTTCGCCGGGGCCGCCAGGGCTGGGGAGACCAGGAGCAGGATCAGGAGCGGGATCAAGGACGGGCGGAGAGCGCGCATGGGCATCGATGGCTCCTCGAGCGTAGAAAGAAAAAGGACTGCGGGAGCTTAGCCAAGGGCCGAGGTGGGGGGCAAGGGCGCTCAGCGATGGAGAATCCCGTCGATGAGCGCCCGGAACCGGTCGAGCAGCCCGGCCTGGAGAGATTCCGGTGGCGGCTGGCGGAGGAGCCGCAGGGCCCCGCCCTTCTCCAGGATCTCGGCGTGGGAGGCGCCGCTGTCGTCGCGCCAGAAGCGGAGGGTCGCGGTGGCGCCTCCGATCCGCAGACCGCGGACGATCACCTCGGGCAGCCAGGAGGGTAAAGCGGGATCTACCACCAAGAGGTCCAGGGCCGCCACGGGCTGCAATCCCAGCAAGGTGTGGACGAGCAGCGGGAAGGCGCTGGCGTTCCAGGTCTGCGGCGTGTTGGCCCGCGGGTAGGCTCCCGGGAACGGGCGCTCCCAGCGGTCGTAGCCACCGACGCACTCAGGGATGCGGCCTTCCGGGTAGAGCTGGGCGAGATCGAAGAGGGCGCCGGCCAGCTCGTCCGCCCGCACGTCGAACCCGAACCGGCGCAGTCCCAGGGCGATCGTGGCGTTCTCCACCGCCCAGACGCTGCCGCGGTGGTAGCTCAGCGGGGCGTACGAGGGATGCCGGGTGGACAGCGTCCGGACCCCCCAGCCGCTGAACAGGTCGGGAGCGAAGAGGCGCTCGACCACGCGCGGGACGTGCTCGCCGCTGAGGATGCCGGACGCCAGACAGTGGCCGGCGTTGGAGCCGATCGTGCGGACGGGGCGCTTGTCCGGATCGAGCGCCAGGGCCGGGAAGCCCTCGTCCTCCAGCCACCAGTCGCGGTTGAAGCGCTCCTTGAGGTCCGTTGCCGAGCGCAGGTAGGCCAGGGCATCCCCGCGCTCTCCCATGACCCAGGCCAGGACCGCCATGAGCTGCTGGGCCGCGAACCAGTACCCCTGGATCTCGCAGGTGCCCAGGGGCGTGGGCACCGGCCGGCCCTGCTCGTCGACGATGGCGTTGCCGCTGTCCTTCCATCCCTGGTGCTTGGGCCCCTGGGGAGCCTTCGTCTCGTACTCCAGGTAGCCGTCGCCGTCGCGGTCGCCGTGCTCGCGGGCCCAGTCGAGGATGCGCCGGACCGTGTCCCAGTGCCGCTCCAGGTCCCTCTTCTCCCCCGTCCACGCGTAGAGATGGGCGAGGGAGATGACGAACATGAGCGGGCTCGCGAAGTCGGCGTAGTAGGCCCCGAAGGGATTGAGGCCGAGCCGGGCGAGCGGTCCCCGCCGGACCTGGAACGGGATGCGGCCCGGTTCCTCGTCCCGCTCGTTGAGGAACCGGTCGGTCTGCATCCGGCCGAGGCGGGCGAGGCTCGCGGCCAGGCTCTCCCCGCGGTCCAGGAAGGCCGCCTGCCAGCCGGCCGTCAGGGTGTCGCGCCCGAAGAGGGCCGGGTAGAGCGGCACGCCGGCCTGGAGGGCCAGGAGCTCGTCGTCCGCCCCTTCGAGCAGCGGGAACGAGGCGAGGTCGCGGACGTTGCTCGCGATCACCCTCTCGGCGATCGGGTTGCCCGGCACGCCGATCCGCGCCAGGCCGGCGGCCCAGCGTTCGAGCCGCTCCTCGCGCCGGGCCGCCTCCGTGTCGTCCATGGGACTCTCTGGATCGATGGGCAGGACGGTCAGCCCGAGTCGCTCCGGTCGTTGCGGCGCGAGGCACAGGCGGACCGCGATCCGATCCTCCCGGACCTCCCAGGCCCGATCCTCCGAACTTGCGACATGGGTTTCGAAGGGGAGGCGCGGATGCCTGTAGAAGAAATGGATGGCGCCCTCCTCTACCGCGGCCTCGATCCGGGCTTCCTGCTGGCGCTCGCCCCCCTGCGCCTCCAGCAGATCGGCGAAGTCGGCGTCGAGACGCCAGACGAACTCGACCTCGACCTCCTGGAGCGCACGATTCGTGACGAGGAGCTCCACCTCCAGCGAGGCAGCCCTCACCTGATACGTGAGACGGAGGTCGAGGGAGCGGAAGGGAGTGCCGTGCTCGTCGATCTCGACCGTGTCGGTCGACTGCCCGCTGCCGCCGCCCCCGAAGCGGGTCCTCTCCGGATGGATGAAGACGAAGTGGAGCTGATTGGGTTCCGCCGCACCAGCCTCGCACAGCCAGGGGCGCTCGCCGTTGACCTCGAGCCGCAGAGTGCGGAGATGGCGGGCCTCGCGGAACCAGTAGCCGGAGAGGGGCTCCTCCTCACCGCAGCGGCCCTGGCCGTCGACGATCAGCAGCGAAGGACCGCGCCAGGCATGGAGCGTCTCCGGCCGCACTCTCGCCGTGCTCATGCGCGGCCAGAAGTGCAAGCCGGGTGCCGGATGGCGCTACTCCGTTCCCGGCCTGTCCGGCCTGTCCGGAGCGTTCTGCAATTGCTGCAGCCGGCCGATAACGTACTCGAGCAGCACGGCGTCCGTCATCCGTCGCTCGAACATCTTCCGCAGCAGCAGCAGCGACGCCCCGGTCTCGCGGCCGATGCCGAGGTTGATGAAGGTGTCGGCGGCCTGCAGGATCTCGCTTCTTGCGGCTTCGTTGCTGCCCCGCCGGAGCAGCATGGCTCCCAGCTCCAGCCCGGCGAGGGCCGCCTTGTAGACGAGCCCGGCTTCCTTGAAGCCCTCCTTCACTTCGAGCAGCGCCTGCTCGGCGCGGTCGAGTTCCCCCAGGCCGGCGTTGATCTGCCCCTCCAGCCAGCGCACCTTCAGCTCGTTGATGCGGCCGCCGGCGTCGAGCCCGCGGGAGCGCAGTCTGAACAGGGTGATGCGTGCCTCCCGAAGCTGGCCGCAGTCCACGAGGAAACGGACATGGTTGTGGGCCGCGACGAAGACGAGCCCCGGATCGCGCGCTTCATCGATGAGTTCCAGCCCCTGCCGGATCAGGCGGACCGCCTCTTCGGATTCCCCCTCGTAGCCGGTGTACATCCCCTTGATGATGAGCGCGCGGCCGGCAAGATGGCCGTCGCCGCGGCGCTTGTAGATGGCGTAGACGAGGTCCAGCGCGGTCTGGGCGATGTCGAAGCGGCGCTGATCGCCATAGAGCGAAGCCTGGCTGTCGAACAGGCGGGCGGCGAGCAGCTCGTCCTGGCTCCCCTGGCGGAACAGCTTGGCGGCCTCGCACAAGGCCGCCTCCGCCTCGGCCAGATGGTCCGCGACCCGGTAGGCGTTGCCCAGTTCCATCCACGCCCGGCAGCGCAGATCCAGGAGGCTCTGCTCGCTCAGGCCTTCAGGGCTGAGCCCCTCCACGAGCGCCCGGGCCGCCTGGGCGAACCGCACCATCTCCTCGGGGTCGTCGTGACGGAGCGCCCAGCTCCGCTCCAGCAGGGCCTCGAAGAGAGGAACGCCCCGCAGGTGCGCGGGAACGTCGGGGACCTCATCCAGCCTGGGATCGAGGTGGAGCACGGGCGCCTCCCGCCGTCCCCGCTCCCGGAGCTCCCGGTCCACCTTCAGGGCGGCGGCGAAGGCCCGGTCCAGCGCGGTGTCGTACTCAGCCTCCTCGGCAGGCGAGAGGATCCGCTCGGGGGGCTCGCCCAGGCCGAGCAACGCTGTGAGGTGAGGAGCGATCACCTCGCAGCACGGCTTGCAGCCATGGAGGAGGTGGGCGACGATCTCGCGAGCGCGCTCGGCGGAGACGCGGCTCCACACGAGGTCTTCCAACTCCGCCGGAGTCGGGTGGTCGTTCACGGGGGGTCCCTCCCTTAATCAAAACATTCTCGCACAAACAAGGTCGCCCAAGATTACCACTTCCGGGCACCGCCGGGAGCGGCCGGCAGAGGACCGCTCCCAGGTCGATCATTTCACGCCGCCGTCCGGCTCGGCCCCGCTGCTCTGCTCCGGGTTCGTGGATGGCATGAGGGAAGCCGGCGAACCGT
>DASWME010000357.1:0-15327 GCA_036399915.1 Thermoanaerobaculia bacterium
CTCTTTGGAAGCGGTGGGAGGCAAGCTCTTCCGGGCCCTCCTCAACGACTCTGTCCGCCGGCTGTTCGACAGGGCGTTAGGGAGCCTCAAAGCGAAGACCGGCCGCAACCTTCGGATCCGGATCCACATCGATCCCAATGACGCGCGCCTGCGCCCGCTCCTGGGGATGCCTTGGGAGCTTCTCTACTGCGCCGGCACTCGCGGATTTCTCAATCTCGATCGCCACACCCCCGTGGTCCGCTCCCTCGACGCTCTGCAGTCAACGACGGCGGCACCGCTGTCGTCGCCGCTGCGGGTGTTGTTGGTCATGGCCAACCCGGCGGGCACCTCGCCATTGAATCTCGCGGAAGAACGAGCCGCGGTCGAGCGGACCCTGCGGCGCATCGGCTCCGTCGAGCTGAACGTGCTGGAGCGTGCCACCTGCAAGGGCCTGAGGCATCGGGTGCGCGAGGAAAACTTCGGCATCGTCCACTTCATGGGGCATGGAGCCTTCGACGAGCCCAGCGCCGAGGGAACCCTGTTGCTGGAGACTTCCGATGGCCTGATCGATCCGATCCCTGGCGAGGTGCTGGCGACTATCCTGAAGCAGGG
Organism: Thermoanaerobaculia bacterium; assembly: GCA_036399915.1. Lineage (GTDB taxonomy): Bacteria > Acidobacteriota > Thermoanaerobaculia > Multivoradales > UBA5704 > DATARR01. The sequence goes on from DASWME010000357.1 coordinate 592, forward strand.
AGTGGGACCGGCCCTGGTCGTCCTCAATGCCTGCAAGACGGCGAAATCCTCCGCAGGGGAAGGGGCCACGCCGTTTGCCGGAGTCGCGGCGGCTCTGGTGGGAAGAGGGATTCCTGCCGTTCTAGCGATGCGGACCTCGGTCCGGGACAGCGCTGCCATCTCTCTGACGGAAGAGCTCTATGAAAGGTTGGCCGCAGGCGATCCAGTCGAGGCGGCCCTATCGGAAGCCCGGCTTGCCCTCTACTCCACCTCGCCAAGCTCCCCCGACTGGGCGATCCCGGTCCTCTTCGTGCGGACTGCGGTCATCAGCGTTCATCCGGAACTACAGAGAGAGACGGATTCCCCACCTCCGCCTCAAGAGATCGTGGAGAGGGGGCACAGTCAGCAAATTAACAACAATGCACCGATCGGAACACAGAACAACATACAAGGAAATGTCAACCAAGGACGGGGCTGATGACCGAAGTAGAAGAACCGACAGCTGACAACTCGCTGACGGAGAACACCGGTAACCGGACGGATAGATTGATGGAAGACGAGAGGGGAATCTCTCCGGAATCGGTTACCGCCGAAGCTCAGTTCTTGGAAGCAGGTTTGCCGGAATCGCCGAATGACAGCGCGAACAAGTCCACCAGATCTCAAGTAATCAACAATAACGCTCCAATCAACGAACAGGACAATATACAAGGGAACCAGAATAATATAAGGGGAGACCAGAACAACATACAAGGGAACCAGAACAATATCGGTAACATCTTCGTCGGGTTCGCCGCAGAAACGACTACAGAGCGGTTTGAGGATCCAACGCAGGAGCTGCCGAGCAAGATTGCCGTTCCACCGTTCCCGCTCGACCGGCATCAGGAGCTCTTGTCGGCTCTCGAAGATCATCGCGCGGTTCTTCTGAGTTCCTTCGATCATGACTTCGCCCTCGCTGCTGCCAACCAAATAGTCCGCAGCTCACGCTTCGACAGCTGCCAGCGTCGCCTTCTTACTCTGGTGGGTGAAAAAGCTGAGAGGCGCGACATCAATATGGATCTCTTCAGTCGGGAAGAATACGACAAGCAGCATCAGGTGATCCTTATTGAGGTCAACCGCAAGGGACCCTTCCTGGAATCTCTGCGGACCCCCAGCCGCGGCCAAGCAGGGATTCTAATCGATACTCTGGAAACAAAGAAATTAACTCTCATTTGTGCAAGCAGCAATGAGATTCTAGGAATCTCACCAGATGTGGATCTCCCCTATTGTTTCGCCTTCTACCACTACTCCATACCCTTCCTTTCTCATAAACTAAGAATGCATTTTCTGGAAGCGGAAGCAATCGCGATCCAAGAACAACTTGAAGACCAAAGAAATCGCGGTCTCTGGGACGATGCTCCAGGCGTGGATGACTTCTTCAGGAAGGTGTCGAGCTATCTTGGAATTCGCGGTCGCCTCCAGGAAGAGCTTCAAAGGCGCGAGAGTCTGTCCCATGGACTTGTGACCTGCGCACCAATCGAGCAACTCAAGAAGATCAAGCCGGCGGATCTCTTCAAAGATACAGATGCCCTACAAGGCACACTCCTATACGCGGGTGTCTATTTTGCCGGCCTGCCGGTTCGGGACTTCGAGAAAGTCGTCTGTCTCCTGCTTGGCGAGACGACAGTGGAGATTGAGGAGAAGTCCCGCGTCGGCCATGACCAAGGGGAGATCCAAGTTCCCGAGGCTCCGGTGAAGCGAAAACTAGTCGATTTGTGGCGCGAGTCACCCGATCGTACTTTGACCGAATGTTCTCTGGAAATCATCCGTGGCAACGGGTCCTCGCGAGTCATCGACTTCTCTGAAGGTTACCTGCGCACCGAGTTGCGCGAACATTTTGAGGCCAGATATCCTATGTTCCTGGCGAAGAGGTTCGAGCGATTCCAGGAAACCGGCCTCTTGTTCCAGGAGGATGTCTCTGAAGGAATTGCCGATCGCCTGATAAGCCTAGTGGTGGAGCGGGCTCTCTTCGATTCTTTCCTTTACGATGGGGACTGGCTGATTCGCTTCGTCTTCAGATCCGCGTGGCAACAAGGATCTCCGGGAACTTACGATGGTCCCGAAGAGGATCTCTTCGGCCTGATTGCCCGTCTCGGCGAAGTTGGTAGGTTGAATGGACGCTTCTTTTCTCGGCTCAGCCAACTGATACGGGAGTTGGTGCAGCACGAATCTCTCCGCAGCACAGTGCAGGCATTCATGAGCCACTTGTTCGGAGACCGACAGCGGAGCCGTGCGCTCGAGATCGCCTTGGAATTGGCGAAGCGTTTGCACTTCGTGCCGGAATTCGAGTCGTTCTTCTGGATGAAACGGCTGCTGAACGAGGGAAGCAAAGCCGTCCGAGATCAGACGTACCAGCAACTTTTCACCTTGGCGACCGAAAAAGGACGCCACATCTACGAATTACTCGATGCAGTCTGGGTCTGGCTGCCGGAGCCAACGCAAACGACCTATTCGAAGTCAAACCTCTGCGCGTTGCGCTTTCTCCCCGGTTACTGTTTCGCCACCACTTCTTCTCCTACGCTTGAAAGGCACTATGGAGATTGGCCATCCCGGTACGTCCTGTTTTCTGCGCTTCCCCGCAGCATCACGGCGGTGCGCACAAAACTTGACCTGCTCGCCGGCTGGCTCACCCATCCTGGGCTGAATGCCGCTGTGGAGCTGGAAAGGGAAGATCCAGAGGAGCGCCTTACCACGGGCCTGAAGACTACGGTGGAGTTAGAAGGGGTGGATCCCGAGGAGAGCCTCGCAAAGGCTATCGCGGATTTGATTGAGCTATGGATCTTGATCCTCGAGGGGACGGCGCCGGAATCTACAGCTCATCCCGAGGCAAGGCGGATCGCGAACGCCCTCCTTGAGACCTTCGCTACTCATGTGGGCGGGCCACAAAGGAGCCATCTCCTGAGACGGTGGCAGTGGCGGCAGAAAGCCTATCACCAAGAAGTCGGTGAACTCCCAGTTAGCGATCGTGAGGGTAGGAGCAAGCTTTTGGCTAAGCGAAAGAAGGTATTGGAGATTCATCAGCGCTTTATGCGCCTTGGACCCAGTAGCCGTAACATAAGTGGAGGTCGGATATGAATCAGCCGCATGAGCTCGATAAAGTCATTCGCTGCCTGAATCCAAAGTGGCTTCCGAGCCATTTGAACGCAGATGAGCGGATCGTTATATTCGATGCCCAGGTTGGGAAGGTGCTGCCGAAGGTACCGTTCATCTCGCGGGGGAAGGACATTCGCTGCTATTTCGTGGCATTCCGCAGAGAATCAGGAAGATGCAAGGGGCCCACTTGCAAGATCAAGAGCCTGGCGACGAGGCTATCTTTGGACGTTGACGTGTGGTATGAGCCGCGCTGTGAAAAGGGGAATGAAGAAAAGCTTGCCGCGGCAGTCGCTCGCGGAGCCGATCCGGTGACCGTCGTCGACCAGTTCATCGCCGAGAGAATTCAGGACTTCGTTGCTGCGGAGAGCGCGGCAGCGCGGGACGTATGCCTAGGGTTCCCACAGCTCCAGGGCGTGCTGCAAGCCTACGTCGCCGAACGCGCTCGCAACGAGCTTGGCCTCACCCTGGAGTTGTCTATTACACCTAGGCTGGAAGGAAGGATCGAGCAGATTATTCCCATCAGGACGGATTATTTTCCCGTGCGGGTTTCCGATCACGATGAAGAGCTTGGGCTGAGGCTTTCTACAGAGCTTAGTATCGATCCAGAGCATGCGATGCGCGCCCTCCTCTATCATGGACAGATGATCAATCCAGAAGAGCTAGTCCGCCAAGTACTGCGTCAAGTCCTAGCGGAGGAAGTCACCCTCCATGCCTTTACTTACGAGCTGATGACGGAGGTCCGGTCGCGATTGATTGAAACGCTCAACGCGAGGCTATGGGAGCAAGGGCGGAAAGTAACTCATCTCAAGCTCGAGAGCCCCGCGGTACGGGACCAGTTCAGAGGGATCCCGGAAATCGAACACACCGTAGGATGCAAAATTGCGGACTGCGACGATCTGATCCTTGTCACGCACCGCCTGCATCTTAGCTTGCGCGATCTGGGGCGCTTTCGCGTCGCAGGCATCCAGGATCTGGAGAATTGGGCAACCGCAAGGCTGGAAGAAATCACCAAGGATGTGCTTTTTGAGCGGCGGTATCGCAATCTCCTCGACGACTTCAACCCACTTGTCCTTGAGATCAAGGCTCGCATGGAAAGGGAAGTAGAGAGGATCGGGCACACTGTCAAGCAACTGGTTACGGCTCCGGATCTCGAGCCTCTCCGATGGCGGGACGGCTTTCTGCTCGACGACATCGAGGGTACGTTCGGGACCCGCGACTCCCGTATCGATGTACGTTTGAAGATCGTGGTCAAAGGCAAGATCGTTGATCTAAGAAACCCACGCCTACAGAAATACCTGGTTCCGCGAAGTAGACTCTTCGATGATATCAAAGAGGTTGTCCTGCGGGAGACGCGTCAGAGAATCCACGCAGTCAGCGCAGAACATTTCTATATGCGTTTTGCCTACTCTGACGATCCCGAGCAGCCGGCCGTCCGGGAGACACTTGAGACAGCGATCGCCGCGGTCTTGGCCGAGCGGTTCGCAGTCGAAGACATTGGGGTCATACCCAAACCACTGGAAACCGATCTCACCAAGCGCTTGGAACGCCTGTGCCAGGGACCACACAAACTCGAGGTCGCATGTACGCCCTTGAATCGCGGCGGTGAGGAGGTGAAGTACCGGATTGACTTCGACGTCCTGGGCGTGCCTCCGGAGGGCTGGTACGTCTTTCGCGCGAAGAGTTATGCCTCTCCCGAAGAGGAGCTCGACAAGGTCCGAGAGGTCATCGCCGAAGACGTGAAGAGCAAGCTTCAGGTGGCGCCACGGGAAATCCTTCAATTCACGGATCTTGGCCGCTATCACGACCTGTCGCAGGTGATCCAGCGCTCCGTGAGGGATAAGGTGGAGAGGGTCTTTGGATTGAGGATCCAAATCATCAACATGAACCGGCTTGCCACCTATGGAGAGACGAGGCGAAAGGAGGTCACTGAGCACGCGATTGATGCGTCGATGAAAACGGGCATAGCAATCGCGAGCAGCAAGCAGGCAGACCTGGAGATGCTCTACGAAATGCGCCAGGACATGATCCATGAGGAGCTCGACCGCGATGACCCGAAGCTTGCGGAAGTGGAGCGGCGTATCGAACACCTTGAGCGGGAACTCTCTCCCGACCAATTCGCACGTGGTCAACAAGAGGTCAAGGCACTGCTGCCGGGCAGAAGCGGTAACTCTCGATCTGAGGAGTGGAAGAGGCTGGCCCTAGGGGAGGAGCCTGCCCAGCCACCGAGCGAGCCGGCTCGCCTGGCAGAACCGGCTGAGGAGGAGGCGTCTTGACCCGAGGCGCATCCATAGATAGCGAGTAGTTAATATTCCACGCCCAGGTCGCCCGTTTCATTGCACCGGCTCGAGATCGCGGACCCCGGAAGCCGTGTCCTCCATGTTGCGGTCCGGCTTCGAGTGGGAGCGGTGGGCGGCGGCGTAGATCCTCTTGATCACCAGGATGGCAGTCAGCGCTTGGCCCGGCTGCGGCATGGGCTGATGATCCTCAAGTTTCCAACTCCATGGACCCTCGTGCATCGGAGAGCGCACCATGCGCCTCGCGCCCACGTCAGGTAGCGGACGATGGGAGTGGACCGCGACGCGAAAGATCCTGCGGTCCTGGATCATAGAGCAACTCACATGAACAGCCTTCGAACTCGCAACGTCCAGTGCGATTCGGTTGGAAATGGGTCTGGTGCGACCGCCAGAGCTGGGTCTGCCCCAAGTGCTCCTGGGGAGGCCCCTACCTGTAGATAGCAGAGCCGGTCCGGTCCGCTCCCGAGCCGCCGTGGAACGATCCAAGGTGCTCCCGGGTCACTCCGCCGCCATCCTGGAGTAGCCAAGCGGGTCCCTCGGACCGCTCCCACGAGGCCCGAAGCGCTTCATCGTGGCCCTGGAGCGCTTCCGGCCCTTTCTGGAGCGCTCTGGAGGCCCGCCGGACTCCTCAGTGGCCGTCGCGGAGCGGTCGCGAGCGATCCCGGAGCGCTTTTCAGGCGGCCCGGAGCGCCTCAGCGGTCCTGCGGAAGGCACCCGTCCGGTCCCGCAGCACTCCGCGAAGCTGCCGGCATCCGCTAGGAGGCTGCGGAGCGCTCCAGAGGTGGCTGAGAGTACTCCGCGGGGCCGGCTAAGGGTTCCGGAGGCCGGTATGAGCGATCCCTGACGGTCTCCAAGCGAGCCGAAGGACTCTTCGCGGACTCCGCCGGGCTCTTCGAGGACTCCTGAGAGGCTCTCAAAGGTTTACTTCGCCGGCTTCTCCACCTGCCGGTTCGCCTCGATGGCGATGTTCACCTTGACCTCGTCGCCGAGCACGGGGCCGGAGTCGAGGACGTTGTTCCAGTTGATCCCGTACTCCTTGCGGTTGACGGTGAAGCTGGTCTCGAAGCCGGCCTTCTCGCCCCGCGGGGTCTTCACCGAGCCCAAAACCTCGACCGGGATCGTGACCTGCTTGGTCACGCCCCGCACCGTCAGGTTGCCCGTCACCTCCAAGGTGTCCGCGTCCTTGGCGGCCACCCTGGTGCTGGTGAAGGTGAGGTTGGGGAAGCTCTGCACGTCGAAGAAGTCCTTGGACCGCAGGTGCTCGTCGCGGTCGTTGTTGGCGGTGTCGATCGATGCCGCCTTGACCGTGAACTCGACGCTGCTCGCCGCCGGGTTCTGCTTGTCGTACTTGATGGTGCCGTCGAAGTCCCGGAAGCGGCCCGGGACGTTGGAGACGAAGTGGCGGATGGTGAAGCTCACGGCGCTGTGGTCGCCGTCCACCTTGTAGACCGCCGGCTCGGCCGCGGCGAGGGCCGGCAGCAGCAGCGCCAGCGACAGGATGCACAGGAACGGCTTGCTCTTCACGGTCGATATCCTCCTCGGAACAGGCCGGTACTTTACTACAAGGCTCCTAGCTGACCAGCGGATCGAGCTTCTCCGGGTCGACTCCCAGCTCGTCGATGGCCCGCCGCACGACGCCGCGGTCGAGCCGGCACCGCAGCGAGAGCTGGTGCAGGGCGGCGAGGGCGACACACTCGGCGTCCACCTCGAAGAAGCGGCGCAGGGCCTCGCGGGTCTCGCTGCGGCCGAAGCCGTCGGTGCCCAGGGAGGTCAGCCGGCCCGGCAGCCAGCGGGCGATCTGGTCCGGCACCAGCTTCATGTAGTCTGTGACGGCGATGATGGGCCGGTCGTCCTCCTCGAAGACGCTGACCACGTAGGGCTGGCGCGGCTCCTGGTCCGGATGGAGCAGGTTCCAGCGGTCTGCTTCCAGGGCGTCCCGGCGCAGCTCCTTGTAGCTGGTGGCGCTCCATACGTCGGCGGCCACACCGTAGCGCTGGGCCAGGATCTCCTGCGCCCGCAGGGCTTCTCGCAGCAGCGAGCCGCTGCCCAGCAGGTGCACCCGCGGCCGGCCGTCCTCGCCCCCTTGAGCGGGCTTGAGCCTGTACACCCCTTTGAGGATCCCCTCCTCCGCCCCCTCTGGCATGGGCGGCATCGGGTAGTTCTCGTTGTAGAGGGTGATGTAGTAGAAGACGTCCTCCCGGTTCGTGTACATCCGCTTCAGGCCCTCGCGGATGATCACCGCCAGCTCGTAGGCGTAGGCCGGATCGTAGGCGAGCAGGTTGGGCACCACGCTCGCCAGGACGTGGCTGTGGCCGTCCTCGTGCTGGAGACCCTCGCCGTTGAGCGTGGTGCGGCCGGAGGTCGCGCCAAGCAGGAAGCCGCGGGTGCGCTGGTCGGCGGCGGCCCAGATGAGGTCGCCCACCCGCTGGAAGCCGAACATCGAGTAGAAGATGAAGAACGGCAGCATGTCGATGCCATGGGTGGCGTAGGAGGTGCCGGCGGCGATGAAGGACGACATCGAGCCCGCCTCCGTGATCCCCTCCTCCAGGATCTGGCCGTTCGTGGCTTCCCGGTAGTAGAGCAGCATCGACTTGTCCACCGGCTCGTAGAGCTGGCCCACGTGGGAGTAGATGCCGAACTGGCGGAAGAGCGACTCCATGCCGAACGTGCGCGCCTCGTCGGGCACGATGGGCACGATCCGCGCGCCGATCTCCTTGTCCTTCAAGAGCTGGGTCAGCATCTGGACAAAGACCATGGTGGTCGAGACGTCGCGGTCGATCCCCTCGAAGAAGCGGCCCCAGACGTCTCCTCCCTCGGGGATGGCCAGGGGCTCCTTGCGCGCGTTCCGTTTCGGCACCGGTCCGCCCAGGGCGCGGCGTCGCTCGCGCAGGTATTGGATCTCCGGGCTGTCCTCGGGCGGGCAGTAGAACGGCGCCTTGGACAGGTCCTTGTCGGAGATCGGGATCTCGAAGCGGTCGCGGAAGAAGCGCAGTTCGTCCTCGGTGAGCTTCTTCTGCTGGTGGGTGACGTTCTTGCCTTCGCCCGCCTCGCCCAGGCCGTAGCCCTTCACGGTCTTCGCCAGGATCACCGTGGGCGACCCCTCGTGCTCGGCGGCGGCCTTGAAGGCGGCGTAGACCTTGACCGGATCGTGGCCGCCGCGTCGCAGCGTGCGGAGCTGCTCGTCCGAGTAGTTCTTGACCAGCTCCAGCAGCTCCGGGTACTTGCCGAAGAACTCCTTCCTTATATACGCGCCCGGCTCCACCACGTACTTCTGGTACTCGCCGTCGAGCGTCTCGTTCATGCGCTGGATCAGCCGGCCGGTGTTGTCCGCCTCGATCAGCGGATCCCAGTCGCTCCCCCAGATGACCTTGACGACGTTCCAGCCGGCGCCGCGGAAGGTGGTCTCCAGCTCCTGGATGATCTTGCCGTTGCCGCGCACCGGGCCATCGAGCCGCTGCAGGTTGCAGTTGATGACGAAGATCAGGTTGTCCAGCTTCTCGCGGGAGGCGAGGGTGATGGCACCCAGAGCCTCGGGCTCGTCGGTCTCGCCGTCGCCGAGGAAGGCCCAGACCTTGCGGTTCTGGGGATCGCGCAGGCCGCGGTTGCGCAGGTAGCGGTTGAACTTGGCCTGGTAGATGGCGGTGATGGGGCCGAGCCCCATGGAGACCGTAGGGAATTCCCAGAAGCCGGGCATCAGCCAGGGATGGGGATAGGAGGCGAGGCCGCCCCCCTTCTCCAGCTCGCGCCGGAAGGCTTCCATCTGTCCAGGGGTGATCCGTCCTTCGAGGAAGGCCTGGGCGTACATGCCGGGGGAGGCGTGCCCCTGGAAGTAGATCATGTCGCCGTCGAACCCGCTCTCGCCGCGGCCGCGGAAGAAGTGGTGGAAGCCCACCTGGTAGAGGGTGGCCGCCGAGGCGAAGGTCGAGATGTGGCCGCCCAGGCCGGCGTACGTCTTGTTGGCCCGCACCACCATGGCCATGGCGTTCCAGCGCACGATGCTCTTGATGCGCCGCTCGATCTCCCGGTCGCCCGCGTAGGGCGGCTCCTCGCTCTTCGGGATGGTGTTGATGTAGGGGGTGTTGCCGGTGAAGGGGAGGACGACGTCCTTCTCATACCCCTTCTCGAGCAGCTTCTGCAGCAGGAAGCACGCCCGATTCCTCCCCTCGCGTTCGATGACCTGCTCGAACGCGGTCAGCCACTCCTCGGTCTCGTCGACGTCGGCATCCGAACCTCCACCCGTAGGCCAGTTGAGTGGAGCCTGGTAGTTGCTCATCCCGGTGCTCCTCCGTTCCGTGCGGGCCGGTCGCCCGGCCCCGCGCCGCCAAGGTTGTCACGACCTCCGGGTGGGGGGCAACCGGGGGAGCCTAGCGAAAGGGGGGAAGGTAGAAAGCTGCAAAGCGGAGCCACCGGAAGGGATCGGAGTACCCCGCCGGCGGGAGCACGCCTACAACGGATGGGTGGGAAGGGACGCGCGCCTGACCGCCTCCGCCGAGAGCTTCGACATGGGCGAGCGGGGTTTCAGCCGGAACGAGCACTGGATAGTCGTCCAGAGATCCTCCCCCGGGCGGATTTGCACCGCTGCGAGATCCCGGGCAGTCGACATCGAGAGAGCCGAGCCCAACAACTGCTCCAGGGAAGTCATTTCGCCGGCATCTCGAAAAGCCTGTTGGGTCAGCAGGTCAGGATCGAATTCCTGGGCTGTCGCGAAAAGCTTCAGCGTTTCGACACCCCCCGCCTCGCGGGAGTCCCAGGGATTCAGCGGAAACTCCTCGGGCATCTCCAGCGTCATCTCTTCTCCGGGGCGAGTGCCCACGTTGAGCGTGCGCCCTGGCCTGAGCGGATCCTGAACTCGTCCGGCAGGGTAGACGAGCCCCACCCTACCTGTGAGCCCAAAATCCAGCACAGCGAGATAGAGAGGCAGAGAGGCGTTGTTGGTGACCTTGAAGGCCAGGCAGTCACCCTCGTGGAACTCTACCTCGTTATCAGACCCGGCTTTCACGCCGACCCAACTTCCGCCTCTGCGCCGCCGCAGGAGCGAGAGGCTGACCGTGCCCTGCAAGGGCCCCTCGGGATCTTCCAGAGCAAGGCCATATCGATACCGCGCCAGCTTCTCGAGGTTCTCTCGGAGGATCCCGACGACACCAGGTTCCCCAAGCGTATGGAGAGGCAGCAGCAGATCGTCGCTGCGTCCGACCGCCGCCCAGGTCGGCCGCGTCAGAGCGCCCAGCCGAGGCACGGGCTCGCCCAGGCTGGCCTCTTTACGGGGCGCAAGCAGATAGACCCGGACATCACCCTTCTTGCGCTTGTCTGCGGTCCGCAAAATCGGAGACCGCCCGATCTCTTCCAGAAGCTTCCCGGCTTCCCTCTCGTACCTCCCCGTAGCGACAACCTCGACTGACAGGCTCAGATGGCCTTCCTTGCGGGTTTCCTCGACCGCGCGGGTGCCCGCCTCCACCGCCCCTAGGGAGGTCTCCGCCAGCACTCTCGCGAAGCTCGTGACTCCTCGTACCTCAACCACCTCGATAGAGCCGAGCCGAACCTTTCCCTTGGTACTCTTGGTAGCGGCACGATAGACGGACCATGTCGAGCCCTCGGTCACTCCGGAAGCCAGGCCCGCGCCAAGCGAAACCCGCTCCCCCATCCGGTCGCGCACTGGGATGAAACGCATCGGCTCGAAGTCACTCAAGCCAAAGATCTCCCGGTCCCACGAGCCCTCGAGTTGCGGATGCTGGCTGCGGTAGGTCGCGGTCACCCGAGGCGCCACCGCTTCGAAGACATCCCGGTAGGTCGTCCCCGGCCGAGCCTTTCTCAATTCTCTCGCGAGAAAATAAGTCAAAACCCCCTGCGTATGTCCCTCTTTGTCGACTCTGATCTCGTGGGAGCTCTCATCGCTGCGACAGCCCGCGAAAAGCGTATAGCTCCGGTTCGCCGGCAGCCAGCCGCTCGCACTCTTTTCCGTGTTCCTCTCCAGACGAGCGGCTCGTGGAACAGGAGAGGGAGGCAATTCCTTGATGGGACGATCGTCCGGTGGAGCCCACCGGGCTGTGTCACCGAAAGGATCTCGCGTGATCGTTCCTGAATGGCAGCAGTCGAAGATGAGCGTGATGTTGGGCGTAATGGCTGTCAGCCGCTGCAGCCAGAGATAGATCTCGTCATCACTGATGTCTCGGTTCGGGATCTTGCGACGCCCGCTGTCGTAGGGAACAATAGTCTCATCCCAGCCATCAGCCTCGTCACCTTCCCGATCCCGCATCTGCGAGCCGTGACCACTGAATTGGACAACTACGATGTCACCTTTGCCCACGCGCATCAGCATCTGCTCCCAGGAGACCCGGATCCCTTCCTGGGTCGCCGCATCATCTAGGAGTTGAAGGACGTTTGATTCTGGGAAGTTGAAATACTCCACCAGTATCTGAGCCATGGCCTGGACATCGTTGATACAACCGCTTAGTTGCCTGAAATTTGGATAGTGGTCGATTCCAATCAGCAAGGCCCACTTCTTCGGTTCGGCAGAGACGGAGCTCACGGCAGGTCCTCCTTCTACAACGAGCCAGACAGCGAGTGCGGAACGGCATAGCTCACGGCAAGTGGACCACCCACCCGCCACTGGGAGTCGGGAATATCGACATGCATGGGATTGGAAAACATGATCTCCAGGTGAACGACCTTGCCACGCAATTCGGGTGGATAGTTATCTCCATCCAGGAAGGTGTAGTTCCACCAGACCCATCGCCAGTCGCCAATCGGAAGCTTCTCCCGAGCATCGGGATTGCCCAGCAGAGCCTCGACCTCGGCAGCCGTTTTTCCCGATACCCGATCACAAATCTCGTCAAATGATTTTTCCGATCGGGCGCCGGAGCGACAGGACGACAGGACTATCAGACAGATTCCCAAAAACATCATTTTCCGATTCACTCGCCGATCCTCTCTTCTAAAGGGCGGACCGGCAAACCAACACCGGTCCGCAGCTCCACGGCAACTCTGCATGATGAAGAGGGTCAAGCATCAGCCCTGGGAGTCCCCGTCTCCGTCTCCTCGGGGAGGAATGGCGTTGGGATCGGGATTGGTCGTGGGCGGCGTGGTGGCTGTTCCTTCCCCTCGCCCATCATCATCGTCCTCCCCAAATGGCTTCGTCGTGCGATCGATCATGTTGTCGTTATCGCCGCTGCTCGGTGGCTTGGCCATGGTGCCCTCCTTGCCTGGTTGGTTGAACGTTCCGGAAAGCCGAGATTTTCCCGGTTCCGTTATAGAAGACACCGAAGGCAAGGAGTTGTTTAGACGGCTCTCGGGAGGAGGACGGGCGGTGACTACTGCCATTCCCCCTGTAAGACGAATCCAGCCCAATAGGCAGGAGCGTTCCACTTCGGCTGCCGCCACATCCACTCCTGCGCCTCTCGCAGGGCCGCCGCAGGAGCAAGGTCCTTGTGAAATAGGTCTCTATAAAAGCGCCCCATCAGATCAGCCGTCGCCTGGGCGTCCACATCCCAAAGGCTTACCACGACGCGGGAGGCGCCGGCGGAGAAAAAGGCCTGGGTCAACCCCACCAAACCCTCGCCCCGAATTTCACGGCCTAACCCCGTCTTGCAGGCGCTAAGGACCACCAGATCCGCCGGAAGTTGTAGCGCGGCGATCTCCCCCGCCCGCAGGTACCCATTGATCTCCTTACCGTCACGATCTAGGAACGAGAGAGCAATCGCCGAGCGCTCGGGCTGATCTGTATCAAGGGAACCGTGAGTAGAGAAATGGAGATATGTGTAGTCTGACAGGCGACCAGCGAGCACCATCTGCCGGTTCGCATCGAAGCCCAGAGCCAGGAGCCGCTGCGCTCCTTGCACCTGCTCTTCGATAGCGTCCACCTCCCGTTGCGAGAAATGCAACCTGGATAGGGAAGGCCGTTCCCTGGTCGAAGATGGAGTTTTCAGCCTTCCCGCACGCTCATCGGCTCGGGAATAAACGGGGTCGGCGACAACAGCCATCAACTCGGAAGGCGGACGGTGTCCAGCGCGTTTCCGTCGTAAGGTTACCAGCGCTGTGGCGGACGGCTCCACGACCATCTCATGATCCTGCATCCATGGAATCGGCCACGCGCCGCCCGCTCTGCGGGGTGTTGTGACGTCCGCCGGGAGGGCACCGAACGAGATATATTGGAGAGCGGGGGGGGCAACGATCAAGATTCTCTTACCCGCGAGATTTTTGGCAATAGTACCAAAGAGAATACGGCTGAGCTCAGTCGCTTTGCGAATGGCCTCGCTGCGGTTCTCGAGCCGATTGCTTGCACCCAGCAGCCTATGCACTTTCTGGGCAAGGGAAGCAATCTGACGGCGCGGCGGCAGCTCGCGGCTGGCGAACGACGAAGAGGTCACAATCCAGAGGAAGCTTCGCTCCTCTCCCAGGAAGTACTCAAGAAGGACCACCTCTTCGCCGAGCGCCTGCTTCTGGATGTCCCGGACAGACAGTGCAGGAATCACCGGCTGTCCCTCGAGTACATCCAGGAGGCTTCGGCTGCGGGCCTTCTCGCTGGCTTCGAAGGCCTGGAGGTCATATCCCTTTGCCGGCTCCCGCCGGTGCTGCTCCATCAGGATTTCGACCAGGAGGTCATAGAAATCCTGTCGTCCTGCCAGATACGAGGTGCGCAGCTCCGCACGGTAGGCCTTCGTACGCAGCGATTCGACGAAATCGAGAGCCGTTGTGAGGAACCTCCGAGCGGCGATGAGGTTGCCTCGCTTCCACTCGGTCCAAGCCATACCGAAGTAGGTCGCTGCCTGCGTGGGAGGACGGTCCTCCTCGCGCACCATCGCGAGGGACTGCATGTAGGCATCGAAAGCTGCCTTGTACCGCCCCATGGCGGTTAGCACCCATCCGATGTTGGTCCATGCGACCGCGGCCGCTCTGACGTTGCCTTGGCTTTTGAAGATCTGCTCGCAGTGCCGGAGTGCATGCAGCGCCTCGGTATACCGCTGTAAGTGTAAATACGCCACGGCGAGATTGTTCAAGGTGCTCGGGTCGTCGGGAAGACCTGAACGCTGAGTGAGAGTGAGGGCTTGCAGATAAAGCTCAATAGCACGGCTAAAGTGCTTTCTTTTCCGATGAGCGTCACCAAGGTGGGTCAACGTCGAAGCCATGGTGGCATCATCGGGATTCTGCCGAAGGATCTCCAGAGCCTGCCCATGGAGACGCAGAGCCGTGTCGGTGTCTTCCAGATTTGAGTAGAGGCGCCCCAGAGCATTCAAGACCTCCGCCACGGCGAGAGACTTGTTTCCAGACTGCCGAATCTCCAGCGCTTTCTCGAGCTCGCCCAGCGCTCTTTCGTACTCACCGTTTTCCGAATCCATCA
>DASWME010000358.1:0-49913 GCA_036399915.1 Thermoanaerobaculia bacterium
CGTCAAGGGTGCCCTCGCTACGCTCGGCGGCTGCGCCGCCCTTGACCCGGTCTTGCGCGCCCTGGTCGAGTCCGAGTGTGGCGATGGGGACGGGTGCCTCCGGCGGGGCTCCGAAAACAGGTTGAGGCAAGCCCTCCACCCCGTCCTCTGTTTTTTAGGCGCTTGGGCCGCTCTCCTACCGTCGCGGCAAACCGGGACGACTGCCAGGGGTCCGAAGCCTCGATTTTGGCCAGTCAGGTTGTCCTAAGATAGGGGACATCGCTTATGGTTCGGGGTCGGATGGAGTTGATTCTCGATGTGACCCGCTTCATCAGGCATGCTGCCAGCCCTGCGAGACCTCTACGGGTGACAGCTTAGGTTCCATGATTCCTCCCTATTTCGTCAGGGCTGCCTCCTCGATAGGCTCCAGGCCTGGAGGTGGGAGCCCGTAGTTACCTGAGAATGCTTGGAAGCGACTGCTCTGGAGCGACTGTCGGGAAGGAGATTGGGAGGGGACCTTACAGGGACCGTTATAGCAAGAGCGGGCGGAGAGATCTACTCCACCTCTACCCAACCGCCCTCCGGCACCAGCCGCTTCGTCTTGAGATCAACCAACGTCACGTACGCTCCGCGGACGCCGAGGCGGCGGTTGGGGCCGTAGGAGATCGGCGGCGCAAAGCCGCCCGCGTAGCCGCGAAGCTTTTCGAGTTGGTCCACCAGCTTCTCGCGGCTGACATCGCGGCCAGCGCGTTGGAGGGCCTCGATCAACAGATCAGCGGCAGCGAGCGCGGAGAGCTGGGCAGAGAGGTGGTCCGCAGGGAGTTTGGCGGCGGTCGCCAGAGCGCGGTACGAGGTTGCAGCCTGAGAATTGAGACCGCCGGGAGACATGGGGAAGGCGACGAAGACCTTGCCGTCAAATATGGGCGGTGCGCCGAAGAGGGAGTCGTCCGCGGCGGCCGCGGTGACGAGGAAGCGCGGGTGCCAGCCGATCCGGTCAGCTACCTGGAGTAGGGCCCGGGCCTCGGGGCCGGAGCCGAGGAAGAAGACAGGATCAGCCTTGGCCGCCGCCAGCCGCTGGAGGTCCTGGGCCCCGGAGCCCCGCTGGAGGCGTACCGTGAGCGGCGCGGGCCATCCTGCCGTTGCCGCGGCCTTCCGGATCGCCTCGACCGCGCTGTCCAGCTCGCCACTGGCCGGGGCCACGATGGCGGTATGGGGCTTGCCCCCCCACCGGCTACGGGCAAAGCGCACCAGCGCCTGACCTTGGGCCTCCATTCCCGAAAGGAGATAGAAGACGTAGCGGTTGAGCGGAAACGTCTCCCGTGGATAGAGGGTAAAGGGGCCGATGAGCGGGATCTCCTTCTCCTGGAACAGCCCCGCCAGCTCAGCGTCGGCGCCGGCGAGGAAGGAGCCCACGCTGGCGAAGACCTGCTCGCGTTCCAGGAAGTCGGCCGTCCAGGCCCGCCGCTGGTCCACCGCTGACGGGGCCTCTAGGAAGCGGGGCTCGAGGCGCCGGCCGTAGATGCCGCTCTGGCTGTTGATCTGCTCGAACCGCGCCGTCAGGGCAGCGCGGACGGCCTGCCCCATGCCACTCAAGGGCCCCACCGGCGGCAGGACGACGCCGATCCGCAGTCCAGTCTCGCTCACTCCGGGGTCCATCCCGGTGCCGAGCTGCTGGATGTAGGCCACCAGGTCCTCCATGTCCTGGAGGCTCATGCGGAAGCGGGGCATGGCCACGTGCAGTTTGTTGCCCGCCGGATCAATTCCCAGGGAGATAGCCCGCTTGAGCAGCCGCACGTCGTACGGTGGATGCTTCCTCCCGCTGGGATGGGTGATGCCATAGGGCTTGGTGAGGGCCGCCCAGGTGAGGTCCGAAGGCGCGATGCCCCCTTCCGACCGGCCCTTGCCGTCGCGGCCATGACAGCTCGCGCAAGGCACAGCCGAGGCAGGGACCACGACCCCCTCGTCGCTCATCACGGCCGTGATCTGGGTGTCCGCGGGGCTGGTGCCCTCGACGTAGATCTGCCGCCCCCGCGCAATCTGCTGCTTGGGCTGCTCGGGCGAGAGGGGATCGGCGGCCCGGAGGAGGACCGGCAGGAGGAGCAGGAGGAGACCGATTCGCCAGCTCACCCGTTGTCGTTCACCACGCTGTCCACCACCGGGAACAGGTCCTCCGGCTTGGTCAGCCCGAAGGCCTTCTTCCAGAGCCCAGTGCGGTCGTTGCCGATGAGGAACAGGGTCTGGTGCGCCGCGGGGTCCTCGACGTACTGGCCGAGCTTGCGCAGGGCGGTCTCCACGTTCTTCTTGGAGCCGGTCAGAAAATACCAGCCCGGCTTGGCGTGGAAGCGGCCCGCGAACTCTTTGAGCTTGGCCGGCGTGTCGTGGACGGGATCGACGGAGATGGAGAGCAGGTATACGTCTTTGCCCACGCGGTCGCCGAGATGGTCCTGGAGCTTGGCAAAGGTGCCGCTTATCACCGGACAGGCACCGGTGCAGGCCGTGAACATCACGTCGATGACCACGATCCTGTCCTTGATCAGGTCGGAGTAGAGGCGCATCTCCTGGCCGTCCTGATTGACCAGCTTCACATCCCCGAAGTACTTCTGTGCGGGGGAGGGCTCGGCCTGGGCGCGAACGGCGCTGGGCACGACCAGCAGGGCGAGAATGGCAACGAATCCGAGCTTCGTTCTCATGGCAGGGAGCCCTTCTTCGCATCCACGGTGGAAGCCGCGGCCATCTCATCGATCAGCTCTGCCAGCCGGGCCGGCGCTGCCAGACCGTAGGCTCGCGTCCAGCGGTGGCGTGCGTCGTCGCCCAACAGCACCAGAGGCGAATGATCGCTGATGCTGGGAGTATAGACGCCCAGCGCCTTGAGCAGCCGGATGACCTCGTCGCGATCGCCGGTCACCAGCGTCCAGCCAGGGCCGGCGCCGAACTTCTGTGCCCAGGCTTTCATGCGCTCGGGAGTGTCCGTGTTGGGATCGACGGAGACGGAGATCAGGTGCACACCGCGCCCGGCGCGGTCGCCCAGGATCTTCTGGAGCCTGGCGAAGTTCGCGCCCATGGGCGGGCAGATCGTGGTGCAGGTGGTGAAGACGAAATTGACGGCCACCACCCGGTCCTTCACCAGGTCGGTGTAGAAGTGTACCGGCTTGCCGTTCTGATCGATCAGGGGCACGTCGGGGACGTTGAGCCCATTGACGGTCTCGGGCTTCTCGGGCGCTGGCGCTGCGGCGGCCCCAGTGGGATGATGATTGTGGTGCTCGTGCCCCTCCTGCGCAACGGCCGGAAGCGTTCTCCCGCCGAGCAGCAGGCCGAGGCCGGCCAGGATCGAAAGAGCGGTCTTCATTTGTGAGGAGTATAACGCGGCTTCGGCGGCCCAGGAGAAGGGCTCGCACTCAGTCGGGTTGCCCATCAAGACTGCGGCGTGTTGGGCAAGTCGCCCAATCGTCAGGTCGCCGTGACGGTATCGTTGGTCAACACGGCTTTGAGCGTGCCCGTGGGTTTCGCTTCTATCTTTTCCGGATCGCCCTCTGGACACGAAATCCACGATTCAATTAGCATGTAAAGCATCAAGGGTCCGAGTAGCTTTGGGCGGGAAGGAGAGAAGAGTGAAGCGCACCCGCTGGTTCGGCACGGGGATGGCGAGCCTTGCGCTAGCCTATTTCGCCTTCTATGCACCCTACAGTGCTCTGGCGAACGCTCTCGCTCGGGGAGCCCTCTCCCCGGATGGCCAGCGCATCCCGGGGCTCTTGCTGCTGCCCGCGGCGACCCTGGGCACTCTCTTGGGGGTCGCCCTGTTCCTTGGCCTCTCTGGCTGGCTGCGCCACGCGCGCCGGCGCCGGCTGGCCGGAGTGGAGGTTCCCTTCCCGGGCACGGAGGTGCTCACCGCCGCCTTCTGGCACGCCGTCGTCATCGGCGCCACCACGCTGAACTACACCTTCCCCGGCGTCTCCATCCTCTTCGTGCTGCTCCTCATGCGGGGAGGGGTGCTGGTGCTCTCGCCGATCGTGGACGCGCTGCGGCGGCGGACCGTGCAGCGCTCTTCCTGGGTCGCCCTCGGGCTCAGCCTCGCGGCCGTGACGGTGGCCCTGTCCGACGTTGATCATTACCGTCTTTCGCTGGGCGCGGCGCTCAGCCTCGCCGCCTATCTCACCGGCTACGCCGTGCGCTTCCATGTCATGGCGGGCGCGGCGAAGTCGCACGATCCGGAGGTCAACCGCCGCTTCTTCGTGGAAGAGCAGATGGCCTCGTCCCCGTTCCTGATGGCCCTGCTGGCCGTCGGCGCGCTGGCCGCTCCGGGAGCCGTCGCGGGCGGCCTGCGGCAGGGGTTCACCTCGTTTCTCCTCACGCCCCTGGCGCTGCCGGCCTTGCTGGTCGGCGTCCTCTATGCTGGGCTGTCCTTCTTCGGCTCCCTCATCTACGTGCACCACCGGGAGTTCACGTTCTGCGTTCCCTTCAACCGCGCCGCCAGCCTGCTGGCGGGCGTCGTGGCCACCTATGGGCTGTCGTTCCTGATCGGCCTGCCCCCTCCGAGCGCGATGCAGCTCACGGCTGCCGGCCTGGTCCTCCTCGCCCTGGCGGTCCTGACCCGCCCCGAGCTGGTCGAGCGGAGGCTCGCCACGGCACCCGGGGCATCCGGCGGGCGGCTGTTCCTGTTCGTCTGCAGCGGCAACACCTGCCGTTCGCCTATGGCCGAGGCGATCGCCCGGGCGGAGCTGGCGCAGCGCTTCGGCCGGCGGTCGCCGCTGGCGGTGACGAGCGCCGGGCTGGCCCCCGAGCCCGGCGCGGGGATGACCCGCGAGGCCGAGGTGGCCCTGCGCGAGATCGGCGTCGAGCCCGGCCGGCACCGGGCGCGGCCGCTCACGCCCGAGTTGGTGGAGCGCGCCGAGGCGGTCTACTGCATGACGGCCGCGCAGCGGGAAGCGGTGTTGAGAAAGGTTCCCGCCGCGGCGGGAAAGACGTGGTGCCTCGATCCGGAGGGGGACGTTCCGGACCCGATCGGCTCCGCGCCTGAGGTCTACCTGGGGTGCGCGCGGCGGCTGCGCGGCCTGGTCCAGTGGCGGCTCGACGAGTCGCTCGCCGGAGCCTGACGTGTCACTCGAACCACTGCGTGTATTCGGCGAGGGGGGCCCGCTCGGGGACGAAGCGGTTCACCGGCGCGGACTCGTCCACGTAGCCGACGGACATGCCGCAGACGATCAGCCGGTCGGCCCCGAGGCCCAGGTGCTCGCGGATGGCGTCGCTGTAGCCCGTGACGCTCGCCTGCGGGCAGCTCCCGAGGCCGCGGGCCAGCAGGCCCAGCATCACGTTCTGCGCGAAGAAGCCCATCTCGAGGAACGTCCCGGGCGCGGCGTTGGCGGGCAGATGGAAGATCATCGCCACTGGCGCGCCGTAGAAGCGGAAGTTGTCGCGCAGGTGGGCGCGCCGGCCGGCCTGGTCATCGCGGGCGATCCCCCGGGCGGCGAGGACGCCGGCGCCCGCGGCCGTGGCGCGCTCCTGGTGGGAGGGGGGCAGCTCGGCCGGCCGGCTCTCGTAATCCATCTTCGTGGGCGCGTCGGCGTCGAACAGCCCGCAGAGCCGGCGCGCCAGCGCCTCCTTGGCCGCGCCCAGGAGCACCGCCACGGCCCAGGGCTGGCCGTTGCGGGTGGACGGCGCGTGGGCCGCGGCGCGCAGCACCTCTTCGAGGATCTCGCGCGGCACCGGGCGGTCGAGGAACGCCCGCTTGCAGTGCCGCGCGGTGAGGATCGAGAGGAAATCGCCGTTCATGCCGTGGGGATCCGGGAGGGATTCTAATATGCGCGAAGCCACCATCGTCGCCTCCCTGACCTCCCCCTCCGAGCTGGAATCGCTGCCCGCGGAGGTCCGCTGCCTGGAGGTGCGGACTGACCTGACGGGGGATGTCGATCCCGACTGGCTGCGCGACCGCTTCCGCGGCGAGCTGCTCTACAGCCTGCGCAGCCGCGCCGAAGGGGGAGCCTGCGAGAGCTCCGGCGCGGAACGGCGGGCGCGGCTGCTCGCGGCGGCCCGGCGCTGGGATCTGATCGACCTCGAAGCCGGCGACCTCGCGCCGGAGATCCTGGGCCAGATCCCCGCCGAGCGCCGCGCCCTCTCCTGGCATGGTCCAGCGGCGGGTCTCGGCGAGCTGCGGGCCCGCTGGGAGCGCCTCGCCGGCACCGCGGCTCGCCTGGCCCGGCTGGTGCCGACGGCGGAGGAGGCTGCAGAGGCCCTGGCGCCCCTGCGGCTGTTGCGCGAGCTTGGCCGCTCCGACGTGGTCGCGTTCGCCTCCGGGCCGGCGGGCTGGTGGAGCCGCCTGCTGGCCCTTCGGCTGGGGGCGCCGTTCGTCTTCGCGGCGGCCGGCGAGGAGAGCGGCGAGCCCGCGGTGGCCCGGCTCGTCGGCGATTACGGGCTGCCCGCCCTGCCGCCGGTCGAGGCGCTGTACGGCATCCTGGGCCGATCCACGGCGAAGTCGCTGTCGCCCCGGCTGCACAACGCCGCCTACCGGTCGCTCGGCCTCCCGGCGCTCTACCTGCCCTTCCTCACGCAGAGCTTCGGTTTCTTCTGGGGAGAGCTGGCGGACGGGGCGCTGGCGGACCTGGGCTGGCCCCTGCGCGGGCTCACCGTCATGGCACCCTACAAGGAGTCAGCGCTGGCAGTGGTGGCGCGGGCGAGCCGCATGGCGCAACAGGCCGGCGCGGCCAACACCCTGCTGCGGCACGACGGGTCGTGGAGTGCGGACACTGCTGACGCCGAGGGGGTGCTGGCGGCGCTCGCGTCCCGCGGGGTGGACGTGGCCGGTCGCCGGGTGGCGGTCGTGGGCTGCGGCGGCGCGGGCCGCGCCGCGGCGGCCGGGCTCCAGGCTGCCGGTGCGGAGGTCACCCTGGTCAACCGGGGCTCGGAGCGGGGCCAGTATGCCTCGCAGCTCCTGGGACTGCCGCTGGTGCCGCTCGCCGAGTTCGATCCACGGCCGTTCTCCCTGGTGGTCCATGCCACGTCGCTGACCGAGGAGCTGCCGTTCGCAGTCTCCCGGCTGGACCAGGAGGCGGTTGTGGTCGAACTGGTCTATGGCGAGGCACCGACCCCGCTCATGACAGCGGCGGCTGGCCGCGGCGGGATCGCCATCGACGGCCGGGAGATCCTGCTCGTCGAGGTCCAGCGGCAGTTCCAGATGATGACGGGGCGGCGGATGCCGGCGGGGCCAGCGCGGACGCTGGTGGGGGCCCCACGAAGGAACTCATGAACACCGGTCCAGGGTCCGCTGCGGGCGGATTCGTCCCTGACGAGCCGGGCCGCGATAGCGCGGCGCTGGTGCGCGAGGCCCTCCGGGAACGCGGCCTCGCGCGCCTGCGGCTGAGGACGGAAGAAGCCTTTCTGGAGCTGGCGGGCCGCCTGGGCGAGATCGGGCTGCGCACCGACCTGGTGATCGATCCGGCGCGGGCGGAGGACGAGCTTCGCCGACGCCGGACCGGCGGCGCGGCCGAGCGGCCCGTCGTCTACGCGCCCGCCGCGCTGGAGTTCCACACCGACCGCCCGACGGTGGACGTGATCGGGTGGTACTGCGTGGAGCAGGACGCCAGGGACGGCGCCTTCCTGCTGATCGACACGGCCGATGTGGAGGACCACTTCTCCGGCATGGAGCTGGAGGAGCTGGGGAAGATCGAGATGAACTACTCGCTGCGGGATGGGGAGACCGGGCGCGAGGAGCTCTACCGGGCACCTCTCCTCACCCCGAGTTCCCGTGGACGTCTCCTCTACTACGCCCCCTGGCAGTTGCCGGCTGGCCTGGGCACCGAGCCGGTGCGGCTGCTCGCGCGCTTTGCGGCCTATGTCAGCCGGAAGCGGGAGACCTCGCTGCTGCGCATCCGTCTGGCGCCGGGCGAGTCGCTGTTCATCGACAACCGCCGTCTCCTGCACGCGCGCGGTGAGCTTGCGCCGGGCAGCCGCCGCCACATCGTGAGGCTCTACATCGCCTGGAGCCAGAAGGTGCCATGAGGATCCTTTTTGCGTCCTCCGGACCCGGCTATCCGCTGACGCTGACGGGCGGCGCCCGGGTGGCGCACGGCCTGCTCCGCGCTCTGGCCGCGCTGCCGGGCGTCGAATGCCGGGCGGCCACCGCCAAGGGGCTGGACGGCTCGACGAACCGCCACTATCTCGAGTGGTATCCCAACCTGACGGAGTTCGAGTCCCTCGGGGTCCGCGAGGTCTGCCTCCGGGACGGGCGCTGGCGCTTCCACCTGGGCTATCCCCTGGATGCCGCCGATCCCGTCCAAGAGGTCTTCCGCGAGGCGCTGGAGGAGTTCCGGCCGACCGTGCTCTACGTCCAGGGGAGAAGCGCCCTGCCGCTGCTTGAGGAGGCGCTCGGCCGCGGGGTGCCCGGCCTCTGGTACGTCCACGCCGTGCCCCCGTTCATCGATCCGGACGCCGTACGGGCCGCGGCCACGGCGGGAGTCCGGCTGCTCTGCTGCGCGCGCTTCGTCCGCGATGGGCTGCGGGAGGCGGCGGGCGTGGACGCGGAAGTGCTCTATCCCATGATCGCCGAGGAGGATTACCGGGTGACGCGCGATAGGGAGGGCTGGATCACGATGTTCAACCCGGTGGAGTTCAAGGGGCTCGAGATCCTGCTGCGGCTCGCGCCCCTGCTGCCGGAGGAGCGCTTCCTGGTGGTGGAGAGCTGGTTTCTCGGTGCCGCCCGGGAGGAGGTCCGGGCGCGCCTGGAGAGCCAGCCGAACGTGCGCTTCCAACGCCGGGTCCCCGACGTCCGCGAGGTGTTCCGGCGGACCGAGATCCTGCTGGTGCCGTCGGTGGGGCCGGATGCCGCTCCCCGCGTGGTCCTGGAAGCCCAGGCGAGCGGCATTCCCGCCCTCGTCAGCGGTCTCGGCGGCCTGCCGGAGGTGGTCGGAGAGGGAGGCCTGGTGATCCGCGACCACCTGGATCCAGAAGCGTGGGCGGCGGCCATCCGGTCGCTGCGGCGCGACCCCGGCGCCCTGGCCCGGCTCGGCGAGGCGGCGCTGCAGCACCTGCGCGGCGACGGCTTCGCCGCGGCCGCGATCGTCCGCCGGTTCCACGACGTCTGTCGCGAGGTGGAGGGCGGAGGCAGGCCCGGCCCCTAGACGTTCAGTCCTGGTCTTCTCCCGCCTCGCCATCGACGCAGACGATCCAGCCGCCGCCGGGAGCGGGATGGGGATCGACGTGGTGCATGGCGACGCGGTTCCAGCCCTCTCCCGAGGGGACGAGCAGCGGGCTCTCCGGCATCTCCTCCTCGCGATAGCTCGTGGCGGTGAGCTCGGTGACCGCAAAAGCCCGGACCCGGGAGCCATACCGCGGCAAGCCGTCCTGGGCGTGCCGGACGGGCCTGCCGTTCCAGATCAGGACCCGTCCTCCCGGCCGCGCGGTGCTCCGGTCATCCTGGATGATCGGGTTGCACGGGTGCGGTCTCCAGGGTCCCTCCAGATTCTCGGCCATGTAGAGCTCGCAGTTGGTGTGCTGGAGGACCGGCAACGTGAACATCCACCATCTGCCCTCGAAATGGAAGAGAGAGGAATCAGCATAGCTCCCTGACAGGAGCGTGGCGCAGCGGACCCAGCCGGTGGGGAAAGGCCGCGCGCGGTAGAGGCTGACCTCGTTCGACACGTGGCTCTCCGGCACCAGGTAATGGTCGCCGCGCCACTCGAACACATAAGGGTAGGAGAGGTGCCACGGCTCCTGCAGGACGATTCCCTGGTACTCCCAACGCGCGCCGTCGCGGCTCGTGGCCAGCCCGATCTCCCCCTTGCAGCGGTCGAGATTGAGAACCTCGAAGAACATGTGCCAGAGCCCGCCCGCCCTCACCATGAAGGGGTCGGCCACGAAGGCGGCATGGGCATCGCGCACGTCGCCGTAGGAGAGCACCGGGTTCTGCCCGGCCGGGCGCAGCCGGAAGGGGGAGTCGCCCCGGTAGATCCCGATGGACCAGCCGGTGCCCAGTTCGCGTTGCGGTTCCCAGCCGAAGAGTCGCTGCTCAGTCATCCTGCATCTCGGTCGCGCCGGATTATAGGGGGATTCCGTCTGGCAGGGCGTGTGCTAGCATTTTGCCCCGAGCCTCACGAGCCTCTGTTTTCCGAACGCTCAGCGGCCGCCGCATGAAGCTGGATCTCGCCCCCGGACAGCAGGCCCTCATCGACCGCGTCGGCGTCCTGGCGCGGGAGAGCTTCGCTCCGCGCGCCGGCCACTACGATCGCGCCGCGGCTTTCCCGGCCGAGGACTTCGACGACCTTTTCGCGGCCGGGCTGCACGCACCGACCATCCCCCGCGAGCACGGCGGCCTCGGCCTGGGTCCCTTCCGCGGCGACGCCTTCACGCTCTGGATGATGACCAAGGAGATCGCCAAGGCCGACCTGTCGCTCGCCCGCTGCTGGGAGGGCCACGCCAATTCGCTGCTGCTGCTCGACGCCATGGCGAGCCCGCAGCAGAAGGGGCGCTGGTTCCCGGGGGTGGTCGAGCGGGGCGAGAAATGGGTTGTCTGGAGCGGTGAGCCGCAGGCGCGGGCGCCGGGCGAGCCCTGCCGCTTCGGCACGGCCCTGGAGCGGGTGGACGGTGGCTGGCGGGTGGAGGGCACCAAGGTCTTCGCCACCAGCGCCGGCGGTGCGGATTGGGCCATCCTGCTGGTCAATCCTGCCGGGCCCGGAGGGGCGCGCCACACCGCCTCGCCGGAGACGCTGCTCATGCTGGCCTGCGACCTCTCCGATCCGAGCGTGGAGACGGACGGCTCGTGGTGGGACCCCATCGGCATGCGGGGGACGGTCTCGCACCTCGTCCGCTTCCGGGGCACGCTCATTCCCGACGTGAATCAGATCGGCGAGCCTGGCCAGTACCTCTCCGGCGGCTGGCAGACCGCCTTCGCCCCGCACTACGCCGCGAGCTTCCTGGGAGCGGCGGAGGGAGCCTACGAGCATGCCCTGGAATACCTGACGACCCAGGGCAAGGGGGGTGATCCCTACGTGCAGCAGCGGGTGGCCCGCATGTCGATCCACATCGAGACCGGCCACCTGTGGCTCCGCCACGTGGCGCGGCTGTGGGATGAGGAGCGGTGGGAGGAGGCGCAGATCGCGGCGAGCCGGGTCCGCCACCTGGTGGAGCACTTGGCGGAGGAGACGGTCCAGCACGCCATCCGCGCCTGCGGCGCCCGGTCGCTCATCCGCCCCAGCCCCATCGAGCGCATCCTGCGCGACCTGTCCTTCTACATCCGCCACGACAATGACGACCAGGTCCTGGCGACGATCGGCCGGGCCGTGTTGGGCCAGCCATTCGACGCGTCGTTCTACAAGCCGTAAGCGAGGAGGAGAGAGATGGAGACCCTGAAGTGCATGCGGATCGAGGACCGGCTCGCGGGGGAGGCGGTGCCGCAGGGCGTCGATCCGTCGCCAATGTTCGGCACCTGGTACAACACCGACAAGCAGACCGCGGGCGTGGTGCGGATGGTGCTCGCGGAGCGCGGCGGCCGGTTCGTGGTCCATGCTTTCGGCGCCGGCTCGCCCGAGCCGTTCGACTGGGGCGAGGCCGCGGCCACGGCCTACGCCGCGAACGTCGGCTCGGGCGCAGGCATGGCCTTCAGCGCCGTCTACGATTTCGGGTTCCTGGAGACCATCCTGGCGGCCTACACCAAGAGCGGCATCCTGGTGCTCGACACGTTCAACACCTTCAAGGACGGCAGCGGCCGCTCCAATTACTTCAGCCGCGAGTTCTTCCACCGGTAGTAGGAGAGAGCCATGCAGACGCTGCGGATCACGCGCGCTCGCGACGGGCTCGACTTTGCCGGGCCGCGGCCGGTCGCGCTGGCCGTGGACCTGTCGCCGCTGGCCGGCACCTGGATCAACTTCGACGCGGGCTCAACCGGCATCGCCCGGGTGGAGATCGCGGCCCGGGACGGCCGGCTCGCGGTGTGGACGTTCGGCGCCGGCAATCCAGACCCGATCGATTGGGGCGAGGTGGTAGGGCAGGCGTTCACCGACGGCGTCGGCCTGCGGGCGGCGGTCGCCTTCCGGGCCGTCTACGACTTCGGCCCCCTCAGGGTGATGCTGGCCTGCTATCTCAACAAGCGCCTCCTCGTGGTGGACGCCTATACCGTGTTCCAGGACGGCAGCGGCCGCTCGCCCTACTTCCAGCGCGATCACTTCTACGTGCCTTGAACGCCTGCGGCCTCCAGGCCGGCGATCTCGGCCGCCGCCGCGGCGATGGCGCTCCGCACCTCGCCGGCTCTGGAAGGGGGGAGCTGCGGCAGGGCCAGGATTTGTTCGAGCATGCGATGCTTTCCATACAAGCCACGGAGCCGCTGCCCGGGAGTCGGCTCTTCTCCCAGCGGTGGAGCGCCAACGCGGGTGCCGTCGTCGAACCGCCGGACCCTGGCGAGCAGGCGGGGGTAGAAAGCGACGCTGCAGGAGAGGAACATGCGGATCTCGAGCTCCCAGTCTTCATAACCCTCGAAACGGGTGTCGAAAGGGAGGGCTCCGAGCTTGCCGAGGCTGGAGCGGCGGAGCGTCAGGCAGCAGGTCGCGAACAGGCTGCCGTCGAGCCACGGCAGCGCGGGATCGCCAGGCGGGAAGAGCGTGGGACGGCCGGCGGGGAGGCGCAGCCCGCGGTCGGCGAAGCGGGAGGCGACGTAGATCGCGCCCAGTTCCCAGAACTCGGCGTCCGTGACGACCGCGTCGGCTTCGGGCAGGCTGGCGAAGAGGGACAGCTCCAGCTCCATCTTCCCCGACAGCCAGACGTCGTCGGAGTCGAGGAAGGAAACGTAGGTCCCCGCGGCCAGGCCGATCCCGCGGTTCCGCGCCGCGGCCGCTCCCGCGTGGCGCTGCCAGGCGTAGAGCACGCCGCGCCCATACCTGGTTACGACCTCCCGGGTATCGTCCGTCGAGCCGTCGTCGACGACGATCACCTGCGCGCCCTCGATGCCCTGGGCGAAGACGCTGTCCAGCGCGTCGGGCAGGAACCGCGCCCGGTTGAACGCCGGGATGACGACCGAGAAGAGGGGCTGTTCCGCCATGGTCGCAATGAGCGCAAGGATCGCAGGAGCCGGCCGCGTGAGTTGCCCCGAACATAGACCACCGCTCCGGGGCCGTCAATCCGCGGTGGCTCTATCATTCCGGTCGTAATGGCTGAGGGGAGCAGGGTCCGGCTCGTCGTCGCGGTGGCGATGAACGTGCGCTGGCTGGCCTTCGAGTGGCTGGCGGAGAGGCTCGACCGCGAGCGCTTCGAGCTGAGCTTCCTGCTGCTGGGCGACGGCGAGCCGCCGCTGGCCCCCTTCCTGCGGCAGCGGGGGATCCCCTTCGTCCATCTCCGCTATCGCGGCAAGCGCGACCTGGCGCGCTGCACCGTCGAGGCCTACCGCTACTGCCGGGCGGCCGGGGTTGACGCCATCCACACCCACTTCTTCCCGGCCCACTTCGCCGGCCTGCTCGGCGCCTGGCTGGCCGGCGTGCCCCTGCGCGTCCAGACGCGCCATCACTCGACGTTCCATTACCGGTACCGGCGGGCTGCGGCCCTCTACGACCGCTTCTTCAACGCCCTCGCCACGCGCATCGTGGCCCCGTCGGAGGTGGTGAAGAGGGTGCTCGTCGAGCGCGAGGGGGTCGATCCGCGCAAGGTCGTGAGGATCGACCACGGCTTCGCGCTCGACCGGTTCGCGGAGGTCCCCGCGGCCGAGGTCGCGGAGCTGGCGGGCCGCTACCTGCCGCCAGGCGCCGGCCCGGTCGTCGGCGTGGTCGCGCGCTACATCGAGTGCAAGGGCGTGCAGCACGTCATCCCCGCCTTCCGCCGCCTGCTCGCGAGCTACCCGTCGGCCTTCCTGGTGCTCGCCAACGCCCGCGGCGGCGACGGCCGCCTGATCCGGCGGGAGCTGGCGGCGCTGCCGGCCGGCCGCTATGTCGAGATCCCCTTCGAGCCGAACGTCTCCGCCCTCTACAAGCTGTTCGACCTGTTCGTGCACGCGCCGGTCGATCCCGACATCGAGGCTTTCGGTCAGGTCTACGTCGAGGCCCTGGCCGCGGGCGTCCCCGCCGTCGTCACCCGCTCAGGGATCGGGCAGGAGATCCTGGAGCACGGCGTCAACGCCTGGATCGTCGCGCCGGCGGACAGCGAGGCGATCCATCAGGGGTGTGCCTCGCTGCTTGCCGATCCAGCGCTACGGGAGCGGCTCGCCCGCGCCGGGGAGAGGACCGTGCGCGAGCGGTTCTCCCTGGAGCGGATGATGGCGGCGCTCGAGCGCCTCTATCTCGACGGCGGCGGCCGCCGGCTCACCGGCCCAGGCGGATCTGCCGCCAGCGCTGGGAGAACTCCGCCAGGGCGGTGAGCCCTTCCTCGAGGCCAGGGGCGGGGGGCTCGCCGAGGAGCCGGTAATGGCAGTGGTCGTCGCGGCCGCGGGCGAGCAGCACCTCGTGGTGCTCCAGGGCCTGCGAGACCCGCGGCGGGAGGTAGCGGACGGCGAAGCCCACCCGTCTGGTTGCCGAGCGGTTGGCGTTCGAGCCGTGGACGATGTCCACGTGGTGCAGGGACATCTCGCCGGCCCGCAGCACGACGTCGCGGGCCTGGCGCTCGTCGACCTCGACGGCGATCTCCATGCCGCTCGCCAGCAGGTTGTCCGGGCTGCGGGCCGACTCGGCGAAGGGCAGGATGCGCCGCGTGTGCGAGCCGGGGATGACGCGCAGGCAGCCGTTCTCCACCGTGCTGTCCGACAGTGCGATCCAGGCCGAGGTGAGGCCCGGCTCGCTCAGTCCCCAGTAGGCTCCGTCCTGGTGCCAGGAGACGTAGGCCTGGCTGTTCGCCGGCTTGCTGAAGATCGAGGCCGAGTGCACGAGGATGTCCGGCCCCAGCACGTCCTCGATCGCGTCGAGCACCGCCGGGTGGGTCGCCAGCTCATAGGCCCAGCGGAAATGGAGCTGCGGCTGCGTCATGTCGGAGGGCTTCGGGTTCCCCCCGAGGCGGGCCTCCAGCTCCTCGACGCAGGCGCGGTAGCGCGCCACCTCGGCGGGCGACAGCACCGGGAGCGGGAAGAGGACTCCGTCGCGCCGGTAGCTCTCGGCCTGCTCGCGGGTCAGGACTTTCATGGCCCTCCTTCTGTGCTAGGCTGATTATAGACTTGCAAAGATCGCGGAGGACAACGGCGGTTCCATGAGTCTCCGATTCCATTGGCGGCTGCCGCTGGCCGGCGAAGAGCCGGGGTCCACGGTCGCGCCGCCGCCCGGAGTGCCGGCCGCGGCGCTGCCGGATTTCGACGCCCACGTCCGCTTCTGCCGCCTAGCCGAGGAGAACGGCATCGACTCGTTGCTCATGGCCTGCGGCTTCTACATGCCGGACCCTATCCCGGTGGTGGCGGCCCTCGGCACGGCCACCGAGCGGATCCGCTTCATGCTCGCCTACCGCTCGGGGCTGGTGGCGCCCACGGCCTTCGTGCAGCAGGTCAACACGCTCTCGGCCCTCAACGGCGGACGGATCAGCCTCAATATGGTCGTCGGCCACTCGGTGGAGGAGCAGAGGTGCTACGGCGACTTCCTCTCGCACGACGAGCGCTACCACCGCTCGGACGAGTTCCTTGCCATCTGCCGCGCCTTCTGGAGCGGCGACGGCGGGGTCGACTTCGACGGCCGCTACTTCCGCATCGAGCAGGGCAAGCTGAAGACGCCCTTCCTGGCGCCCGGCCGCTCGGCGCCCGAGATCTACCTCGGCGGCGGCTCTGAGCTCGCCCGCGAGATCGCCGTCAAGCATGCCGACTGCTGGCTCCGCCTGGGCGACGCACCGGCGAAGATCCGCCCCGAAGTGGAATGGATGCGCGAGCGGGGCGTCGAGGTGGGAGTCCGTCTCTCGCTCGTCGTCCGGCCCACCCGTGAGGAGGCGCGGCAGGCCGCCTACGCGCTGGTCGAGCGCGGCGACCAGGAGTGGGTGCGGCAGGTGTTCGTGCGCACTAGCGACTCGGCCTCGATGCGCTCGACGTTCGAGATGGCCGGCGAGGACTCCCATTGGCTGACCCCTTGGCTGTGGACGGGCGCCGTCGCCAGCCGCGGCGCCTCGGCGATCTGCCTGGTGGGCACGCCCGACGACGTCGCCGCCGCCGTGCACGAATACGCGGTGGTGGGCGTGTCCCAGTTCATCTTCTCCGGCTGGCCCAGCTCCGATGCCCTGGCCAGCTTCGGCAGCGAGGTGCTGCCGCGGATCCGCGCTCGCGAGCAGGCCGCGGCCTGAACCGCATGGGGTGGCACCGTTGATCCAGGCCGGTCCGGGCGCCACGGCCCGCGGGCCGAGCCCGTGGCTCGCGAGGCTCGGCCTGGCCCCGCACGACCGCGCCGTCATCCTCCACGCCGACGACGTGGGCATGTGCCCGGCCACGGTCTCCGCCTTCGCCGAGTTGGCGCTGGCAGGGGCGGTCTCCTCGGGGTCGCTGATGGTCCCCTGCCCCTCCTTCGCTGCGGCGGCCGTGTTCTGCCGCGACCATCTGGAGGTGGATGCCGGGGTCCACCTGACCCTGACCAGCGAATGGGAGAGCTACCGCTGGGGTCCGCTCTCGGAGCAGGAAGCAGCCTCGGGCCTCCTGGACGCCACGGGGTGTTTCCATCGCGACTCCGCGGACGATGCCGATCCCGCCGCCGCCGAGCGGGAGATGCGGGCCCAGCTCGACCGCGCCACCTCCGCGGGGATCGACGTCACGCACGTGGATTGCCATATGTTCGCCGCCTTACACCCCCGGCTCTTCCCCGGATACCTGCGCGTCGCCCGCGACCGGCGGCTGCCGGCGCTCGTCTGGAGGGACCTCGCGGGAGAGGACCAGAGGCGGCAGGTGGAGGAATGGGAGCAAGCCGGGCTGCCGGTCCTCGACGCCGTGGCATGGCTGCCTCTCGGGGAGGTGGCGGACCGGTGGGAGCAGGCGCGCGCGATCTTCGATGAGCTGCCCGCCGGCGTCACGCACCTCATCCTGCATCCGGCGCACGACGGGCCGGAGCTGCGCGCCATCGCCCGCGACTGGCCGGCGCGGGTGGCGGACTTCGAGCTGTTCCGCAGCGGCAGGCCCAGAGAATACCTGCAGCGCCGGGGCGTCCACGTGATCGGCTACCGCGCCCTGCGCTCGCTCCTGCCTGCGCGCGGCGCATGAAGAGAGCGGCGCTCGTGCGACAGGTCGCCGAGGCCGAGGCAGCGCGGAGCGGCCCGGCCGTCCGGCAGCGCCTCGAAATCTACCGTGGTCACCGAGGCCGACGGCAGTGCGAAGCCGGCCCAGACGAGGGGCGGCGCGATCTCCAGCAGGTGGGCGAGCCAGGTGAGGCCGAAACCGGCATGGCAGAAGACCGCCAGCCGGCCGCCCGCTCCGGGCTCCACCCGGTAATGGCGCCCTTCCGGCACGTAGCCGTGGCGGGCGAGGAACGCCGCGGAGCCCGACCGCAACTCGGCGAAGCCCTGGCGCAGCACGGGCAGGTCGAAAGGCGGCAGGCGGTGCCAGTTCTCCGGGTGCAGGCCGGGAACGAGCCCGCGGACCGCCGCGCCGTCCACCTGCCAGACCGGCCACTCCCCCTCCGGCCCGCCGGGGATCCACCAGTGCTCGATCTCCCGCATCCAGGGCTCGACGCCGATCCCGACTCCCAGCCGCTCGGCCGTGGGCCGGGCAGTCTCGACGGCGCGGTTCAGGGGCGAGCTGTAGACCCTCTCGACTCCCGCGGCCGCCAGGCGGCCGGCGAGATCTTGCGCCTGGCGATGCCCGCGCGCGGTCAGGGCGTCCTCCGGGTAGGCCGGCTCGGCGTGGCGGATGATATAAAGTCGCAAGGACTTTCAGCTTAGCAGCAGATGGACGGACTGCGGATCTGCCTCGTCTTCCCCCACGTCGTCCTGGGTGGGGGAGAGACGGCCATGATGGAGGTCGCGGCAGGCTTGCGCGGCGCCTTCGATCTCGACGTCTGCGCCCTCGACAACGCGGCGGTCACGGCCGAGAGGACGACCCGCGACGAGTTGGCGGAGCGTTTCGGCGTCGTAACCTTCATCCGCAAGCGGTGGGAGCTGCGCCCGCGATTCCGGGCGGCGGATGCCGTGCTCTGGTATGGGGTCGTCAACGCGGTGCCGGACGTCCTCTCTGCCATGGGCCGCCGGCCGACCTCGGTCCGGGTGGTCCACACCGAGCGGGAGGTGGACGGCCCCGGTTTTCAGCGGCGGTGGGGACGGGTCATCGACGCGGTCGCCTGCGTCTCGCCGCGGATGGCGCGCGCGATCCCGGGCGCCGTTTTCATCCCCAATCCCTGCCCCTCCCGCAATCTCTGCGGTCCGCGGCAGGAGTTCTTTCCTCCCGGCCGCAAGACCCTGGGTTTTCTCGGCCGGCTCGTCCCCTTGAAGAACGTTCCCTGGCTGATCGCGCATGTCGAGGCGCTCGGCTGTAACCTCCTGATCCAGGCGCTCGACACCGAGCTGCTGACCGCCGCGGACCTCGAGCGTCTCGCCGCGCAGCGCGGGCTTGACCAGCGTGTTCGCTTCCTGCCGCCAGACCGGGACGTGGGAACGCTGCTGCGCAGCATCGACGCCGTGGTGATCGCCTCCGAGCAAGAGGGGTTCCCCATGACCGCCATCGAGGCGGGCGCCCTCGGCGTGCCGGTGATCTCGACGCGGGTGGGAGCCCTGCCCGAGCTGTTCCCGGAGGAGATCCTCTTCGTGGACAGCGAGGCCGGCGTGCCCGCGGTCGAGTCGATGCGCAGGGCGGTCGAGCGGGTGGAGCCCGCCTATGGTCGCAGGCTCCAGGAAAAGGTCCTCCGGCTCTGCACCCGCGAGGCCATCGCCGCCCGCTACGCGAACCTCATCCGCTCCGTCTGCCGGGACCGGGCCGCCTGAGCCCATGCGCTTCCTCGGCACCCTGGCGCTCACCCATTCGAGCCGCCGCACGAACCTCGCCCGCTGCTCCGCGCCGTTCCTCGTCCGCCGCTTCGGCGATCCCGGCCGCCTGCAACGCCTGCCGCCTTTTGAGAGCCTGCCGCCGCCGGAGCCCCTCTACAGCGGCGCGGCGAGCTTCTTCCGCGTCCTTCAGGAGGGGAGAGCGCTCCGCCTTCAGCCTCTCGGAGCGATCAAGCACCGCGACAAGATCCAGCACGTCGCTTTCCTCGATGAAGACCGCCTCCTCGTGGGCTACGAGCAGCGGGTCGAGCTGTGGCGCCGCCGCACCGTTGAACGGACCTACGAGCACCCGCACCTGGCCGGCCTTCACACCGTGGCGCCGATTCCGGGCAGCAGAGCCCTTCTCGCCTGCTCGTCGCCCGACGCCGTGCTCGTCCTGGACTTGGAGAGCGGCGAGGTCGAGCGGACCCTGCGCATGCCGGTGAACCTCTACAGCCGCGGCTACGACCTAGTCCCCGGGATGGACCTGCGCCGGCACTACATCGGCGACGAAGGCCAGACCACGCACCTCAACGCGGCCCACCCCGCGGGCGGAGGGCGCGCCGTGGTCTCCACCCTGATCCAGGGCGCGGTCGGCGCCTTCGATCTCCAGACCGGGGAGTACGAGGAGATCGCCCGCGGATTCGTGGGCTGCCACGGCGCGCGGGTGAACGAGGAGGGGGAGGTCTATTTCGCGGACGGTCCGGCGGGGCATCTCGTCTTCCTGGATGGGCAGGGGAGGGTGGCGCGCCGCTTCGACGCCGGCTCGCGCTGGCTCCACGACGTGCAGCAGATCGCCGGCGGCGTCTACGCCTTCGCCCTGGCGGACAAGAACGAGCTGGCGGTCTGGGACATCGACCGCGGGGAGCTGCTCTGCCGCCAGCGCTTCTTCACCTGGCCCGTCGAGGGGCTCTTCGGCCTCGCCCGCCGGCTGCCATTCTGGCTGGGCAACAGCACCCAGGCCCTGTCGTTCAGTCCAGCTCCGCCTCCGGCCCGCGATAGGGCGGGGTGAGGCCGAGGAGCTGCCGCTGCATCGGCGTCGCGGCCCGGGCGATCAGGCGTTTCGAGGGCTCGTGATCCTTCCAGATCCGCATCCACTTGTGGCCGTAGTTGTAGAGCAGGACCCGGCGCGTGACGGCGCTGCGGTTGGTCCCCGGCGAATGCACGACGTTGCCGTGGAAGAAGTAGGCCGAGCCGGCCCGGCACGTCAGGCGCACGGCGCCGGGCATGTCCTCGGGAGCCGCAACGCGGGGGATCGGCGTGCCGTCCGGCTGGCGGTGGGTGCCGGGCAGGACCAGCGTGGCGCCGCCGTCCCAGCCGATGTCCCCCAGGGCGATCATGGCCCGCACCATCATGGTCGAGCCGGCGTGGTTCACCCCGGGCACCCGGGTCCGCACGTCGGTATGCCAAGCGTCGCCGTCCAGGACGCCGCCCGGCGGAGTGATGTAGTAGGCGTGATCGATGATCGAGATGTCGGGGCCGAGCACCTCCCGCACCCTGGGAAAGATCCGCGGATGGAGCGCGAGGTCGAGGAAGATCGGGTGGTACTCCAGGACCCCCTCGATCTCCAGGAACTCCGGAATGCGCGTGCCGGGCAGCGACGGATCGGACCGCCACCGCGCCTCGGCCTCGTCCGCCGCCCGGCGGATCTCCGCCAGCTCCTCGGGGGTGAGGGCATCCTCGATCATCAGATACCCGTTCTCCTCCCAGAAGCAGCGCTGCCCTGGCGAAAGCACCGCTTCGGGTAGGGGCGGGTCTGGACGGCGGGGTGGAGGCTCGACCCGCCCTGCCGAAGACGGCGTCAACCCTCCCGCCACCGCTGGCCCATACGGGTCCGTCAACCCCAGGAGCTGCCGCCGCATCGGCGTCTCCGCCCGGGCGGCCAGGGCCGGTGAGGGGCGGTACTCGTCCCACATCCGCATCCACTTGTGGCCGTAGGTGTAGATCAGCAGGTGGCGGTAGCGGCCCGAGCGGTTGTTGCCCGCCGCGTGGTAGGTGCGGCCGGTGATCATGTAGGCCCAGCCGGCGGGCAGGGCCATCTTCACGGCGCCGGGGAGGTCTTCGGGGATCTCCGCGTTGGGCATCTCCGCACCGCGGAGCGTCCGGTGCGAGCGCGGCAGCACGAGCGTCGCGCCGCCGTCCTGCGGGATGTCCTCCAGCACATAGAAGACCTTCACCATGAGACGGGAGTTGGGATGGTCCACAGCCGGCATGTCGAAGTCGAAGTGCCAGCCGAAGGGGATCTCGGCGCCGGGGGGCGTCATGAAATAGTCGTGATCGAGCATCATCACGTCCGGCCCCAGGAGTTCCCGCACCATGGGGAAGATCCGGGGGTGCTCGAGGAGGTCGAAGAGCACTGGGTCGTACTCCATGATCCCGAGCGCCTGCTCGAGGTCGGGCCGGCGCACGCCCGGCAGCGAGGGATCGGACCGCCAGCGCGCCTCGGCCGTCCTGGCCGCCTCCCGCACGGCCTGCAGCTCTCCCGGCGGCAGGGCCTCGGGGATGGCGAGGTAGCCCTCCTCCTCGAAGAAGGCCCGCTGTTCTTCGGTCAACATTTCCCGCGCCTGAGCCGCAGCCGTCGCGCCACCTCGGCGGCAGTCTCCTCCACAGTGCAGCGGCCGTCCACCGTCAGCACCTCCAGTTCCCGGCTCCTCGCCTCTCTCTCGATGGCCGCCGCCACGAGCGTGTCCCGCTCCATCCAGTTGGCGAAGGCCCGCTCCGGATCAGGGCACTGGCCGAGCAGATCTTCGACCCAGCCCCCGCGAAGAGGGTAGGAGCGCAGCCGGAACTCGGGCGTCGCCACCAGCCAGACCGCCCGATGGGGAGCGGCGAGCACGGCCGCGATCTTTTCCGGCAGGAGCCCCGAGCCCTCCGCCAGCACCGGTCCCGAAATCGCCGCGAGGTCTGCGAGGACCATATCGAGCTCTTCCTCATAGAAGGCGAGCAGCTCCTCCGCCTGGACGGCTGCGGCCGGCATCCAGAGCTGTGCGGGAGTCCGGTCCGCGACGCGGCAGAAGCGCGGATGGCGCGCGGGATCGGCCCGCCGCCGGTGCTCCTCGAACCGCTCGTCGCACGAGTAGAGGGCGAGCCCGTGCGCCGCGGCCAGGAGACGGGCGACGGCGGTCTTGCCCGCGCAGGCGGAGCCGCCGAGCCA
Source organism: Thermoanaerobaculia bacterium (assembly GCA_036399915.1). Lineage (GTDB taxonomy): Bacteria > Acidobacteriota > Thermoanaerobaculia > Multivoradales > UBA5704 > DATARR01. Next base: position 21,995 of record DASWME010000358.1, read on the forward strand.
GTAGACGTGGTCGAGAGCCACCTCGCAAGTATACGGAGGCAGAGGTAGACTCGCCGTGGTGACCCCTCTGCGCGACCTGGCCTGGATCGCCGCTCCGGGCGTCCGGCCTCCCCCTCTGGACGCGGCAGGAGAGCCTTGTCTGCTCGTGCACCAGGCGCGTTTCCACGTGGGGGACACCCTCTGGCTCACTCCCTTGCTGCGCGCCATCCATCGCTTCTTCCCCAAGGCGCGGACAACGGTCGTGGGACCGCCGGTGGCCTGCGAGCTGCTCGCCGGCAATCCCCACGCCGCAGTGGTCGTTCCCTACCTACCGGATCACGGCGGCGAAGGACGGCGTCGCGTGCTCGGACGTCTCACCGGCCGCCGCTTTGACGCCGCGCTTTTCGCCTTCGCCCGCCGTCCCGAGAGCTGCTGGCTGGCGCGGGCCTTGGCGGCGGGGGGCGTGCCCTGGCGGATCAATCTCGAATACTTCGATCCTTCCCTGGACCACAGGAGCGTTCCCTCCTGGCTGACCCACGAGGGGTGGTGTGTCTGGGGGACCCTCCCGAGCCCGCGGATGCTGCTCCATGCTCTCGATCCGCTGCTCGGCACAGAGCGCTCCGCCTGGACGGAGGACGACCGCCGGGTCGAGCTTCATGTCTCTCAGGAGGCGCGGCGGCGGGCGGACGAGCTCCTGAAGGCCCGGGGCATTGCCGGGGAGCCCTTCGCCGTTCTTGCTCCCGGCGGCTACTCCTCGCGCCGGTGGCCGGCGGAGCGCTTCTCCCACCTCGCCGCCCGCCTGGCCGCCGAGCTGGGGCTGCATGTCCTGATCGAGGGGAGCCCCGCCGAGGAGCCGCTGCTGGCCCAGGTTGCGGCGCAGGCCGGGACGGCAGCGGGCCGGCGCATCGTCGCCGCGGCCGATCCTCTGGACGTCTTCGCCGCTCTCCTCGAACGGGCGCGCCTGCTGGTGGCCAACGACAGCGCGCCGATCCACCTGGCTGAGGCGGCCGGGACTCCCACCCTCTACTTCGCCCAGCGCGAGAAGCTCGTCCACTCCCATCCGGCGGGCGAGGCCTGCTGGGCCCTGTTCGACGAGATCGGCAACGATCCCGCGCGGATCACCGTCGAGCAGGCATTGCGGGCCGCGAGGGCTCTTTAAGGCTTGCAAAACGACGAGGGCTGCGGTACCTTCAGAACCTCAAGCAGCAGATGAGTTTGAAAGGCGCGGTCCTGTCGGGCGCAGTGGTCAGTGGCTCTGCGTTGACGGTTCCCGCCCAGTGCTCTTCAGAGGAGGGCAGAGATGAAGGACAGCCGCGTGTCCCGCCTGGCCGTTGTCTTCGCATTCAGCCTCATCGCCTTCGCGCTCCCGGGCGCCGCCGCGCCGACGTGCACGGCGGGCAATACCGTGTTCGCCCATGTGGTGGCCATCGACCAGCCGATCATGAACAACCGGCTGGGAGCCAACCTGCCGGGGGGCATGATCTTCGCCCTGGCGCGCGACGTCTGCGCGCAGGGCAAGGTCGTCGCTGGTCAGACGCTCTGCGATCCGAACGCGACGAGCGTCACCCCCGGCAACGTGACGCTCAAGCCCTACAAGCGCCCGCGCCCGATCGTCCTGCGCGTCAATCAGGGGCAGTGCCTCCGGATCGGCTTCACCAACCTGCTGACAGAGAACGCACCTCCGAACGTCGTCCAGCCGTCGACCCGCGCTGCCTCCGTTCATGTCCAGGGGATGGAACTGGTCAATACCCCCACCTGTGGCAGCACGGGGACGGGCCCGATGTGCAACGACGGCTCCTGGGTGGGAAAAAATCCCCAGCCCAGCGGCCTCGTATCCCCCGCCTCCAAGCTGGCTTCGACTCCCCAGATCACTTACACCCTCTACGCCGGGCAGGAGGGCGCGTTCCTGCTCTACAGCGCCGCCGATACCTTCAGCAACCCCGGTGCAGGAGATGGCGGCCAGCTCGCCTTCGGGCTGTTCGGCGCCGTGCACGTCGAGCCCGCGGGCGCGGAGTGGTACCGCAGCCAGGTCACGGCCGACGACCTCAAGGCGGCGAGCCGGCCCCAGCCCTCGAAATACGGGCAGCCCTTGATCAACTATCAGGCCGCCTATCCTTATAAGTCGTCCGACCCATGTTTCCTGGAAGGGACCTGCCGGGTGGGCCCGGTCCTGCGGATGACCGCCGCGGTGGACAACCCCGAGTACCGGTACGAGATCGTGCACAGCGACCTGACGGCCATCATTACGGGGCCGCACGCCGGCCGCTTCCCGGCCGAGCGGCCGGAGGCTCCGGAGATGCGGTCGTCCTACTCGCTGCCGGACCGCCTGCAGCCCTTCCGGGAGTTCACGATCATCTACCACGAGATGTTCAACGTCGTGCAGGCCTTCCCGGACTTCTACAACGTCTCTACCACGATCGGAAACGGCAACGATGCCTTTGGTATCAACTACGGCATGGCGGGGATCGGTTCCGAGGTGCTCGCCAACCGGCTCGGCGTCGGTCCCATGGCGAACTGCACGGCCTGCAAGTTCGAGGAGTTCTTCCTCACCTCCTGGGCCGTGGGCGATCCGGCGATGGTCGTGGACCTCCCGGCGACGAGCTACACCACGAAAGGCCCTGAGCAGTGCACGGCTCAGGGACTCTGCGCGGGCAATAAGACCTCCTGCGATCCTGACGTCACGCCCTCGACCTGTCCGGACCAGGGCACCTGCACCTTCACCCGGTACCAATGCAACTCCGACGAGCGCGCCACCAAGGCGCTCTATCCGGACGACCCGTCGAACGTCTATCACAGCTACATCGCCGACCACACCAAGTTCCGCATCCTGCACGGCGGGTCGGACCTGCACCACGTCCATCACCAGCACGCGCACCAGTGGCTGCACTCGCCCGACACCTCCAACGGCGACTACCTCGACAGCCAGTCGATCGGGCCGGGCTCGTCGTTCAGCCTGGAGATGACCTACAACGGCAGCGGCAACGTCAACCAGACGGTGGGCGACTCGATCTTCCACTGCCACTTCTATCCCCATTTCGCCGCTGGCATGTGGTCGTTGTGGCGGGTGCACGACGTGTACGAGACGGGTACCCTGCTCAACGCGGATGGCACTGCGCAAAGCGGGGTCAACCGCGCCCTGCCGGACGGCGAGATCGCGGCCGGCACGCCGATCCCCGCGCTGGTCCCCCTGCCGACCATCCCCATGCCGCCGGTGCCGGGCAAAGTCAAGCTGGTCCAGAATCCCACGCTGGGCGGCACTACGGTGGAGGTCTGCGACGACCAGGGCCGGAACTGCGTCTCGGCGCTCGGCGCCGGAGAGCTTGGTGCGGCGTACAAGAACCCGGGCTTCCCCTTCTTCATCCCGGGCATCGGCGGCCAGCGCGCGCCGCACCCGCCGCTCGACTTCGCCTACGCCTGCTCGGACGACCCCGGCCGGACCTGTACACCGGCGGTCGGCAAGACGCCGGCCGACGTCTCCGGCTGCAAGAACCCGGCGACCGCCCGCTGCGAGAAGGAGCTGGATGGCGGCCTGCCGCGGCACCTGATCAGCGCCTGCCAGGTCGATCCGAAGAAGTGCGTTCATATTCCAGCGCTGACCGACTACAACGATTTCAGCAAGACGCTCGTGGATGTCCCTGCCTTCAGGCTGCCGGAAGACGGCACAGCCGTCGAGAAGGTGGCCATGAAGTTTCACAGCCATCGCCTCGTCGACTCGGTGACGCCTGAGAACAAGACGGAGACGCACAACGCCTATCAGCACCCGCCGGTGATGCGCAAGGCGCAGTTCATCCTCAACGGCCTTCCTCCCGCCCCCGGCGCGCCGTACACCGATCCCTGCATCCGCTATACCCTGGAGGGCGGCCGTCCGTCGTGGCATGCCATTCGCCGGTACGAGGCGGCCGACATCCAGCTCGACGTCACCTTCAATAAAGCGGGATGGCACTTCCCGCAGCAGCGGATGCTCTCGCTGTGGGGCGACGTCGCCGACTTCCTGAAAGGCGCCAAACCGCCCGAGCCCTTCTTCTTCCGCGCCAACTCGGGGGACTGCATCGAGTACACCCTCGCCAACCTGGTGCCGAACGTCTACGAGCTGGATGATTTCCAGGTGCGCACGCCGACGGACATCATCGGCCAGCACATCCACCTGGTGAAGTTCGACGTGACCTCTTCCGACGGCGCCACCAACGGCTTCAACTACGAGGACGGCACCTTCGCGCCCAACGAGGTCACCGAGCGCATCGCGGCGATCAACGCCGGAGGCGGGCTGTGGCCGGACGCCTCCCAGAAGGGCCAACCGGTGAGGCTCACCGCCGAGCCGCTGCCGTTCTTCGGCCCGGGCCCCGGCGGGCGGTGGATGGGCGCGCAGGCGACGGTCCAGCGCTGGTACACCGACCGGTTGTTCGACGGCACGATCCAGAACCCCGGCGTGGACCGCACCCTGCGCACGGTGTTCACGCACGATCACTTCGGGCCGTCGACCCACCAGCAGGCGGGCCTCTACGCCGGCCTGGTGATCGAGCCCGAGGACGCGCGCTGGTACCACAACGAGTCGGCAGCGGACGCTCCCCCGTTCGGCGGCGACGACCTGAACGGCCGGCCGCTCAAGTCACGGCGGACCGTTCCCGGCTATGACGGCACCACCACCCACGACGGCGGCCCGACCACCTGGCAGGCGGTGATCGTGCCCGCCAGCGAGCCGCGTGCGGGCTTCCGCGAGTTCCTGCTGGAATTCCAGGACACGACGCTGACCTACGAGCCGTTCAGCATTCAGCCGCCGTCCTTCCTCCAGCAGGGCTTCTGCGAGGACGATCCGCAGGTCCAGTGCACCCCCTCCACAGCCCGGAACTTCGACAAGCCCAATACCACGTGTAAGACGGGTCCCTGCATCGCCTACGGATTCTGCTCGACGAATCCGGCGCAAGCCTGCCGGCCGGCCACAGCGAAGACCCCGGAGGACGTCACGAACTGTCCGTCCTCCCCGAGCACGTCGGCGGCCACCGCGAGCGACTTCAAGTGTCCCTCCACCCTGGCGTCGCCAACGTGCAACCTGGTCCCGGGTATCCCGAGCTCCAATGCGAACACGTCGGTCCAGGTCTGTACCTGGAGCACCAATCCGCTCGACAACGGTGGAGTGGAGCTCGTCACCCTTGCCAACGGTACCAACAGCTTCTCGGTCAACTATCGCAACGAGCCGCTGTTCCTGCGCATCGACAACAGCCAGGGCCAGCCGAACGGTGGTCAACCGGGGGACCTGTCCTACGCCTATGCGTCCATCGCACGCCCGAACTCCTCGTGCGCCTTCCCCAAGGATCCGAACTGCAGTCCCTACCCGCCTCTGACGCGGGGAGTCGGTCCCAACGACCCCTTCACGCCGCTGCTGCAGGCCTATGCCGGCGATGACGTGCAGATCCGCACGCTGGTGGGCGCGCACATCAATCCCCACAACTTCACCGTCCATGACGTCAAGTGGCTGGAGGAGCCCTCCTTCGTCGACTCGGGCTGGCGCAACAGCCAGGTGATGGGGATCTCGGAGCACTTCGAGGAGGTCTTCCGGCTGCCTGCCGTCACCGGGGCCGGCAACTCCGATTACCTCTACATGGCCGGCGCCGCCGCCATCGAGCAGGCCAGCGGGAACTGGGGACTGCTGCGCGCCTACCCGAAGCCGCAGCCTGGCCTGCAGCTCCGGCCCCTGCCCCAGAACCAGAATCCGGCGACGGCGTCCGTGTGTCCGAAGGACTTGAAGCCTCCGGCCCGGCAGCGGAGCTACACGGTGGTTGCGCTCACGGCGCAGCAGGCGCTGGGAGGATCGCTGGTCTATAACTCGCGCGGCAGCGCGACCATGGCCGATCCCAACGCCATCCTCTACTTCCAGCTCCAGGACCTCGACTGCAAGACGCCTGGGCCCAACTGCAAGCTGCCGCAGGGCCAATCTCCCGCGCCGCTCGTCTTGCGGGCGAACGCCGGAGACTGCATGACGGTCACGCTCTACAACGAGATCCAGGGATCGCTCGGGTCGGGCACCCAATCCCGGAACCCCTTCTGCGGCGCGCCCGGGTCCGCCCCGGTGACCTGCAACTCCAATACCTCGACGGCCGTCGGCCTGCACCCGCAGCTCGTCAGCTTCGATGTCACGAAGAGCAACGGCTTCAACGTCGGCAACAACCTGAGCACGCAGGACCAGGTGGCTCAGTCCGGTCAGCCCAGGACCTACACCTGGTACGCGGGCAACATCGACCCGACCGCTACGGAGGGCCAGCGGCATATCCCCATCGAGTTCGGCGCGGCCAACCTGCTGCCGTCGGATACCCTCAATCACCACCAGTACGGGCTGTTCGGCGCCCTGGTCATCGAGCCCCCGGGATCGAGCTGCGTCGCCGGCGGCAAGCAGCAGCCCATCGAGGCCTGCAGCGGCACCACCGCGCGGATCCAGAGCCCCAGCCAGTCGTTCAGGGAGTTCGTGCTGATCACCCAGGACGGCCTCCAGGGCCCGCCCGGCCCGGCCGGTCCAGGGAACCCCGTTCCTCCCCCCAACCCGACCCCGTTCACCTTCCAGACAGCGTGGCTTGGCGGCGAGAACGTCAACGCGGTGAACTACCGGTTTGAGCCGCTGAACGCCAACAACATCACGCGGACCTGCTCCTCGTCGACGGACTTCTCCTGCGTCCTCTCCGACTCCGCGCAGTGCTGCAACGGCGTGCAAGGCGGCACCAGCACCACCCCCCAGACCTGCACCTTCACGACCACGTCGTGCGGAGACCCCCAGACGCCCATCTTCGAGGCCTGCGCTGGCGAGCAGGTCCGCTTCCGGGTCCTCCATCCGGGCGGCATCAACACCAACCAGGTCTTCGAGCTGTATGGCCACGTCTGGCAGGAGCAGCCCTACATGAGCAGCGGCAAGGGATGCGCGCGGCCGGCGCCGACGACGCAGACCAACCTCTACGCCGCGTCGGCGATCGGAACGGGGAACGGCTGCGGCATCCTCGAGCAGGACACCTACAGCGAGTACCAGGGATCGCGGATGGGGCACGGTCCCTCCAATCACCTCGACGTGCTCATCCCGAGCGCTGGAGGGGCGAACAAGGTGCCCGGCGACTACCTCTACCGGACCTATCCGGCGGAACACTTCAAGCTGGGCCTGTGGGGCATCTTCCGCGTCAACGCCTGTGGCGGCGGGCAATCGGGGACGGCGGGAGGCGGGGGCCGTTGAGACCGGCGGCGCTCCTCTCTCTGCTCGCCCTCCTCGGCATGGCGGTCCAGCCCGCGGCCGGGGAGGGCCCGTCTCCCGCGGGCTCGCGGGCGGTTCAGGGCGGCGTCGCGCTGGATCTCGCCGTCGAGCCCCTCGCGCCCGAGGCCGGCGTAACGGCGGAGTTGCGGGAGGGGGACGCGTCCGTCCGTTTCCGGCTCTCCGACGCGGCCACGGGCACGCCGCTCGCCGGCGCCTATCCGTCGGCCTGGATGGACCTCCTGCCCGCCGGGGAGAGCGCGGACGCCCATTGCGTGCAGAAGGTCGAGGAGTTCCTCGGCGGCAGCCTGTTCAGCCGGCCGGCCGTGGACCTCAACGTCTACTACGTGCTGGCGCTCAACCAGGACGCCACCGTCACCGTCGTCGATCCGCTCTTCGGCTTCGGCGGCACCAAGCTCCTCGCCCTGGTCGAGCTGGACAGCCCGGGCGAGGACTGGGCCTTGAGCGCGGACCGCGGCCGCCTCTTCGTGTCGATGCCGGAGTCGAGCCGGGTGGCGGTGGTGGACACCGCCTCCTGGAAGAAGGTGGCCAGCCTTGAGGCGGGCTCCCGGCCCGGCCGCGTCGCCCTGCAGCCGGACGGCGCCTACCTCTGGGTGGCGCTCGACGGCCCCGGCGGCGCCGGGGTGGCCGCCATCGACACCCGCAGCCTCACGGTGGCGGCCCGCATCCCCACCGGCCGCGGCCGCCACGACCTTGCCCTGTCGGACGACAACCGCTTCGTCTTCGTCACCAACCGGGACGACGGGACCGTGTCGGTGATCGACGTGGCGAAGCTCGCCAGAGTGCGCGACGTGGAGACCGGCGCCGCGCCGGCCTCGGTGGCGTTCTCCGCCCAGGCGCGGGCCGCCTACGTGACCAGCGAGGAGGGCGGGACCATCACCGTTGTCCCCATCCCGGGACAGGGCGCTGCACAGGGGACGCGGATCGCGGCGGAGCCGGGCCTCGGCGCCATCCGGTTCGCGCCCGGCGGCCGCCTCGCCTTCGTCCTCAATCCGCTGCGCAACCGGCTGTACATCCTCGATAGCGCCAGCAACCGGATCGTGCAGAAGGCGGACGTGGAGGGCGGCCCCGACCAAGTGACCTTCTCCCAGGACCTGGCCTACCTGCGGCAGCGCCGCAGCGATACCGTGCTGATGGTCCCCCTCTCCGAGATCGGCAAGGAGGGAGCGCCGGTGCCGGCCGTCGACTTCACCGGCGGCCAGAACCCGTTGGGCAAGGTCTCCCGCCCCAGCCCCGCCGACTCGATCGTCCGCGCCCCGGGAGCCACCGCCGTGCTGGTGGCCAACCCCGCGGACGGAGCGATCTATTACTACAAAGAGGGTATGGCCGCGCCCATGGGGAGCTTCACCAACTACGGCCGCCAGCCGCGGGCCGTGCTGGTGGTGGACCGCAGCTTGAAGGAGCGCACGCCCGGCAGCTACGAGACCGTCACGCGCCTGCCGCAGCCGGGCCGCTACCGCGTAGCCTTCTTCCTCGACGCGCCGCGCACCCTCCATTGCTTCGAAGTCAACGTCGCCGCCGATCCCGTGCTGGCGGAGAAGCGCCTGCGCGAGCAGTCCGTCAAGGTGGAGCCGCGCATCCCTGCCCGGGAATTGAAGGCCGGGGAGACCACGCCGCTCCGCTTCCGGCTGACCGATCCCATCACCGGCCAGCCGCGGGAGGGCCTGACCGACGTCCAGGTCCTCGTCTTCCTCGCTTCGGGGACCTGGCACCAGCGCCACTGGGCGCGCGGCCTGGGCGACGGCCTCTACGAGGTCGAGTTCGTGCCGCCCGCGAGCGGCACCTACAACGTCGCCGTCGAGAGCCTCTCGCAGCACCTGCCCTTCCACCGCTCGCCCCGGGTGTTCCTGCGCGTTGTCGAGAAGTCGGCCGCGAAGCCTTGAGACGATGCCGCCGCTCCCAGCCCAAGCCGCCTACGACGCCATCGCCGCCGAGTACGATGCCGCGGTGGCGCCGTCGGCCTGGGTGCGGGAGCGGCTGTGGGAGCGGCTGGACGACCTTTTTCCCCCGGGATCGCGGGTGCTCGACGCGACGGCTGGCACCGGCCTCGATGCCTTGCACCTCGCCGGCCGGGGCGTCGAGGTGACCGCCTGCGACCTCTCGCTGGGGATGCTGGCGCGCCTGTCCGCGGCGACGCCGGGGATCCCCACCTGCGTCGCGGACTTCAACCGTCTGGAGGAGACCGGGATCAAGGGGCCGTTCGACGGGCTGATCTCCACCTTCGCCGGGCTCAACGCCGCGCCGGACCTCGCCGGCTTCGCTCGCGCCGCCGGCCGGCTCGTGCGGCCCGGGGGCGTCCTGTTCCTGCACGTCCTCAGCCGCTGGCGAAAGGGCGGGCGCCGGACCCTCACGGTCCGCATCGCCGGAGTTGCCGTGCCGCACCGTCTGTGGACGTCCAGCGAACTCGTCCGTGTCTTCGCCACCGATTTCTCGCTCTCCCGGATCGCCGGTCAGGGTATCCTTCGGCCAGTGGATGATCCTGGACGATTCGCGGGCCGCGACCGCTGGGAGCAGGCGCTTTCGGCGCTCCCCATCGCGCGCGGCCTCGGGACCTTCTTCTCTGCCGAGCTGATCCGCCGTGACTGACGTCCTGCTGGCCCACTCCTTCTTCCTGCGCAACGACCCCAAGCAGGTCGAGAAGATGCGTCCCTACGCGCCCCTGGGGACGCTCTTCGCGGCCTCCCATCTGCGCGAGGCGGGGCACTCGGTGGCCCTGTTCGACGCCATGCTGGCCGCAGGGGAGGAGGAGTTCGCCGCCGCCCTCGACCGGCACCGGCCGCGCTTCGCCGTGCTCTACGAGGACAGCTTCAACTTCCTCAACAAGATGTGCCTGGAGCACGCGCGCGCCGCAGCCTGCCGCATGAGCCGCCTGGCCCGCGCGGCCGGGGCCACCGTCCTCGCCGCCGGCGCCGATGTCACCGATCATCCGCAGGCCTACCTGGAGAGCGGAGTCCAGTACGCCCTGATCGGAGAGGCCGACCATACCTTGCGCGAGCTGATCGCGGCCCTCCGCGGCGGCCAGCCTACCGAGGAGATCCCTGGCCTGGCGATGATCGACCCGCTCGCGCCCGCTCAGGTCCGGCGGACCGCGGCGCGGCCGATCGAGCGCCATCCCGACACCTTCCCCCTGCCGGCCTGGGACCTGGTGGACGCCGAGCGCTACCGCGCCGCCTGGCGGCAGGCCCACGGCTACTACAGCGTCAACCTGGTGACCACCCGCGGCTGCCCGTTCCACTGCAACTGGTGCGCGAAGCCCATCTGGGGCCGGCGCTACGCCATGCGCTCGCCGGGCAACGTGGCCGCGGAGATGGCCCTGGTCAAGCGCGTGCTCGCCCCCGACCACGTCTGGTTCGCCGACGACATCTTCGGCCTCCAGCCGCGCTGGGTGGCGGACTTCGGCCGCGAGGTCGAGGCCCGTGACGCCCGCATCCCCTTCACCATCCAGTCGCGGGCCGACCTGATGACCGAAATGGCCGTCGCAGGGCTCTCGCGCGCCGGCTGCGCCGAGGCCTGGCTGGGCGCCGAGAGCGGCAGCCAGAAGGTCCTCGACGCCATGGACAAGGGGATCCGCGTCGAGCAGATCGTCGAGGCCACCCGCCGGCTCCAGGCCGCTGGCATCCGCGCCTGCTGGTTCCTGCAGTTCGGCTACCCCGGCGAGACCTTCGACGACATCCGGGAGACCGTGCGCCTGGTGCGCGAGATCCTGCCGGACGACATCGGCGTGAGCGTCTCCTATCCGCTCCCCGGCACCAAGTTCTTCGACATGGTCCAGGCCGAGCTGGGCGAGCAGACCCGCTGGCAGGACAGCAATGACCTCGCCATGATGTTCCAGGGAACCTATCAGACCCCCTTCTACCGCCAGCTCCGCCAGACGCTCCACCGCGACCTCGACCTGCGCCACCGGCTGCGCCGCGGCGAGGGGGACCTCTGTGCCGAGCTCGACCGGCTGACCGCCGACTGGCTGGAGCTGGGCCGCCTGGAAGCCACCTGCCGCAGCGCCGCCCCCACGGCCGTCCACAAGCCCTACGACCCCCTGCCAGCGCCCGACCTCTCAAAGACCTGGAACTGAGCCATGCCAGACCTGCTGCTCACCCACGGCTACTTCCTCGCCGAGGACGAGAAGGAGCGGGAGATCATGAAGCCCTATCCCACCCTGGGGCTGCTCTACCTCTCCTCCTTCCTGCGCGGGCAGGGCTTCGGCGTCGAGGTCTTCGACACCACCTTCGCGACCCGTGAGGAGCTGCTGGCCCGCTTCGCAGAGGGTCCCGGCGTCGTCGGCCTCTACACCAACCTGATGACGCGCCGGCCCGTGCTCGACCTCATGGCCGCCGCCAGGGCCCGCGGCTGGACCGTGATCCTCGGCGGGCCTGAGTCCGCCGGCTACCCTGACGAGTACCTGGCCCGCGGCGCCGACGTGGTGGTGGCCGGAGAAGGGGAGGAGACCCTCGCCGAGCTGCTGCCGGCTCTGGCGGAGAAGGGCTCCCACCGGTTGCACGGCATCGCCGGCGCCATCTTCCGCGACGAGGAGGGGCGCATCGTCCACAATCCCGAGCGGGCCCAGATCGCCGACTTGGACGCCCTCCCCTGGCCCGACCGCGAGCGCATCGACCAGCAGAAATACATCGAGGTCTGGCGCACGCACCACGGCTCAGGAAGCGTCAACCTGATCACCGCCCGCGGCTGCCCCTACAAGTGCCGCTGGTGCTCGCACGCCGTCTTCGGCTTCAGCCACCGCCGGCGCAGCGTCCGGGGCGTGGCCGATGAGCTGGAGCACATCCGCGACCGCTACCAGCCGGACCAGGTCTGGTACGCCGACGACGTGTTCACCATCAACCACCGCTGGCTCTTCGACTACGCCGCCGAGCTGAAGCGGCGCGGCCTGCGCCTGCCCTTCGAGACCATCTCGCGGGCGGACCGCATGATGCGCGACGAGGTGCTCGCCACCCTGGCCGAGATGGGCTGCTACCGCATCTGGATCGGCTCGGAGAGCGGCAGCCAGCGCATCCTCGACGCCATGGAGCGCGGCGTCACGGCCGAGCAGGTCCAGTGGGCCACCCGCGCCGCGCAGCGCCACGGCATCCAGGTGGGGATGTTCCTCATGTGGGGCTACGAAGGGGAGACCGTCGCCGACATCGAGGCCACCATCGAGCACGTCAAGAAGGCCAACCCGGACATCTTCTTCACCACCGTCGCCTATCCCATCAAGAACACCGCCTACTACGACGAGGTCGCCCCGCGGATCGTCTCGCCCCTGCCCTGGGAGGAGGCGACCGACCGCGACTACTGCATTCAGGGCCGGCCCGCGCGCGCCTACTACAAGCAGGCCGACCGCTGGCTGCGCGCCGCCGCCGCCGGCAAGTGCGCCGAGGCCGCGGCCGCCCGCGAGGCCATGCTGGCGATGGCGGGAGAGGTGGAGGCGTGACCACGGCCTTCGACGCCCTCGCCGCGGACTACGACTGCCGCTTCACCGCAACCCCGCTCGGCGTCCTCCTCCGCGACGCCGTCCAGCGCCGCCTGGATGCCCGCTTTGCCGCTGGCGACCGCGTCCTCGAGCTCGCCTGCGGCACCGGCGAGGATGCCGTCCACCTAGGATCGCGGGGCGTCCGGGTGCTGGCGACCGACGCCTCTTCCATCATGATCGAGACCGCGCACCGGAAGGTCGAGGCGGCCGGGCTCGCCGAGCGCGTCGAAGTCCGGCCCCTGGCCATCGAGAATCTTGGGGCCCTTGCGGGGACGTTCGACGGTGTCTTCTCGAGCTTCGGAGGACTGAACTGCGTGGCTGACCTGACCGCCACGGCCCAGGCTCTGGCAGGGCTCCTGCGGCCCGGCGCGCCCGCGCTGCTCTGCGTGATGGGCCCGCTCGTCCCCTGGGAGTGGCTCCGCGGCCTGGCGCAGGCGCGCCCGTCCGAGGCCTTCCGGCGGCTCCGTCCCAACGGCCTGCCCTGGCGGGGGATGACGGTCCGCTATCCCTCGATCCGCACCCTGCGCCGCGCCTTCGCGCCTGGATTCCGGCTGGCGCGCGTGAGCGCGGTGGGAGTCCTGCTGCCGCCGACCGAGCTGGAGGGCTGGACGCGGCGTCACCCGCGCCTGCTGGCCACCCTGGCGCGCTGGGAGCGCCGGCTCGAGGCCGTGCCGCCGCTGCCCTGGCTGGCGGACCACTACCTGGCGGAGCTGGAGCGCAGGGCATGACGGTCCTCGCTCCCGCACCCCGTCCGGCTCCGGCCAAGGTCCCGCTCGCGCCGCCCCTGTCGCGGGTCGATCCCGTGGTCCGCCTTCCCATCGTCACCCTTTACCCCCACAGCCACTGCAACTGCCGGTGCGGCATGTGCGACATCTGGCGCGCCCGCGATCGCCAGGAGATCACGGCCGCCGAAATCGAGCGCTGGCTCCCCGAGTGGCGGGCCCTGGGGGTCGAGCGCGTGGTGCTCTCGGGCGGCGAGCCGTTGCTCCACTCCCACCTGTGGGACCTCTGCGCGCTGCTCCGCGAAGCCGGCATCGGCATCACCCTCCTTTCGACGGGCTTGCTCCTTGCCCGCGACGCCGAGCGCCTGGTGCGCTGCTGCGACGACGTGATCGTCAGCCTCGACGGCCCCCGCGAGGTCCACGACCGCATCCGCAACGTCCCGCGCGCCTTCGACCGGCTCGCCGAAGGGATCGCGGCCGTGCGGACCGCCGATCCTGGGACGGCCTTGAGCGGCCGCTGCACCGTGCAGCGCGAGAACTGCCGCACGCTGCGCGCCACGGTCGCGGCCGCCCGCGACATCGGCCTCGACCGCATCAGCTTTCTCGCGGCGGACGTCACCAGCGAGGCCTTCAACCGGCCGGGCGGCTGGGACCGGGAGCGCGCGGCCTCCGTGGCGCTCGCCCCCGAGGACCTCCCGCTCCTCGCGGCCGAGATCGAGGCGATAGCGGAGGCGGACTTCGCGAGCGGCTTCATCGCCGAGAACCGGGACAAGCTCCGGTCGCGCCTGCACCACTACTTCGCCGCCCTGCTCGGCCTGGGGGCCTTTCCGGCCGTCGAATGCAACGCCCCCTGGGTCTCCAGCGTGATCGAGTCCGACGGTACCGTGCGGCCCTGCTTCTTCCAGCCGCCGCTCGGCAACGCCCGGGAGGCCGGGAGCTTCGCGGAGCTCCTCAACTCCCCCTCGGCCGTGGCCTGGCGCCGCGGGCTGGACGTGGCGCGCGACGAGGTCTGCCGCCGCTGCGTCTGCTCGCTCAACCTCCGGGAGAGCCGGGGATGAAGCGCAAGGTCGTCCTCTACAATCCGCGGGCCGTCTTCTACACCCTGCCTCTCGCCCTGGTGGCCGTGGGCTCGCACCTCGATCCCGAGCGCTACGAGGTGATCGTCATCGACGGCCGGCTGGAGCACGACCCGGCCGCGGCCGTCCGGGCCCACCTCGACGGCGCCCTCTGCCTGGGCGTCACCGTGCTCACCGGCGCGCCCATCGCGGACGCCGTGCAGGTCTGCCGCGCCGCCAAGGCCGCGCGGCCGGACCTGCCCGTGATCTGGGGCGGCTGGCACCCCTCCATGTTCGGCCGCGAGTGCCTGGAGGAGCCCAGCGTTGACGTCACGGTCCAGGCCCAGGGCGAGGTGACCTTCCACGAGATCTGCGACCAGTTGTCTGCGGGGGCCGCGGGAGAGTCCGTCCAATCGCTCGCGGGCTGCCTCGGCTGCACCTACCGTGGCGAGGACGGGGAAGCGCGTCAGAACCCGGCCCGGCCGCTCCAGGACCTCAACCGTCTGCGCCCCCACGATTACCGGCTGCTGCCCGTCGAGCGCTACTTCGCTCTCAAAGGCAAACGCCAGCTCGACTACATCTCCTCCCAGGGCTGCGCCTTCCGTTGCGCCTTTTGCGCCGACCCCTTCGTCTACAACCGCAAGTGGGTGGGACTCGAGCCGGAGCGCGTGGGCGAGGAGGTGGAGGCCCTCTGGCGCCGCTACCGCTTCGACGACCTCTCGTTTCAGGACGAGACCTACTTCACCTACGCCCCCCGCGTCGAGGCAGTCGCCGAAGAGTTCATCCGCCGCAAGCTCCCCATCACCTGGGCCGCCACCCTGCGGGCCGATCAGGGGGCGCGCCTGCCCGAAGAGATCATGGCCACCTGCCGGCGCTCCGGCCTGCGCCGGGTGCTCCTCGGCGTCGAGTCGGGCTCGCAGGAGACGATCGACCGCATCAAGAAAGACATCAAGCTCGAGCAGGTCTTCGCCAGCGCCGAGAAATGCCTGCGCCACGGCGTGAACGTCATCTTCCCCTTCATCGTGGGCTTCCCCGGCGAGAGCGCCGAGAGCGTCCAGGCCTCCCTCGACGTGGCCAAGCGCCTGCGCGCCCTGTCGCCCGGCTTCGAGACGCCCATCTTCTACTTCAAGCCCTATCCCGGCTCGCCGCTGACCGACGAAGCCGTGCGCGATGGCTACGTGCTCCCCCAGACCCTCGACGAGTGGTCCCGCTTCGACTTCATCGGCTCCTCCGGCCCTTGGGTGACCCCCGAAGTCCACCGCAAAGTCGAGCGCTTCAAGTTCTACCAACGCATCGCCTGGTCAACGGGGACTCCCTGGAGCCGTCCCATCCGCCGCCTCGCCCGCTGGCGCCTACAGCGGGACGCCTATGGGTTGCCCGTCGAGAAGATGGTGGGGGAGTGGCTATGGCCGCAGCCGGAGTTGTCGTAAGGGGCAGTCGCAGAAGATTTGCCTGATGCGGCGCCGTCGGGCCCTCACCTCCCCGGCCCTCCTCTCCCAGCCTCACACCCGCCCTGTCCGGGAGAGGAGGGAGAAAACACTGATCTTGCTGTTGTAATCCCCCTCTCTCTCCCGGCAGGGTGGGTGTGCGGCTGGGAGAGAGGGGCAGGGGGAGTGAGGGCCCGGCGGCGCGGAGGACGATCCGGTTCGCCACGAGGTCGGGATCGGCCCCTCACAAACTCTCCCGCTGCGGCTCGCGCAGCGGGATCAGCCGCTTGGCCAGCCGCAACTCCCAGGGGTCGTCATAGCGGCCCGACTCGTAGCGCCGCCGGGCGAGGCCGCGCAGGACCGCCTTGCCCCAGGCGGGCGTGCGGTGGTCCTGAACTGTGGGGAAGCGGCAGCCGAGCACGGTGGCGAAGTCCTTGACGCGCTGCCGGGCTTGCGGCATCAGCCAGGGGGCGTCCTGATGGCAGACCCAGCTCACCCATTGCAGCTGGGTCCACTCCTCGGGGGTCGTCGGGAGCGGAGGCCCCTCCGGACCGTACCGCTCGAGCTTCGGCAGCCGCACCTCGGACCTCTTCGCGGCCCAGGCCGGATCGCGCTGCGGCGTCGGACTGTAGAAGTAGAGGATCACCTCGCACTCGGGGTGCAGCTCCTTGAGCCGGCGGATGAAGCGGAAGGTCTTCTCCATCTCCCCTTCGGGGTCCTCCGGCCCGCCCAGGATGAAGGAGAACTCGGGGACGACGCCGTGGGCGCGGCAGAGCCGGGCCACTTCGAGCGTGTGCTCCACCCGGCTCCCTTTCTTCAGGTTGCGCAGCACCTCGTCGCTCGCCGCTTCGGCACCGATGTAGGCCATGCGGAGCCGGCTGCGACGGATCAGCTCCCAGGTCGAAGGCGCGAACTCCGCCAGGGTGTCGGCCCGCGCGTAGCACCACCAGGGCATGCCGAGCCGCGCCAGCGCTTCCAGGATTGGGACGCTCGTCTCCTCGCGGTCGAAGAAGTTGTTGTCGTAGAACTGGGCGGCGTCGGCCCCCCAGCGGTCGCGCAGCGTCGAGAGCGCCCGGGTGATCCGCGCCGGCGCCTCCAGGCGGGTCACGCCGTTGAACATCGAGACCACGCCACAGAACGTGCAGCGGTAGCGGCACCCGATCGCCGCCTGATGGACCGCCGTGCGCGCCCCCATGAAGCTCGGCCGCAGGTAGCGCTCCACGTCCCCCGCGCGCTCATAGGGGAGCGGAGGCAACTCGTCCGGCGGCAGGAATGGCCGCTCCGCGTTGTGCACCACCTCGCCGCAATCCTTCCAGGTCAGTCCCGCGATGCCGCGCAGGGCCGACCCGTCGCGGGCCGACGACAGAGGCCCCGGCGGCCCGGCGTCCGCAAGGCGCGCCAGCAGGTCGAGCAGGGTCGCCTCCCCCTGGCCACGGACCACGTGATCGACGTAGGGCGCGTGGATCGCCGCCTCAGGATAGAGGGTGGGGAAATAGCCGCCCCAGACGATAGGCACCTCGGGATGGGCGGCCCGCACGGCCGCGGCGATCTCGATGGCCGGCGCCACCTGGGGACCTGGCATCACCGTGAAGCCCACGAGATCGCAGGGATTCTCGGCCAGGTCCCGCAGCACCGTGCCACGAGCGTGAGGGTCCACGTTGCCGTCGACGATCCGGTACCCGGCCTTGCCCTCCAGCACCGCTCCCAGAGCCAGCAGGGAGAGCGGCAGCCGGACGGCCCGCGGCGAGCACATCCTGGGATTGACCAGCAGGACACGGGGCAGTTTCAAGGCTCCTCGTCTCCAGGCCGGCGCACGGCGTGGACCGTGACCACCTCATTGCCCAGGTCGCGCCGCGCGGCCGGCCGGCTCGCGAGCCCCTGGGCGGCCAGGGCGGCGAGGAGCGCCTCGCCCTCGCCATCGGTCGAGAGCACCAGGAGCGTCGTCCCGCCCGGAGCGAGCGCGGAAGCCAGACCCGCGGCGAAGCGCTCCAGCACGTCGGTGCTGCGCCAGGCCAAATCGAGCCGGCCCGCCGGCGCACCGCGGAAGAACGGCGGATTGAACAGGATCAGGTCGAACCTCTCTCCAGCCACGGGAGCGAAGAGGTCCCCCTCGCGGGCCTCGATCCGCTCCTCCAGACGGTTGAGCAGAGCGTTGATCCGTGCGCAGCGGACGGCTTCCGGATTGAGGTCCGTGGCCACCACGCGAAAGCCCCGCCGCGCCGCGAACACCGCGCCGAGCCCCGAGCCCGTGCCGAGATCGAGAGCGCGAGCCCCGGCCGAGCGCGGAGCCGCCAGCGGCGAGGTAGCCACAGTGCGGGCGAGGATCTCGCCGGTGCGGAAGAGCACGCCGTTGAAGACCTCCGGCAGCACGACCAGCGGCACGCCCGCGACCTCCTCGATCACCATCCGGCCGAGCCGGCGGCGCAGCAGCGGACGCTGCACGCGATGGCCGAGGAGCACGAGGCGGCGGGCAAGAGGATTCATGTCGCGCGGGAAGACCACTTCAAGGCTATCACGCCCCGAGACCCGCGAGGCGGTCTTGAACCAAAGGAGAAGTGGCTTCCGCGGTGTGTACAAACCGTATGAGTAAAACCGGGAGAAACGGAAGGGGCCTGCGCCGGATCGAGGAGCAGGTGCGCGGAGGTACTCGTCGCTTCACCCCCTGGTTTGACGCAGGTCAGGGCTAGTAACGGAGCACCCGCAGAGCGACCGGTGGAAGTCGAACAGGTTGCCGAAGAACGTCCAGAACGACAAGGTCTACGCGATCGTGGCGCTTGTCCGCAACGTCGACGCGGAGAGGCCCTCCCCAATACAGCTTCGTGGACCTCGGTGTTGGCCGCCTGCGCGCCGCGGTTCTGCACCCGGAAGTACACGTGGTTGTTGTTGGCCCTCACCCGGTCCTGCGGCCGCAGCTCGAGCAGATTGCGGAACGTGCCGGGCAGATAGGCCACTGTGTCCTGCACACGATCGATGTTGGGGTTGCGGCTGGAAGGCCATCGCGCTGTTGCGGGCGTCATCGAGCCGTCGCGCACGTAGAGGGTGGCCGGAGCGAGCGGCCCGACCTGCACGATTCGCAGCGCCGCCCGCCACTCCTGGGGTTCGAGATGGAGGATCGTGGCCCTGCCGGCCGGCAGCGGGGTCGACAGCGGATCATAACTGGCGGCCGCGGTGTTAGTCGTGCAGAACGCCGGGAAAGCCACGCTGCCGCCCGCGAGGGTCGCGGGAGGGTCCCAGTCGAAGCGTACCACCACCGGCTCGGCCGGCGCCACCCGCGGAATCGTCTAGGCCGGGCCCCACCCGCTTCCAGGCATTTGGCCCCAGGGTAGGATTGAAGCTCGGCGGGTTGTAGAAGTTGGCCGTGGCGGTGAGCCCGGCGAGCACCGGCACGGTCAGCAGTGCACCTGCGGGAGCCACCGCGGCGTGGCGAGGAAATAGAGGTGGACCGTGGCGTTGGCGACCGGGTCCCAGCCGCGGTTGTGGACGTGGACGGCGTTGCGCCGCAGCGGCACCAGGGTGTCGGCGCCGAGCTCCTCGTCGAATTCCACCCCGTCGAGCGGGTCGTCGAAGAACTTTGAGCGGGGTGGCATCGACACGGATGTCGAAGCCGCTGGTGAGATCGAGCCCGACTGCTCCGAATTGTGCCTCAGTACCTATTTGGAACCTACAGACGACCTCTTTGGACGCTAACTACCTTGTTTGCTGCAGCTTACCTGGCACTTCCCCTCCTCTCCCGGTCGGGGGGAGTGCGGCTGGGAGAGGAGGGCCGGGGAGGTGAGGGCCCGGGCGGGAGAGAGCGCCGCGATGTGGAGAGGGACGTTCCGGGCGTGGGTAGGTTGATGTAGCATAGTCCCCGCTTCCCTATCGCCAGGAGATCCCTTCCATGCCCAGCCCGTTCCCGAAGCTTCGGGAGAAGATCCCGCCCAGGATCGTTGCAGCCTTCCGCCGGCTCCGCCGCCTGCACTGGAAGGACGTCACGATCGCCGTGCTCGCGCTGCTGCTCGTGTCGATGTCCGCCTACGCGTTCCGGGCCCCCATCGCCAACGCCCTGGCCAGGCTCCAGGCCGGAGCGCAGGGGGGCGAGACGGTGTCGGTGTTCGACGTGGTGGTGGACCGACAGAACCGCCAGTACTTCGACATCCTGTTCGACAAGCCGCTCGGCCAGGGCAAGGTGGGCGAGGTGCTCGATCCGGCGCCGGCGTCGATCTTCCCCAGCCTCGGCGGCACCTGGAAGTGGCAGGACACCAACGCCCTGCGCTTCCAGGCGAGCGGCGGCCTGCCGGTCGCGAGCGAGTTCAAGGTGGAGATCGATCCCGCGAAGGTGGTCCAGGAGGGGCAGGTCTTCACCGGCGACACCGAGGTCAAGGTGCGCACGGACAAGTTCCTCGTCGAGGAGGTGACCGTCTTCGAGGAGCTGGCCCTGGAGGGCAAGGCGAAGGTGGTCTACCGCGGCGAGATGCGGTTCAACTACCCGGTCGAGCCGCAGACGCTCGCGCCGCTGGTGCGGCTGGTGGACCCGCAGCAGGGCGAGCCGGTGCCGGTGGTGCTGGAGACGGACTGGCCCAGCCCGGTGATCGGCTACCGCACGGAGCCGGTCCAGAAGCTGCGCGACGAGCGGACGGTGAAGCTCACCATCCCAGGCTCGCTCACCCCGGCCAACGGCAACGCGCCCCTGGGCGAGGACTACGTCAAGGAGATCCAGGTGGGCTCCAGCACTCGTCTCACGGTGCGAGGGGTCGAGGCGCAGCCGGGGCCGCGGGAGTCGACGGTCAAGGTGACCTTCTCCTCCCCCATCTCGGCCGCGGTGGCCGAGAAGTACGTGCGGATCGAGCCCGCGGTCAAGGCGCGGTTCGCGGCGGAGCGCAACGAGCTGTCGATCACCGGCGACCTCGCCCCCGGCTCGACCTACACGCTGACCGTGGGCAAGGGCATGCCCGCCACGGACGACGCCGTGCTCCAGGAGGAGTACAGCGAGGAGGTCGAGCTGCCGGACCTCGAGCCGTCGGTCGCCTTCCAGAGCCAGGGGATGTTCCTCTGGTCGCGCGGCCGGCACGCGGTGGCGATCGAGGCGGTCAACGTGCCCAAGGTGCGGATGACGATCGACCGCGTCTACCTGAACAACCTGTTCTTCCTCTTCCAGTACGGCGGCTTCATGAGCGAGGAGTACGGCTACGTGGAGGACCTCCGCCACGCCCTGGGCGACCGCCTGAAGGAGGAGACGCTCGACGTCGGCGGCCAGCGCAACAAGCGGCGGGTGTACCCCGTCCGGCTCGACGACTGGGTGAACGCCAGGGAGCCCGGCCTCTATCGCGTGACCGTGGGCAAGCCGGACGACTACGAGGCGGCCCAGCGCTGGCTGCTGCTGACGGACATGGGCGCGGTGGCGAAGCGCGGTCCCGGGGAGGTCCTGGTCTGGGTGTCGTCGCTCGCCGACCTCTCGCCGGTCGGCGACGCCAAAGTCACCCTGATCTCGGACCAGAACCAGGTGCTGGCCTCGGGGGCCACGGACGGCGCGGGCGTCTGGCGCGTCTCGGACCCCAAGGCGCTCAAGAAGGGGAGCCCCTACCTGGTGACGATCGAGAAGGGGGACGACTTCACGTTCCTGCTGCTCGATCAGATGGCGATCGACCCGACGGGGCTGGACGTGGGGGGCGCCGAGGCGGTGGGCGAGGGCTACACGGCCTTCCTCTACGGCGAGCGCGACCTCTACCGGCCGGGGGAGAGGGTGGAGGGGCTGGCCCTGGTGCGGGACGGCGCCCTGCGCGTGCCGCCGGCGATGCCGGCCCTGCTGCGCCACCGTGATCCACAGGGCCGGGAGCTCGAGACCTGGAGGGTCTCGACCGGGGAGAAGGGGTTCGCCCCGTTCCATCTCGACCTGCCCGCCTACGCGCTGACCGGCCAGCACACGCTGGAGCTGGAGGTGGCCCAGAAGGTCATCGGCCAGTACCGGTTCCAGGTCGAGGAGTTCGTGCCGGACAGGATCTCGGTGACGATCGTGCCGCCCAAGGCGCCGGCGGACACCGTCGGGCCGGGGCAGACGCTCGCCTACCAGGTCGAGTCGAGCTACCTGTTCGGCGCGCCGGCGGCGGGGCTGCCGGTCGAGACCCGGGTGCGGCTGGTGGACTCGACGTTCGCGCCCAGGGGCTATGAGGGGTTCACCTTCCGCAACGCGGACCGCAAGCTGGAGGACGACGAGATCCTCTCCGAGGAGGGCACGCTCGACGAGGAGGGGCGGGCCGGCTTCGAGGTCGAGATGCCGGCCGGAGCGCCGGTGCCGTCGTCGCTCGAGGCGGTGATCACGGCGCGGGTGCAGGAGCAGGGCGGCCGCGGCGTGGCGGCCCTGGAGCGGCTGCAGGTCCATCCCTATCCCTATTACATCGGCCTGCGGCGGCCGCAGGGGGCCGACGAGGGCTCGTTCGCCACGCCGGGCCAGCCGGCCGACTTCGAGTACGTGGCCGTGTCGCCCGAGGGCAAGGAGGTGCCCTCGGGCGGTTTGCGGGCCGACCTCTTCGAGGACCGTTGGAACACGGTGCTGCGGCGCACGCCGGCCGGCGGCTGGCGCTACGAGACGACGCGCGACCCGGCGCTGATCGCCTCACAGGCGGTGCCGGCGGGCAAGGCCCGCGGCAGCTTCGCCTTCACGCCGCGCGACTACGGCAGCTACCGGGTGGTGCTGACCGATGCGGAGACCCAGGCCTCGGCCGAGGTGGAGTTCTACGCCGCCGGCTGGGGCACCTCGCCGTGGGCGGTGAAGAACCCGTCGCGGCTGGAGCTCGACCTCGACAAGCCGGAGTACGCCGCGGGCGACACGGCGGTGGTGCAGGTGCGGGCGCCCTTCCCCGGCAAGCTCCTGCTGACCGTGGAGCGCGACCGGGTGCTGGAGACCCAGGTCTACACGCTCGAGGGCAACACGGCGAGGATCGAGCTGCCGGTGCGCGGCGAGTACCGGCCGAACGCCTACGTGACGGCGACGCTGGTGCGGCCGGTGGGGGCCCTGGAGCCGGGCTCGGCGGGCAGGGCGTTCGGGGCCGTGCCCCTCTCCGTGGAGCGCGCCGCGAACCACCTGGTGCCGCAGATCGCAGCGCCGGAGCGGATGCGGCCGAACCGCGAGCTGCCCGTCGCCGTCAAGACAGAGCCGGGCGCGGTGGTGACCGTAGCGGCGGTGGACGAGGGCATCCTGCAGTTGATCGCGCAGAAGACGCCCGATCCGTTCGACTTCTTCTATCGGAAGCTCGCCCTGGGGGTGACCTCCTACGACACCTTCAGCCTGCTGCTGCCGGAGCTCAAGAAGGGACCGGCGGGCGGCGGCGAGGGGGCCGAGGGCCTGGCCCAGTACGTGCGCACGGAAGGGATCCGGCGGGTCAAGCCGGTGGCGTTCTGGTCCGGCCCCCTGACGGCGGACGGCGAGGGCAACGTCAAGGTGGCCTTCAAGGTGCCGGAGTTCCAGGGGGCGCTGCGGGTGATGGCGGTGGCGATCGACGGCGACCGCTTCGGCTCCTCGCACGTGCTGACCCGGGTGCGCGATCCGCTGGTGCTGCTGCCCACGCTGCCGCGCATCCTCTCGCTCGGCGAGACCCTCCAGGTGCCGGTCACGGTGAGGAACGACACCGGCCGGCCGGGGACGATCCAGGTCGGCCTCGCGGCCCAGGGACCGGTCGAAGTCGAGAAGCCGGCGGTGCAGTCGGTCGAGATCCCCGTGGGCCGGGAGAGGACGGTCTACTTCACCGTCAGGACCGGCGGCGCCGAGGGGACGGTGCGCTTCACGGCGACCGCCTCTGGCAACGGCGAGCAGTCGCGCTCGGTCACGGACGTTGGGATCCGCTCGGACCTCCCCGAGATCACGATCGAGGACGCCGGAGCGGTGGGCGCCGCGGCCCTGGAGGTGGCGGCGAAGGACGCCGAGCGGTTCCGGCCGGAGTCGCTGCGGCGGACGGTGCGGATCAGTCCGATCCCGATCGTGCAGTTCACCGGCAAGCTGGAGCACCTCCTCCACTACCCCTATGGGTGCATCGAGCAGACCACGTCGTCCGCCTTCCCGCTGCTCTACATCGGCGACATCGCCCGGGCGCTCGATCCCGCGCTGCTCGATCCCAAGAAGGGGCGGGGGGACCCGGCGGAGATGGTGCAGGCGGGCATCCGGCGGATCGCCGCCATGCAGGTCCCGAGCGGCGGCTTCGCCATGTGGCCGGGCGGCCGCGAGGTCTATCCGTGGGCGAGCATCTATGCCACGCACTTCCTGGTGGAGGCGAAGCGGGCGGGCCATCCGGTGCCAGACGGGCTCTTAGGGCGCGCCCTCGGCTGGCTGGCGGGGGAAGCCAAGGCCAAGGGGACCTACGGCAGCGAGGAGCTGCAGCGGACGGTCTACGCCCTCTACGTGCTCGCCCGGGCGGGCCGGGCGGACCTCGGCACCATGGACTTCATCCGCCAGAAGCACGCGGCGCAGCTCTCCGCCGAGTCGCGGGCCATGCTCGCCGCCACCTACGCCGCGACGGGCAATCCGCGGGCGACGCAGAGCCTGGCCGCCAACGTCGGGCCGGTCGCGGAGCTCGCGCGGCAGACGGGGGGGAACTTCAACTCGGCGATCCGCAACCGGGCGCTGCTGCTGCTCGCCCTGCTCGACGCCGATCCGCGGAGCCCGCGCATCCCGCAGCTCGTGGACCGGCTGGCGCGGGACGCCCGCCAGCTCCCAGAGTGGACGACGCAGGAGGAGAGCTTCACGCTGCTCGCGATCGGCCAGTTCCTCCAGCGCCAGGCGAAGCTCCCGCCCTACTCAGGGACGCTCTTCGTGGGCGACCGCAAGATCGGCACGTTCACCCACCAGACGGTGACCTTCCCGCCGATCGTGGCCGGCGGTCCGATCCGCATCCGGATGAACCCCGGCTACAAGGCCGGCGCGGCCTTCTACAGCGTGATGACCCGCGGCGTGCCGAAGGACGAGGCCTACCAGCCGGAGAAGGCGGGGCTCGAGATCGAGCGGCAGTTCTTGAACCGCGAGGGCGGGGCGGTCGACCTCGCCAACGTCAGGCAGGGGGACCTGGTGGCGATCAAGACCCGGGTGCGCAGCGTCGCCGGACCGGTCGAGAACGTGGCGATCGTCAACCTCCTCCCCTCGGGGCTGGAGGTGGAGAACCCGCGGCTGCAGTCGACGGAGCAGCTCCCCTGGGTGACCGACGCCAACCTGCAGCCGGACTACATGGACCTGCGCGACGACCGCATCCTGCTCTTCGTGGACCTGCCGGCGGACTCCTGGCAGACTTACTACACCCTGGTGCGGGCGGTGGCCCCGGGGCAGTTCCGGCTGCCGCCGGTCGAGGCGGAGGCGATGTACAACCCGGCGCTCCGGGCGAGTGGCGAGCGGGGGACGATGGAGGTGCGGACCAGACAATGACCCGAGGCGCGCAGCGGTGACGGCAACGACGATCCAGGAATTCCTCGATTTCCTGTCCCTCGACCTCGCGAGGCGGGATACGCCTCCGCCCTGGCCGCCCGACGCCTTCGGGCTGGCGGCCGCGCTCCTGCTGGAATCGGGCGCCTACCTGTCGGTGGTGAGCGAATGGCCGCGCTCCGGGGTGTCTCGGGACGGTTTCCTGGACGTTCTCCCCGAAGCGTGGAACGGCCGGATGGGAGAGATCGGCTCCGCGTGGCGCCGGAACTGGAGCGGGGGAGATCTCCCGCAGGAAGTCGTCGACTGGTGGAAGGTCGTCCGGTCGCACGGCGATCTGACTCTGGCGCAGATCAGCGGCGGCAAAGCGGTCTTCTGCGCGCTGCTGCAGATCTGCGCCGCTGCCGATGAAGCCTGCTACGGAGTGGGGTTGGCCTACGAGTGGGACGACTTCGGAGAGGAAGCCGAATTCCAACTGCTGCCGTCTCAAGACAAGGGCTCCACGCTCTGCAAGGAGATCGATCCTTCCAAGCTGCGCGTCCTGCCCAAGTTCCATACGCCGCAGACGGGGCTGACCCTGCGCTCGTTGTCGCAAAATCTCGCGCTCTGGACCAGCTTCGACGCGACGCCTCTATGGTTCACGGTGACGGACCTGACCGAGACCCGCGAGGCGCGTCCGGAGGAGCCCCACAGCTTGAGCTTGCTGCTGATCCCCTGGCCGACGGCCGTCACCCCCCGGCAGTTCGTATCCGCCAAGCCGCACTACGGCAGCCTCCTGAACATGCCGACGAAGCGATTCGGTTTCTTCAGCTAT
The DNA here is from genome assembly GCA_036399915.1 of Thermoanaerobaculia bacterium. Taxonomy (GTDB): domain Bacteria; phylum Acidobacteriota; class Thermoanaerobaculia; order Multivoradales; family UBA5704; genus DATARR01. Next base: position 48,075 of record DASWME010000358.1, read on the forward strand.
CACCACCGGCCGGACCCCAACGCCCGCGAGCGCCTGGAGCAGATCTACCTTGCCGCGCAGGAGCTCACCGATCATGTCGACGGCGTCGTCCTGCCGGAGCTCGCGCTGGACGAGACCGAACATCGTCAGATCCGCGACTGGGTGACCGGGCAGAAGAGCTTCCTGATCGCCGGCGTCGGCGCTCCCGGCGAAGGCGTAATGCCCGGCAGGAACTGGGTCGCCATCGAGGTTCCCACCGACACGCTGGGCGAGCAGGAGGGCCATCGCATCAGCGCCTTCCAGAACAAACACCACCGCTGGCGGCTCGACCGCTCCCAGATCGTGCAGTACGGGCTCGGCGGACAGCTCGACCCCTCCCGGCACTGGTGGGAGCACATCCGCGCCGAAGCCCGCCATCTGACCTTCGTGTCGCTCCAGCCGTGGCTCTCCCTGTGCGCCCTGGTCTGCGAGGACCTGGCCCGCCAGGAGCCGGTGGCCCGCCTGGTGCGCGCGGTGGGACCCAACCTGGTGATCGCCTTGCTCATGGACGGGCCGCAGCTCGCCTCCCGCTGGCCGGCGCGCTATGCCACGGTGCTGGCGGACGATCCGGGCTCCTCGGTGCTGACGTTCACCAGCATCGGCATGTGCGAGTTCTCCCGGCCGGCGGGCAAACCTCCTTCGCGAACCGTCGCGCTGTGGAAGGATTCCCTCTCCGGCGAGGCCCGGGAGATCGATCTGCCGGCCGGCGCCGACGCCATCCTCCTCAACCTGGTGCGCCGCATGGACGAGGAGTGGACCGCCGACGGCAGGTCCGACGGCGGCCATTCGGGATATCCCGCTCTGGCGGGAGTCCACCCGGTGTTCGCGCGCGAACCCGCGAAGGCCACCCGCAAGCGATCCGAGAAGCGAGCTCCATCCGGCAATGTTCCCGCGGCGGGCGGAAAGCGCCGGCCGTCCGAATAGCGGCACGAAGGAGGCATTATGGTATCCTTGGGCGGCGCCTGAGACCGGTGGCCGCGTGCGGAGGTGAAGGAGACGATTCATGAAAGAGCTCGATGTGTTCGACGCCGCGATTCTCAATGTCCTGGCGCGTGTACCGCCGGAGAAGGAGGAGCGCCGCAAGGAGCTCTTGGAACGCCTGAGGTCCAATGAGGGCAAGGCGATCGCACGCGTGATTCTGGCGCCCGAGGGCGACAAGGTCAGGGCTTCGAAGGAAGCTCATGCAACGGGGGCCGCGCTCAAACGGGCGGTCCGCACGCGGTGATCTAGTCACTCGAGCCGGCGGGATCCCCCTGACAGGGTGCTCCCCTTGCCTGTTTCCATCCTTCCAGAGCCCCTTCGCCGGTTTTTCAGCGGTTCCGGCCGCCGGCGGCTGCTCCCGCTCGTCTTGGCTGGCCTGGTCACCCCTCTCCTCCTCTTCAGCATCCTCGACCTCGTCTTCCCCTTTCCCTGGGAGAACCTCCAGCGCCCGCCGGCCGTGGTGGTGATGGACCGCCACGGCGAGCCGCTGCGGTTCTTCCTGCCGGCGGACGACCGGTGGCGGTTCCCGGTGCGGCTTTCCGAGCTGCCTGCCGAGCTGCCGCGGGCGCTCGTCGCGTCGGAGGACCGGCGGTTCTACCGCCACCCGGGGGTGGACCCGGTGGCGGTGGTGCGGGCGGCATGGTCGAACTTATCGCACGGCGAGGTGGTCTCGGGGGCTTCGACGATCCCCATGCAGGTGGCGCGCATGGCGGAGCCCGGGCCGCGGACGCTGGCGTCCAAGGTGCGCGAGAGCTTCCGGGCGCTGCAGCTCGAGCGGCGGCGAACCAAGGAGGAGATCCTGGAGCTGTACCTGAACCTCACCCCCTACGGCGGCAACGT
>DASWME010000359.1:0-4095 GCA_036399915.1 Thermoanaerobaculia bacterium
ACTCGATCGTTGGGATGGTCGCAGGAACGCACGAAGAGCTTGACCGCCAGGTCACGATCAATGTTATACAGAGGCAAGCAGAGCCCCTGAGCAACCACTCTCACCGCTGCATTGGGATCGGCGACGAGCTTTTCGATTGTGGGAAGGAAGGTATCGGCCAACTCCCGTTTCTCAAACAGGAGCGCCGTCAGAGTCTCCGTCGCCGCACCGCGAACGCTCTCCAGAGCGGCACTGTCGATGTCGAGGCCCTCCTCTCCGGTTTCTGCCTTAAGCGCCGGGAAATCTCTCGGATTGAAATCTGGAGATTCCGTGTAGCTGCGCACCAAGTCGAGGACCCAGCCCGACCAGGACTCTTTAGACCGTGCTTCAACCAGGTGACAGACCGCCCAAGCGATGTTCCGTTCCCAAAGAGAGCCTCTGATATGCCTGAGGATGTCCTCGATCCTCTCGACTGGCGCGGGTTTCCAGTCCGCCGGGGCCCCTTCCTCGGGAGTCGGAGGCTTGTCAGCAAGGGCATTGAGAAGGGTAACAAAGTAGACGCTCGGCGAAGAGGGCGTCATGCGAAGCGCGAGGCGGATGAAGCGTTCCGGGTCGAGGCGCGCCGCAACTCCGAAGTCGCCCGCAAACTGCTCGTGGGAGACTTCCAGTAAGAAGTCCCTCCTCCAAGCTGACTTCTGCCTTTCTCTCCAATCCTTGGTGATGATCGAGAGCCACTGTTCGTCCAAGACCAGCCGCAGCTTGTCTCGGGGGATTGAAGAACGAACCACTCCTCCCTTTCCGCGAGGACGTCTGCCCGTCCATGGCTCTCCGAATTTCCGTTCCCATGCTTCGAGCCTCTGGCGCGCGGAGCCCGACATCCGGCCGCGAGACAAAGCGGAGAGTAGGATGTGCTGGGCTCGTCCGTACTCGTTAGGCTCGAGATCCCCCCTCGGGGAAAACTCTCCATGACAATTTCGTATTGTCCTCATCTCGAACCGGGGATGGAATGTCAGCAGGCACACTTCCAACTTCTCGTAGATCTCGGCCGAGCAGGAACCTGCAAAGCGTTCAATCAGGCGCCGGGCGGGTTCGACTCGGGACGCGTCGTGGAATGTCCCAAGCTGCAAGCGCCGCGGATCACTGTAGAGCCACTGCAGGGCAAAGTCCGCCAGACTGTCAGGTCCCTTGAGTAGCAGGTAGAGCACGAGGCGCTGCACGAGTTTCGAGCGCATCGCGAAAAGCGGTGCAATACGCTTAAGGACGGCGAGTCCATCTCTGCGCGCAAGCTCCGCACCGGCTTCTGACAGAAGCCTTCTCACCTGGTAATTGATCTTCTTGAGCGCCCGACGGGGAGAGCCAAGGTCCAGCCATAGTTCGGGCCGCTTTGCTGATTCGGAGTGAGTTTCTCTGAAAAGCCCAATCGAACGCAAGAGGATCGGCAGGAGCCGGTTCCAAGCCTCGTCCGGGGCCGCCCTGCACGCTTTCTCCAGCGCTCCCTTGATATCGTCGCTCCAGTCGAACCCAACGGTTTCCGAGCTCTCGAACCGATCGAGCATGCTGAGTAGATGCGCCTCCAGAAACATTACGGCGCGATCTGGATGGCGCTCGGCTAGATCTTCCAGATCGAACCAGTCGATCCGCGTCGAACCGTCTCGCACTTTGGCCAGCCGCCAGTCGACCATGCGCTCCGTGAGCTGGTGGCCCCCATACCCGAGAACGGAATCGATCCTGTTTCGCCAATCTTCGTCGCCTGCGTCCCAGTAGAGACCCAGCAGGCGCTCGATGCGCTCGGGTACCTGAGAGGCCACGGACCGGCAGGCCTGGAGGGCACTCGAGATGAGCTGCTCATCGCCCGAAGCCAACCACTGGGCGAAGAGGCCAGCATCGTCCAGGCTCTCGAACCAGGGCAGACTGCGGAAGACGACCTGATCGAGCACGTGCGGCCGCCACTCGTCCGAGGCGAGCAGCCGCTCCACCAGCCTTAACTCGTCGTCCATGATGTTCACGGACTCGCGCAAGATGCCGATCGCCAAGTGCTGGAGATGGAAACGGATATCCTCTGCCGTGAGGATCTCTTCGAGCGTCGCAATGTAGAGCGGCCGGTTCAAGTCGCGGAGGAGCGCCAAGAGCTGTCGGAGCTGATCGCGCCGGAACAGCGACTGGTCATGACGGCGGAGCCAAGCGACAGGGCTGGAGCCCTGAGCCAAGGCCTCTCTTGCCACTCGTTCCGCGATGAGGAAATCGAGCAGACTCTGGTGGGCAAAGGTCACGAAACCGTGTCGGGGTTCACGGAGCACGTTCAGGGACTGAAGAGCCTCCAAGGCCTGTGGGTGAGAGGCGACCAGAATCGAAGGCGCGTCAAGCCGGCCATGGGTATCGAGATAGCTGACCAGATCATCGATGAGGCGATTGGCCTCGGACTGCCCCATTTCCCCTAATCTCCACACCAGACGCCGCCAGTACTCGGAGAGGAGGTCGGTCTTGGTCACGAAGAGAGGAGACTCTCTGTGCTCCCTGTAGAGCTCCCACCAGAGGAAGAGTGTGTACGGATGCCGCAGGAGATCCCGCTGTGCCGGAGTGAAGTCCGCATAGCGAGCGTCCTGCTCCTCCACGAAGGACTGGACCTGGCCGTCGCTGAGGGTCTTCACCTCGATGCGGCGACTTTGGCCTCTATGCTCTCGTTCCCAAGCTCGGAAGTTCGGATCACTCTCTAGGTCGAAGGTGCGACAGGCGAGCACGATCCGGACCGTCTCGACTCCCAGGGTGTCCGTGACGATCTCCTTGACAATGCGAAGGGCCTCGGCAGAGTGCCCCCCGGTCCAGCGGAGGGCATCGAGCTGGTCGACGATGAGAACGGCTAGACGGTTCCCGGCCAACACGACCAAGCAATGGGCGGGATCGGCGGGCAGCTCTAGGACGTCACGGCTATAGGTCGAGACGCTTCCGCTTGGGGGCTGCGAGTCGAGCCGGATCGGCAGGAATGGAATCCCATGCTCGGCGAGGGTCTGTGTCAATTCAAACTCGACATCGCTCTTACCGATGCCGGCAGGGCCGTGGAGGAACACGAGCCGCGGTCCCTCGGGATCTTCGAGCAGGCGGAGAAGATCCTGCGTCTCGACGCGAGGCAGGAGCTTGCCGCCAAGGAGCATGCTTCTCAGCGAGTCCTCGAAGCTCCTCTGAAGGCGCTCAATTCCGGCCGCCACCCGTGGATCGCCGCGGAGATCACGCGGAGGATGGTCCGCTTCACGTAGGTACTCGCGGAGGTGGTCGGCGTGGATGTCCTTGCCAAGGTTCTGATAAAGGAACGAGCCGAGACTGCCGACCATCTCTCGCCCGTCCCCCTCAGCAAGGAGCCCTGCGGCAAAATACAAGCGGTCGCGCTCAGACTGATCCCAGATCCCGGTCTCGAAACGCAGACGCTGAAGGAGCGAAAAGGCACGGGCGCGGTCTGCGGCCTGGCTCTGATCAAGGCCCCAAGCCTGACAGAGCCGCTGGAACTCCTTCTGATGCTCCTCGGAGCTCAAGGCGGTCTCGAAGAACAGCTCCGGGTCGTCGTTCGTCCGGCGGGATCGCTCGGCGAGATCGCCGAGCGCAGGGACGCGATCCCGAGAGACGAAGACGAACCCGCTGACGCTCGGCTTCTGGAGGTGACGCAACGCGGCGCTCAGGACCCCCACGGCAGCCAAATCGGCGGCCGACCACCGGCCCTTGGTGCCGTTCTCGATTTTGCACTGGTGGACCTCGCGCCGGCCATCGGGGAAGCTCACTCCGAGTTCCATGCCGAAGCTGGTCGCGCCGGGTGGCTCCCATCGCAGCGAGGTGGCCTTCCCCTCCAGCACACGAAACGCCTGCTCTACGACCCAGAGGCGTTCGAATTCGTTACCGTCTTTATCGGCGCGGCCGCCGATTTCCCTGGACATACATGTGCTGCGCCGGGCCGAGGCCACGGCGGTCCCGATTGTACGTGAGGTGGACACCGCTCGTCGGGCCGCGCCGGCCCTCGCTTGGGCCATGTCGGCCCCGGAGAGGGCCGCGTTCGCCCTCCGCCGGGCCGGTGTCGCCCTCGGAGAGGCCGGTCCAGCCCTTGCCGGGGCCGGAGCGGCCCTGGAGAGGGTC
>DASWME010000360.1:0-13958 GCA_036399915.1 Thermoanaerobaculia bacterium
GGGGTCGTCCCCGCTGCCGCCCCGCCAAATTGCACGCCGACAAGGGGTACGACTACCCTCGTTGCCGCCGTAGCTGTCGAGTTCGCGGCATCCAGCCGCGGATCGCTCGTCGCGGCATCGAGCCCAAAGATCGACTTGGCCACTATCGCTGGGTCGTCGAACGGACTCATGCTTGGTGCAATCAGTTTCGGAGATTGCGCGTGCGAGACGAGCGACGAGCGGATATTCATCGCGCCTTCCTCTCCATTGCTTGTGCTCTCATCTGTCTGAACTTCATCGAGAGGTTCTGTTAGGAGCTCTTAGTAGACAGTCCGGAATTCACCGGCCTGCCGGCACCGCCGCCAAGCGGCTCTTCAGGTGGGAGACGATCTTGGGGCCGTGGTCGCGGGAGTTCTCGATGAAGATGCGGTCGGTCCAGCGGCCGGCCTGGAGGGTGCCGGCGATGTAGAGCCCGGGAACGTTCGACTCGCAGGTTTCGGGGTCGTGCGTGGGGATCAGGGTCTCGGGATCGACCTCGACACCGCAGCGGCGCTCGAACTCGGCATCCGGCTGATAGCCGATCAGCACGTAGGCGGCCTGGGCGGGCAGGACCTCGGGGCCGTCCGGGGTCTCGAGCTCCACCGCTCCCTCCGGGAGGAAGGCGCGCACGAGGGAGTTGAAGCGGGCTGGGATCGAGCCCTCCTCGATGCGGTTCTCCAGGTCCGGCTTGAGCCAGTACTTGACCCCGGGCTTGAGGTGCGGCCCCCGGTGGACCAGGGTGACGCGCACGCCGTTGCGCCAGAGATCCAGGGCCGCCTCGGCGGCGGTGTTGCCAGCGCCCACGATGACCACGTCCTGCCCGAAGTGCGGGTAGGCTTCCTTGTAGCGGGTGGAGATCCAGGGGAGGTCCTCCCCTGGCACGCCGAGCCGCCGCGGGTTGACGAAGTAGCCGGTGGCGAGGGCCACGGCGCGGGCGCGGAAGGTCCGCGGCCCCTGGGACCGCCGGGTCTGCACCACGAACTCCTCCCCCTGCTTTCGCACGTCCACGACGTCCTCGAAGAGGGCGAGCGGGATCTTGTAGTGGTCGACCACCATGCGGTAGTAGACCAGCGCCTGCCGGCGGGTGGGCTTGTCGTCCGGGATGGTGAAGGGGATGTCCGCGATCTCCAGCCGGTCGCGGGTGGTGAAGAACTCCATGAAGGTGGGATAGCCCTGGATGGCGGCCGTCAGGGGCCCGCGGTCCACGAGCAGGACGGACAATCCCTGCCGGCGCGCCTCGGCGCCGATGGCGATGCCGGTGGGCCCGGCGCCCACCACGAGGAGATCGAGTGTGTCGTTCATGGTTTTCCGATTTCCACCTGATAAAAATGGTCCACCGGCCCGTGGCCGTCCCCCTTCCCCAGAGGGTAGGCGGCGGCCATGGCTCCCTGCAAGTACCGCACCGCCCCCTCGACGGCTCGGGGGAGGTCCTCCCCGGCTCCCAGCCGGGCGGCGATGGCCGAGGAGAGCGTGCAGCCCGTGCCGTGCGTCGAGGTGCTGTGGATACGGGGATGGGTGAAGCGGTGCACCCGGCCGCCTTCGAGCAGCAGGTCCACGACCTCCTCGCCTTCAGCGTGGCCGCCCTTGGCGAGCACCGCCGGTCCCCGGGCCGCCAGCGCTTCGGCGGCGCGCAGCCGCTCCTCCTCGGTGGCGGCCGGCAGGCCCGTCAGCGCCTCCAGCTCGGGCACGTTCGGGGTCACCAGGGTCGCCAGGGGCAGCAGGTCCGTGGCGAGGGCCTCGACGGCGTCCTCGCGCAGCAATCGGGCGCCGCTCTTGGCCACCATGACCGGATCGAGGACGATGGGAGTCGCGGTCCCTGTGAGATGGAAGCGCAGCCGGTCGGCCACGGCGCGGATGACCTCGGCGCTCGCCAGCAGGCCGATCTTGACGGCGTCGGCGCCGATGTCGTCCAGAACAGCGTCGATCTGGGCCGCCACCATCTCGGTCGGCACCTCCAGGACGGCGCGCACCTCGCGGGTGTTCTGAGCGGTCAGGGCGGCGATGACGCTCATGCCGTAGCCGCCGTGGGCGGCGAAGGTCTTGAGGTCCGCCTGGATGCCGGCGCCGCCCCCGGAGTCGGAGCCGGCGATGGTGAGGAGGCGGGGGGGCGTCACGCCGCCCTCGGCTCGAGTTGGCCGCGGCGGTACCAGGCGATCCCGAGGACGAGGAGGAGCACGGCGAGGCTGATCCCCTGCGCCAGGGTGAAGCCGCCGAAGAAGCGGTCGTCCTTGGCGCGCAGGAACTCGACCAGGAAGCGCTCGACGGCGAGGAGCGCCAGGACGGTCAAGGCGACCGTGCCGGGCTGGAGTCGGCGCTTGAACAGCCATACGCCGACGCCCCAGATGGCCAGGGCCATGGCCGTCTCGTAGAGCTGCGTCGGGTGGACGCGCAGCAGCGCGTCGTCCGGCACCGAAGCGGGGACCTGGACGTGGAACATCTGGCGGAGGTTGCCCGCCGTGGTCTCAGGAAGCCCCACCGGGAAGGCGACGCCCCAGGGGAGGTCGGTGGGCCGGCCGTAGTCGTCGCCCACCAGGAAGCAGCCGATGCGGCCGACGGCGTAGCCCAAGGCGAGGGCCGGAGCGGCCACGTCCGCCATGGGCCAGGCGGGCAGGCGCCGGTGCCGCATCATCCAGATCACGCCGAGAGCGCCGAGGATGAAGCCGCCGTACCAGACGAGCCCCGAGCGGTCGAAGAGCAGCCGCCAGTCCATGTTGAGGAGGGCGTAGTAGACCTTGGCGCCGAGGATGCCGCCCAGGCCGGCGGCGAACACCAGGGCGCTTGCGTCCTCCTCGTCGCCGATGCCGAGCCGCTTCATCCCCCAGCGGAGCTGGAGGTAGCTGGCGAGGAAGGCGAGGACCAGCATCACCCCGAAAGGGCTGATCGAGAACGAGCCGATGTGGAAGATTTCCTTGATCATGACGGGGCGCGCAGCCGGCGCGAATGGTAGCACGGGGCAGCCCTCACCTCCCCGGCCCTCCCCGGGATAGACTAAGGACGATGGCGAGCGAAGACCGCATGACCTTCGAGGCCTCGGTGAGCGGGCCGGAAGACGGCGAGCCGGCGCGGCTGTACGTCTGGGTGCGCCGGTTCCGGGGGAACGAGGAGCTGACCGGGCGCTACGAGGTGTTCGAGGATCTGGCGCGCCTCGATGACTTCATCGCCCGCGCCACGGCGGCCGGCGAGGACACGGCGGGGCTGCGCGACGCGCGCGAGCGCTTCGCCGAGAGCCTCGGGAAGGCTACCTGAGTCCCTGCGCCGCCTCATGATCACCGAGGCAACCCGCGACTGCTTCGCCACCCTGTCGGAGATGGTGCGGCGCGAGGCCAGGGGCCGCTGGCTCGTCCTCACCCACGACAACCCCGATCCCGACGCGCTCGCCTCGGCCCAGATCCTGGCGCGGGTGCTGCGGCAGGCGTTCCGCCAGCGGGTCAGGGTCGCCTACGGCGGCATCATCGGCCGCGCCGAGAACCGCGAGATGGTGCGCAGCCTGCGCCTGCCCTTCAGTCACATCCGCCACTTGAGCCTGAAGAGCTACCGGCACTTCGCGCTCGTGGACACGCAGCCCCGCAGCGGCAACAACCAGCTCCCGTCGCGCACCGTGCCGGACATCGTGATCGACCACCACCCGGTGCGGGCCAACACCCAGACCGGGCCGTTCTACGACATCCGGCCGGAGTACGGGGCCACGGCCACCATCCTCGCCGAGTACATGCTGGCCGCGGACGTCCAGCCCACGCGCGCCCTGGCAACGGCGCTGGTCTACGCCATCCGCTCGGAGACCCTGGACTTCGCCCGCGAGCACGCGGGGCCCGACAAGGCGATCCACGACCTCTTCTTCCCGCAGGCGAACCACCGCCTCCTCGCCCGTATCCAGAGCCCGCGCCTGCCCCTCGCCTACTTCGGCAACCTGCACGACGCGCTGGAGAACGTGGAGGCGGTGGACTCGCTGGTCCTCAGCCATCTCGGCCCCATCGAGCAGCCGGACATCGTGCCCGAGATCGCGGACCTGCTGCTGCGGATGGAGGGGAAGACCTGGTCGCTGGCCACCGGCTACTACCAGGACCGCCTGTACCTTTCGATCCGCACCACCAACACGCGGGCGGACGCCGGGGCCCTGATGCACCGCATCATCGGCCGCCGCGGCAAGGGGGGCGGCCACGGCATGATCGCCGGCGGCTGGATCGACGCGAGCAAGGTGACCGACCCCGCCGAGCGCCGCGAGCTGCAGAAGCGGCTGGGCCTGCGGCTGGCAAGGGAGCTGAAGAAGAACCCGGAGAGGATGGGCAGGATCGAGCTGCGGCGCCCTCAGTCCTGAGGGGCCTACCGCCGCCGCCTCTCCCACGGGTCCCGCAGCCCCGCGTACTGCACCTCGATGTCCTCCACCACGACCTCCTCGCTGGTGAGGGCCTCGAAGACCAGGAAACGGCCGCGGAGCCCTGAGAGGAGCAGGTTGTAGCTCTCGCCGGCCCTCGGGACGTCGATGTCCTGCGCGATGCTGCGGCTGTCGATGCGTACCCGCAGGTGCCCCCGGGTGCGGGGGCCCACGTTGTCGTGGGCGTGGAAGCGGACGCCATAGACGCGGGCGTCCTCCAGCGGAATGCGGATCGCCCTTCCCTGGTCGCGGCAGCGCTCGCCGCCGATGCAGCCGGCTTCCTCGGGATAGGCCCGCCACTCGCGCCTCTGCCGCGGCCGCCGCAGGCCGTTGTACCGCACCTCGATGTCCTCGACGACGACCTCGTCGTCCGTGCGGGTCTCGATGATCAGGAACCGTCCGCGCAGCCCGTTGACGGGCAGCTCGTAGAGGTCGCCGCCCTTCGCCACGTCGAGGTCGGACGCGACCGCGGCGGCGTCGATGCGGACGCGCAGACGTCCGTCGCTGGTCTCACCGACGTCGTCGTGGGCGCGGAAGCGAACGCCCTGGACGGGAGCGTCCTCCAGGGGGATGCGGATCGCGTCCCCCTGGTCGCCACAGCGGCTGCCACCGATGCAGCCGCCCTCCTCCGCATAGGGCTCCCAGCCGGCCGCGGCCGGATCCGCCGGCTGCGTCGCCCCAGAGAGGGCCCATGCGGTAAGGCACAGGACCAGCGGAGTCAGAGAAAACGCCATGACATCCCGGTATCCCCTCCCGCGCCCTGGAGCGTCACCGCTCCATGGACTCCACGGTTCACGGGCTCCAACCGGAGCCCGTCGCGTGGTCATTCCCGGGAGGGGCCCGGAGGAGGCTTCAGCCCCGTACGCCGGCGCCGATGAGGACCGTTTCCACGGCCCGGCGCGCCGGTTCGAGGCGGTTCTCCGCGACGTAGATCACGGCCACCGGACCTCTGGGCTCGGAGGGGATCCCGAGGGGCGGCTCGCTCTGGACGAACCAGGAGATCCCCGCCTCCTCGAGCCGGGAGATGGCAAGAGCGAACGCCGCGGCGTCCGTCACCTCGACCAGCGGGATGAACTCCGCCGCTCCGCCGGCCTCCTCCACCGGCTCGGCGACGAGGGGCACTTCACACTCCGGACAGAGCGAGGAGCCCTCTTCGTAATCAAGGCCACATTCAGGACAGAACATGCAGTCCTCCTCTCCCCCAAAGGAATCGTATGGGATGGCCAAACGCCTCTTGGCACCTCTCCATGGTATCAAAGCGCCCGTGATCTAGCGCCGGCCCTCGACGATGCGGACCAGGCTCCGGCGGTCGAGCCGGACCTTGGCCACCGGCAGGCCATCCCGCAGCAGCACGGGGACCACGTCCGTATAGCGGGCCCGCAGCTCCGGCTCGGCGTCCACGTCCCGGGGCGACCAGGTCAGGCCGTAGGAGGGGAGGACATCGTCGAGGAGGGCCGCCATCTCGTCGCAGAGGTGGCAGCCTGCGCGGGTGACGAGCTCGTAGGCGGCCTGGGGAGGGGGGCGGCGGAAGAGCATCTCAGTCCGGTTCTTCCGGAGGCACGAGAGGTTCGATCTGCCGGATCAGCGCGGGAACGTCGTCCACGACAGTTTCCCAGACCTTCTCAACGTTGACCCGCCCGTACTCGTGGACCAGACGGTTCCTCATCCCGAGGATCTCGCCCCATGGGATTTCGGAGTGCTCTCCCCGGAACTCCTCGGAAATCCTGCGCGCTGCCTCCCCGATGATCTGGAGGTTCCTCATCACGGCGTCCTGAGTACGGCCATCCTCCCGGAAACTTTCCCAGGAGAAGCCCTCGGTATAACGCAACGCCTTTCGCGCCGCGATCAGGATGTCGAGGAGATACGCCTCATCCCGCCACATAGACCGGCACCAGGCTGCTCAGGATATGTTTCCGGCGAATGTAGTTCTCGCTCCGCTCCACGGCTCTCCGATCCACGAGATCGACCTCACGGCCGAGGAGGGCTTCGAGCTCTTCCTGCATGTGAACCATGTCGAACAAGCTCCACCTAGCCTCGGGAGCGAACGTCACGAGAACATCGACATCGCTGTCCGGCCGGAAATCGTCCCGTAGGACCGACCCAAACAAGGAGAGTTCGGCAATCTGCCAGCGGCGGCAGAACTCATTGATCTCGGCCTCCGGAAGGTGGATCTTGGCATCGGCAATCATGACTCACTCCCATTCGATCGTCGCCGGGGGCTTGCTCGTCACATCGTAAACGACGCGGTTGACACCCTTCACCTCATTGACGATACGGTTGGCGACCCGTCCCAGCAGCTCGTACGGCAGGTGGGCCCAGTCGGCGGTCATGAAGTCCTGGGTCTCGACGGCGCGCAGGGCGATGACGCTCTCATAGGTGCGGAAGTCGCCCATCACGCCGACGCTCTTGACGGGGAGGAGCACGGCGAAGGCCTGGCTCACCTTGTCGTACCAGCCGCTCTCGCGCAGCTCGTGGAGGAAGATGGCGTCCGCCTCCTGGAGCAGCCGGACCCGTTCGGCCGTGACCTCGCCCAGGATGCGCACGGCGAGGCCGGGGCCGGGGAAGGGATGCCGGCTGAGGATCTGCTCGGGCAGCCCCAGCTCGCGGCCGAGCTGGCGCACCTCGTCCTTGAACAGGAAGCGGAGCGGCTCGACCAGCTCGAAGCCCAGCTCCGCCGGCAGGCCGCCTACGTTGTGGTGGGTCTTGATGACCGCCGAGGGGCCCTTGACCGACACCGACTCGATCACGTCCGGGTAGAGCGTACCCTGGGCGAGGTAACCCACCTCCTGGATCTTCTGCGCCTCGTCCCTGAATACGTCGATGAAGACACGGCCGATCGTCTTCCGCTTCTTTTCGGGGTCTTCGATGCCGGCCAGTTCGCGGAGGAAGCGCTCGCGGGCGTCCACCGCGAGCACGGGGATGCCGAGCCCGTCGCGCAGGCTGTGGACGACCTGCACGGCTTCGTCCTTGCGCAGCACGCCGTTGTCCACGAAGATCGCCGTCGAGCGCTCACCCACGGCGCGCTGGAGCAGGGCCGCGACGACGGAGGAGTCGACGCCGCCCGAGAGGGCGCAGATCACCCGCCCCTCCCCCACCCGCTCACGCACCGTCGCGACCGCCTCTTCGAGGTAAGAGGCCATCCGCCAGTCGCCGCGGGCGCCGCAGACGCCGAAGAGGAAGTTGCGCAGCATCTCGCCGCCCGAGACGGTGTGCGACACCTCGGGGTGGAACTGGATGCCGTAGAACCCCCGCTCCGGGTCCTCGAAGGCGACCACGGGCGCATTGACGCTGCTGGCGGTCTTCCGGAAACCCGGCGGCAGGTAGCGCACGCGGTCGCCGTGGCTCATCCAGACGGTCTCGCAGTCGGAGAGTCCTGCGAAGAGCTTGCCGGGCTCGGCGATGGAGATCTCGGCCCGGCCATACTCCCGGTGGCTCGAGCCCTCGACGCCGCCCCCCAGCTCGTGGGCCATCACCTGCATGCCGTAGCAGATCCCCAGCACGGGCATGCCGAGACGGAACATCCCGGGCTCGGCGCTGGGGGCGCCCTGCTCGTAGACGCTCTGCGGGCCGCCGGAGAGGATCAGGCCGATGGGCTTGCGCCGCCGGATCTCCTCGACAGGCAGGTCGAAGGGGTGGACCTCGCAGTAGACCCGGTTCTCGCGCACCCGGCGCGCGATCAACTGGGTGAACTGGCCGCCGAAGTCGAGGATCAGGACGGTCTGGTGCTGGGCTTCGGGACTGGGTTCGCTGGCCATGGATCTCACGCTTTCACAGCTCGGTTTCCGACTTCAACTCCCGCGTCATCAGCTCTTCGACGGCCTTGCGGGGGTCCTTGCCATGGTGCAGGACGGCCACCATCTGCTGGGTGATCGGCATCTCGACGCCGCGCTGGGCCGCGAGGCGGGAGACGGCGATCGAGTTGCGCACGCCCTCGGCCACCATGTGGGTCTCGCCCGTGATTTCGGCCACGCTGCGGCCGGCCGCGAGGTCGAGGCCGATGCGGCGGTTGCGCGACAGGCCGCCGGTGCAGGTGAGCACCAGGTCGCCCAGGCCGGCGAGGCCGGCGAAGGTGCGCGGCTGGCCGCCGTAGGCGATGCCGAGGCGGGTGATCTCGTGCAGGCCGCGGGTGATCAGCGCCGCCAGGGTGTTGTGCCCGAGGCCCATTCCGGAGAGGGCGCCGGCGGCGATGGCGACGACGTTCTTGGTGGTCCCCCCCAGCTCGACCCCCGCCACGTCCGCGGAGGAGTAGAGCCGCAGGTAGGGGGTCGCGAGGCATTCCCGGGCCTCGGTGGCGAAGTGGGCGTCCTCCGAGGCGATCACGGCGGCGCTGGGGACGTTGCGGGCCAGCTCGGCCGCGAAGGTGGGGCCCGAGAGCACGGCGAAGCGGATCTCCCGGCCGGCGGCCGTGCCCTCCTCGAAGGCAACCTGGCTCATCCGCGCCAGGGTCTCGGGCTCGATCCCCTTGGCGGCCGAGACGAGCGGCAGCGGCCGGCCGCCGGAATGCAGGCGCAGGAAGCGGCGCAGGACCTCCCGGAAGCCGTGCGAGGGCGCGGCCATGAGGAGGAACTCGCTGTCGGCGAGGTCTGCCGCGTCCGCGGTCGGCACGATGCCGGGAGGGAGCTCCACGCCTGGCAGGTACTCGGGATTGGCCCGCTCCTCCGTCATCCGCCGCGCCAGCTCGGGGTTGCGGGCCCACAGCCGCACGGGATGCCCGCCCGCGCCGGCCATGTGGACGGCGAGCGCGGTGCCGAAGGAGCCCGCACCGAGGATGCCGATCCGCTTCGGATTGCCGTTCATGGCTCCGCCTCTCCGGCCGCCTCGTTCCGCCCCTCTCCCAGCCGGGGCTCGGTCCCGTTTCGCAGACGCTGAAAATTCCTGGCATGCCGGGCGATGACGATCACCGCGATCGCCGCCGAGGACAGCAGCAGCCAGGCAACGCCGGACTCCTGTCCATGGAGATACGAGGTGATCCAGACCAGGAACGGGAAGAGCGCTGCCGTGACGATCGATCCCAGCGAGACGTAACGCTTCCAGGCGAGAACGGCGAGGAAGACCACCAAGCCCAGGACCATGGAGGCCGGCGCCATGGTCCCCAGGGCTCCCGCCGAGGTGGCGACCCCCTTGCCACCACGGAAGCCGAAGAAGACCGGGAAGACGTGCCCGAGCACGACGGCGACCGCGGCACCGCCCATTACGGCTGGCGGCGCGTCGAGGACCCGCGGGACGGCCACCGCCGTCACCCCCTTGGCGACGTCGAGGGCCAGCACAGCCGCGCCCGCCTTTCTGCCGGCGGCGCGCAACGCGTTGGTCGCTCCGGCGTTGCCGCTCCCCACCGTGCGGACGTCCAGGCCTTGGACCAGCTTGACCACCAGGACGCTGAAGGAGACCGAGCCGAGGAGATAAGCGCCGGCGATCAGCGCGGCGGCAAGCCCGGGGCTCATCCCTCTCCTCCCATCATTGGAAAGACTTCGACCGGCAGGTAGCGGACCCCCTTCGGCGAGAGCTTGCTCTGGAAGAGGACGCCGTGGTCCGCCACGAACGGCGGGCCGACAGGGCCGGTGAGGGCGTTCTTGAACTTGTCGATGGCATCCCGCCGCCACGCATCGGGGCAACGCGCCAGGGTGACGTGAGGATGGTAGGCGCGCTCTTCAGGCGCGAACTCCAGGGCTTCCACGGCGGCGCGGGTGACGTCCGCCTGGAGCGTCATCAGCTCCTGGGGAGCGTCGACCCCCACCCAGGCTACGCGCGCGGGGCGTCCCGGCGGGAAGGTGCCGCCGCTCGCAAGCCGCAGGTCCAGGGCGGGACAGCGGGCAAACGCCTCGCGGAGCTTCGCCGCGAGGCCGGGAACGCCGGCTTCCGGCGTCTCGCCCAGGAACAGGAGAGTCAGGTGGAGATTGTCCAGATCCACCCAGCGGGCCCGGGGCAGCCGGTCGCGCACGCCCTCGACTCGACGACGCACGTCGCGGCGCGGCGGCTCCGGGACCTCCAGGGCCACAAACAGCCTCACGCGCCCTCCACCGCCGCGGCCAGCAGGCGCCGGCGCAGCATCTCCAGGGCGAGCTGGGCCGAGAACCGGCGCACCCGGTCGCGGTCGCCCGGCAGGCGCAGCCTGCGGTGGTCCACCTGGCCGTCGCGGGGTCCGGCCACGGCGATGTGCACGGTGCCGATCGGCTTCTCCTCGCTGCCGCCCCCCGGTCCGGCGATGCCGGTGATGCCCACGCCCCAGTGGCTGCCCAGGGCCCGGCGGGCGCCCTCGGCCATGGCGCGGGCCACCGGCTCGGAGACCGCGCCATGCCCGGTGAGCATCTCCGGCGGCACTCCCACCAGCTTCGTCTTCAACTCGTTGCTGTAGGTGACGGCGGCACCCAGGAAGTAGTCGCTGCTGCCGGCGACGGCGGTGACGCGCTGCGAGAAGAGGCCGCCGGTGCACGACTCGGCGGCGGCGAGGGTCGCGCCGGCGGCGCGGAGCAGATCGCCCACCACGCTCTCCAGCGTGTCCTCCTCGCGGGTGGTGAAGACCGCGTCTCCCGCCAGCTCCGAGAGGCGCGCCACCATGGCCTCAAGACGAGCCCGGCGCTCGGGCTCGGGACCCGCCGCCGTGACCTGGAGACGGATCTCCCCGGCATTGGCCAGGATGGTGATGGCCTCGCGGCCGAACTCCTCGTAGGCGGGGGCGATCCGCTCCTCCACCACGGACTCGGGAAGGCCGGCGATCTTGAGTACCGCCGTCTCGCGGGCGACGCCGCCGGAGCGCCGGGCGAGCCAGGGCTCCAGGGCGGAGCCCATCAGTCCGTCCAGCTCGGTGGGCACGCCGGGGAAGAGGAACAGGGTGCAGCCGCCGCTTTCGAGGCGCATCCCCGGCGCCGTGCCCCGGGCGTTGGGGAGGACCTCCGCCCCCTCCACCACTTCGGCCTGCCGGCGGTTGACCTCCGGCATGCGCCAGCCCAGGGACTGGAACCGGCGCTCGATATGGGCCAGGACCTCCTGGTCGAAATAGAGCCGCCGGCCCAGCGCGGCGGCGACCGCCTCGCGGGTCACGTCATCCGCCGTGGGTCCCAGGCCGCCGGTGACGAGGATGAGGTCCACGCGCGGGAGCAGGGACCGCAGCTCGGCCGCGATCTCCTCCTCCGCATCGCCGAGCACGGCCTTGCGCCGCAGCTCGACGCCGTAACGGTCGAGCAGGGCCGTCAAGCGCAGGGAGTTGGTGTCCAGCCGATCGGTGCCGAGCAGCTCCGATCCAACGGCGAGGATGGCGGCCTTCATGAGGCGGGATGATATCCCAGGGCCCGGCCCGCCTCAGAAGCGCGCCGCGATCAGTGGCGGCGCCTCGCCTTCGTCGGCTACCGTGTAACAGGTCTCGAAGAGCGAGACCAGACGCTCGTCATCCCGCCGGAGATAGACGCGGGCCAGCTCGTCGCCCTCCCTCACCTCCTCTCCGAGGCGCGCCTTGGTTTCGAGGGAGATGCCATGATCGATGGCATCGCCCGGACGGGATCGGCCGCCGCCGGCTTCGACCAGAAGCAGGCCGAGCTGGCGCACATCCAGGGCGGAGAGGGTGCCGGGACGCGGAGCGAGAAGCGGCCGCTCCACAGGCGCCAGCGGCAGCCGGGGATCCTGCAACCAGGCGGGGTCCGCTCCCTGGAGAGCGGCCCATTGCAGGAAGCGCTCGCGGGCGCGGCCGGAGGCGAGGGCTTCCTCCAGCTCCCGCCGGCTCAAGGGCCGGCCAACCAGCCGCGACACCTCCTCGGCCAGGGAAAAAGTGACCTCCATGAGGTCCTCAGGCCCCTCGCCCGCCAGGCATTGGAGGCTCTCCAGCACCTCGGCGGCATGGCCGCACCAGCGCCCCAGGGGCTGGTTCATGTCCGTCACCAAGGCCGCGGCGGGGGTGCCCAGGACACGGGCCGTCTCCACCAGGAGGCGGGCCAACTCCACCGACCGGTCCAGGTCGCGCATGAAGGCGCCGTTGCCGGTCTTGACGTCGAAGACCACGGCCGCAGCCCCCATGGCGAGCTTCTTCGAGAGGATGCTGGCCACGATCAAGGGGAGGGAATCGACCGTGGCGGTGGTGTCGCGGAGCGCATAGAGGCGGCGGTCGGCCGGGGCGATCTCAGCCGTGGCGCCGCCGATAGCCATGCCGCAACGGTCCAGGAGGTGGAGGAATCGGGCGCGGTCCGGCTGCACGTCCATTCCCGGGATGCTCTCCAGCTTGTCCATGGTGCCGGCGGTGTGGCCGAGACCGCGGCCGGTCAGCATGGCGATGGGCAGGCCGCAACTCGCGAGGAGCGGCGCGATGATCAGCGAGACCTTGTCACCCACGCCGCCGGTGGAGTGCTTGTCGCAGAGCCGCGGCACCTCGCGGGCGAGGTCCCAGCGCTCGCCGGACTCCAGCATGGCCAGGGTGAGGGCGCGGGTCTCCTCCGGGTCCAGCCCGCGGATGGCGGCCGCCATCAGGAAGGCGGCGAGCTGGCCCTCGCTCCAGGAGCCGTCGGCGGCGCCGAGGGCCACGGAGCGGATCTCCTCCTCGGTGAGCCGCATCCCGGCGCGCTTGCGCTCCAGGATGCGGTAGGGCAGGGTCATCGACGGGGAGCGATCAGCCCGGGAAGCCGGGAATGCCGCCGGGCAGGGCGCCGCCGGCGGGAGCGCGCGTGGGGTCGAGCGCCGAGATCTTCTGCTGGGCTTCCATCCGGTAGGGGGACTGCGGGAACTCGTCGAGGATCCGCTGGTACGCCTGGACCGCCTCCTGCGGGCGCTTGAGCTGCTCCAGGGTCCTGCCCAGCTCGTTCAGGATCACGTCCTGGGGCAGCGGCGCGTCCCCCTTCTCCAGCATGGCCCGCAAGTCCTTGACGACCTCCTCGCCCCTGCCCTGCTTGCGGTCGAGGTCGATGAGGTTCAGCCGCGCCTCGCTTGCGAGCATGCTGTCGCCGTGCTCGTCGACGAAGTCGTTCCACAGCTCGCGGGCCTGGTCGAGCCGCCCCTCGTCAGCGGCGATCCGCGCGAGGTAGAGACCGGCGACGTCGGCGGCGTCGGTGGAGCCGTAGTCGTCGCGGACCTTCTCCAGCAGCTCCTTGGCGCGCGTCCGGCGGGCGGCTTCCGTGGGGAAGCTCGGCTCGCCGGGATCGTTCGGCTTGGCGCCGGTGGCCGTGACCGGGGCCTGATAGACCTTCATCGCCTGCGCCAGGGCCTGGTTGGCGCCCTGCTGGCGGTGGCCGCGCCAGTAATACGCCGCGACGCCCAGCGCGATCAGCAGCAGGATCCCACCGATGGCATAGGCGATGGTCCGGACGTGGCTCTCGGCGTACTCGACGCTCCGACCGACGGCGGTGGCGAAATCGTCCCGCTTGATCTCTTTGCGGGTCAGACGTTGACTCATCGAAGGAGACTCCCAAAAGGCTTGTCCTGGGATGATGCGACGTGGCCGCTCACCCTCCGAAGCGGCCGCGAGGTGAGCGGCATCCACAGGCGGCCGGTAGGCTACCACATCTCGGAGCGCTCACATATCGAGGTCCAGCCGCACTCTCTCCTCGTCGGCTTCCGGTCGGGATAGCTCCGAGCCGGGCACCTGTGCCTC
>DASWME010000361.1:0-3946 GCA_036399915.1 Thermoanaerobaculia bacterium
CGGAGATGGAGAAGAAGACCTGAGGATCGTCGACCGGCGCGAGCCCGGCGAGCTTCCGCGCCAGCTCGACGCGCAGCGGGTGGGCCATCACGTCGCCCAGGCCGTGGAGCAGCCGGCCGGCCTGCTCGCGCACCGCCGCCACCACCCGCGGGTGGCGGTGTCCCACGGCCGCGACCCCGAAGCCCGAGGTGAGGTCTATATAGATGTTGCCGTCGACGTCGCGGACGTTGGCGCCCCGCGCCTCCTCCCAGAGAATGGACGCCTGGAGGGGTTCGCCGGCGGCCCCGCTGACCTCGGACGACAGCGTGTTGACCCCCGGCGCCTCGAGCCGCCGCAGGGCGGCCGACAGCTCGCGGGAGCGCGGCCCGGGAGGCGGGACGACGATCTGCGGGAGGAGGTCGCCGAAGGTCACATCTCCCGCCGGCCGGCGAGCGACCGGCCCAGCGTCACCTCGTCGGTGTACTCGATGTCGCCTCCGACCGGCATGCCGAAGGCGAGGCGGGTCACCCGCACCCCCCGGGGCTTGAGCTGGCGGGCGAGGTAGAGCGCCGTCGCCTCCCCCTCGACGTTGGGGTTGGTGGCCAGAATGACCTCCTCGACCCCCTCCAGCCGCGCGAGCAGGCCGGGGATCGCCAGGCGGTCGGGGCCGATCCCCCGGTGCGGCGAGAGCGCGCCCAAGAGGACGTGATAGAGGCCGTGGTACTCGCCCGTGCGCTCGATGGGCTCGATGTTGAACGGCTCCTCGACGACGCAGATCCGGCCGCGGTCCCGCCGCGGGTCCGAGCAGTAGCGGCAGGGGTCCACGGCGGTAATGGAGTTGCAGACCGAGCAGTGGAAGAGCTTCTCCTTGACCTCCACGATGGCCTGCGCCAGCGCCTCGGCCTCGGGCGCCGGCACCTTGAGGAGATAGTGGGCGAGGCGGGTCGCGGTCTTGGGGCCGATGCCCGGAAGCCGGGCGAGCTCGCCGATGAGCCGGGCCAGGGGTTCGGACATCGGCTCCCGCGGGGGGCTAGAACAGGCCCGGCAGGCTCGCCGCCATCGCGCCCATCTTCCCCTGCATGGTCTCCTCGATCTTGCGGCCGGCCTCGTTGACGGCGGCGACGATCAGGTCTTCCAGCATCGACGGATCGTTCGGGTCCATGGCCTCGGGGTCGATCTTGCACCCCACGAGCTGCTTGTGGCCGCTCATCTTGACGGTGACCATGCCGCCGCCGACGCTGCTCTCGACCACCAGCTCGTTGAGCTCGCGCTGGAGGCGCTCCTGCATCTCCTGGGCCTGCTTCATCAGTGTCCGCATGCTGCTCATTGGATATCACTCCTCTGTATGGCTTCCGTGCTCTTCCACGGTCTCGACCCGGCTGCCCTTGAAGATCTCGAGGACCGCCTGGACGGCCGGGATCTGCTCGACCCCCTGGACCGGGGCGGGCTTCGGCTCCGCGGCGGCCTTGGGCGCGTTGCGGTTCTCCAGGATATCAAGACGGGTCCCCGGACCCCAGACGGCCGCCGCCGCCTCTTCGAGGAGCGGGCGGTTGGCTTCCAGCCGCGTCCGCAGATAGGCGTCCCCGCCCGGACAGAGGATGGTGAGGCGGCCGTCCGCGAAACGGAGGTCCTCGGCCGCCCCCAGGAACCCGCCGACGTTCTGCTTGCGCTTGCCGGCTTCCTCCCGGAACGCGGTGATCGGATCGCTCGGCCGGCTCGGCGCGGGGGGCGGTGCCGCCGGGCGCGGAGGAGCCGTCTCGGTCCGGGGCGGGGCCGCCGCCCGGGGGGCCGGCGCGGGCTCGGGTGCGAGGCTCCGTGGCGGTATGGGCTTGGGGGATGAGGGGGCCGGGCGCGGCGCCGCGGCAGCGGGCCTCGGCGCGGCGGCCTCCTGGCGGCCGCCGCCGGCGGCGAGGATCTCCTCGACGCGGGTCAGCTTGGGCAGCTCGGCGGCGCGCAGCCAGGCGATCTCCACCGCCAGCGTGCCGGTCTCGCTGCGGCGCACGACGTTTTCGCTGGTCAGGAGCTGGTTCAAGAGCCGCAGCAGGTTCTCGTAGCCGCTCGCCTTGGCCGTGGCGGCCAGGGCCTGCGCCTCCTCGCCGGGCAGGTCCACCTGCGCGGGCGAGCCGCCCATGGCGAGGTGCAGCGCGTCGCGGCAGAAGGCGAGGAACTGGCCGTAGACGTGGCGCGGGTCCCACCCCTCCTCCTCCACCCGGCGCACGGCGGCGCTCACCGCCTGGGGATCGCCCGCGAGGATCCCCGCGAGCAGCGTCTGGAACAGGGCCGTGTCGAGCCCGCCCAGCAGGCGCACGGCGTCCTCGTCGGCGATGGCTCCCGAGCCGAAGGTGGCGAGCTGGTCGAGCAGCGCCACCGAGTCGCGCACGCTCCCCTCGCCGGCGCGGGCGATCAGCCGCAGGGCCGTGTCGCTCGCCTTAATCCCCTCCGCCTCACAGATCGTGCGCAGAAGTGCGGCAAGCTGCTGGGACGGCACCCGCCGGAAGTGGAACTCCTGGCAGCGCGACAGGATGGTCGCCGGCACCGCGTCGATCTCGGTGGTGGCGAAGATGAAGACCAGGTGGGGCGGCGGCTCCTCGACGATCTTCAGCAGGGCGTCGAAGGCCTGGCGCGAGAGGCGGTGGATCTCGTCGAGCACCACGACCTTGTAGCGGTCGCGGGCCGGACCGTACTTCAGGCTCTCGGTGAGCTCGCGGACCTGCTCGACCTTGGAGTAGGTGGCGGCGTCCACCTCGATGACGTCCAAGTCCGAGCCGCGGGTGATCTCGATGCAGGGCAGGCACTCATTGCAGGGATCGGCCGCCGGGCCGCGCTCGCAGTTGAGCGCCTTGGCGAGCACCCGCGCCGCCGTGGTCTTGCCCACGCCGCGGATGCCCGAGAAGAGATAGGCCTGGGCGATGCGTCCCTCCTGGAGGGCGTTGCGCAGAGCGGTGACGATCGGCTCCTGGCCGACGAGGCTGGAGAAATTCTGCGGGCGCCACTTGCGCGCGAGGACCTGGTACGTCATGGGGCGATGGGGGCAGTGGTCAACGAAGGGTTCCGGTGTGGCTGCGGCACTCGGCCGGAAACCTTATCGCTGCTCCCTTCCGGGCCTGACGAGGTTCGGAATCGGCCGATGCACAGGACCCGAACCCTTCGTGGGCCACTGCAGGCTCCTCATGCTACGTCCTGGGGTCGGGGAAGTAAAGAACGGGACGCCTTCCCTCAGAACCCGGCCGGCCCGCCGGGAATTCCCGGGGAGCGTCAGTTCGGCCCCCCAACCGGCACGTCTCGGCGTCATATTTTGCGTCAAGGCAGACGGTTGGCGTTGAATTCCCCCTGCGG
The DNA here is from genome assembly GCA_036399915.1 of Thermoanaerobaculia bacterium. Classification (GTDB taxonomy): domain Bacteria; phylum Acidobacteriota; class Thermoanaerobaculia; order Multivoradales; family UBA5704; genus DATARR01. The sequence goes on from DASWME010000361.1 coordinate 3,316, forward strand.
TGTCCCTACACTGAGCGCGCGTGAACAGCCCAGGAAAAGGCGGTAACGGCGAAGAGCCTGCCCTGTTGACCCTCGGCGAGTTCGTCAAGCTCGCGGGCGACAGGGGAAAGAAGCTTTGGATCGAGAGCAATCGCAGAGGAGACCTGCGCATCACTGACGGGGAAGTGCGGTACGCGCTCCCGCAGCTTCCAGGAGAGCGCATGCCTGTCTCACTGGTTGCAGCTCTGGTGGAACTCTTCTTCGAGGGGGACGAGGCCGTACTGGACTTCGCTCTGGATCCACGTCCGGAGGACTAGGCCGCCACGACCACCGGGAAGAGCTGGGCCTCGACCCGGGTATCCCGCAGTCCATGGAGGCGTTGCCGCAGGCTCTTGCGGGGCCTGATCGGTTTGGTGCTGCCCTTGATCTCCTCGAACAGGTCCCAATACCTTTTGGGGGCGGGCTTGAACCCAAAGAACGGCGGCTTGCCGGCCTCCAAGTCGGCCTCGACCTGGGCCATGATCTGACGCAGCAACTCGTTCGGCAGCGCGTCCAGGTTCTCGGCGCAGCCAACGAAGTTGTACTCGAGGCACTGCGCGACCCACAGTCCGTTCTCTCGAAAGACAACCGCCGTTATGGTTATCCGACTCAT
>DASWME010000362.1:0-17432 GCA_036399915.1 Thermoanaerobaculia bacterium
AAGCCGTTCTGAGGAGCGGTGATGTTGCCGTAGGCGTTGCGCTGCTCGCCCTTCTCGCTGATCAGGTAGTCGCCGCCCCGGTCGGCGTAGTTCATGGGCCAGACCTTCTCCACGAAGTCCGTGGCATAGGCCCCGGTCGAGTAGGCGTGGCCGCCGTAGCTCACCTCGGCGTTGACGTAGAAGTTGTCGAAGAGGACGTACTCGCGGGCCAGGGCGTGGGCGTTGGGGGTCACCTCCTCGCCGAACAGGCAGAGGTTGGGATCGCCATTGCCGCGCTCCAGGTCGCCGAAGATCTGATCGTAGGTGCGGTTCTCGCGGATGACGTAGAAGACGTGCTTGATGGGCGAGGCCCCGCCGACCCGGGCCGGCACCGGCGAGCCCTGGGGCGCGCCGGCCGGAGCGAGGCGGCCCGCCGCCGTGTAGGGCGTCACGCGGTAGACCGTGCGGGTGTGCTCGGCCAGGGCCCTCTCGTCCGGAGCAGGGAGGACGGACAGGGCCCCTTGGAGCAGCTCGCCGATGTATTGCCCCTTGGCGCCCGGAATACCCGGGTGGCTCCCCCGCGGGTTCGCCGCCGAAGCCAGGCCCTTGCCGCTCAGGATGAAGATCCGCTTGCCATCCCGGCTGAACTGGGCGGCGGTAGGGTACCAGCCCGTGGGGATGAACCCGCGGACTGCGCTGGCGCCAGGGCGGGAGACGTCCACCACCGCCACCGAGTTGTTGTCCGCGTTGGCCGCCAGCAGCGTGCGGCCGTCCGGCGAGAGCCCCAGGGCGTTGGGCGTGCTGCCCGGCGGCGCGGCCGGATCGAGGGCGATCGAGACCTGCTCCTTCGCAGACTGCGCGGCGAGGTCGACCACCCAGACGGCGTTGGTGTTGGCGCATGCCACGAAGAGCCGGCCGCCGTCCTTCGAGAGGACCATGGCGTTCGGGTGCTCCCCCACCGGGACCTCGCCGCGCAAGGCGAGCGTCTCCGCGTCGAAGAGGAGGACCCTGGCGCCGCCCCAGAGGGAGACGTACACCGTCCTGTCGTCGGGCGATACCAGGGTGGTGTAGCCCTCGGCGGGCAGTTCGGCCTCCTTGACGACCCGGCCGGTCCCCAGGTCCACGGCCGAGAGGAGCTTTCCCAGGGCGTGCACGGCGAAGAGCCGGGAGCCGTCCGGGCTGAGGGAGAGGCCGCCCACGAAGCTCTGCTCGGACGGTTTCCTGAGCTGGACGGCGGCGCCCGGCTCGAGCCCCTTCTCCGTGACCCGCAACTCGTTGACGGAGCTCGCACCGCCGCCGGAGACGTAGAGCCGGCGCCCGTCCGGGTGCCAGGCGAGACCCAGCCAGGCGTTCTCCAGCGGCACGGTGAGAGGCACGGTGAGACGCTGGAGGTCCACCACGGCGAGGCTCGGCTTGGAGTAGCCGTTGTTGCTCACCACGAGGGTCCGCCCGTCCGGCGACTCCGCCATGGCGAGGGGCAGGTCCCCCACGCTGAGGTGCCGGCCGGCGGGAGCGATCCGCCAGCCGTTGGGCAGCAGGGTGACGCCGCCGTCTTTGGGACCGGGCACGTCGGGACGGGACGGCTTCGGCGCTTGCGCGGTGCCCGCAAGGAGCAGGGCCGAGAGGACGAGGAGGGCTGGGGATCGGCGCATGGGGGCAATCCTATAACCAGCCCCGTCCCCGCAGGATCGCCCCCCGCGTCCGCTACCAGCTCAATCCCGCGGGAAGACCCCCTGTCCGGGAGCCAGCAGGGCGTCCGGATCGAAGGCCTGCTTGGCGGCGAAGAACTGGTGCCAGCGCGAGCCGAAGTGCTGGCGCCAGTCGGCCGGGCTCATCGGCACGGAGTCGACCGGATAGAAGTAGCCGCCCACGGCCCGCGCCTGCTCGAAGAGCCGGCGGTTGGCGGCGATCAGCTCCGCCGAACGCTCCGGCGTGGGCGGGATGGCGTTGCGCAGCAGGCCGAAGAGAAAGAAGGTGTCGCCCTCGGGGACGCGGAAATTGGGCGTCGTGAAGCCGCTCCGCCGGTAAGGATAGATGAGGATGGGCCCCTGCCCCACGTCCGCGGGGTCGAGGGCTGCCAGCGTGCCGCCGACGAAGCTCTCGGCCTGGCCGGTGGGAATCAGCAGGTCGATCCAGGGGTGCGGGAAGTACCAGACGCCGATCTGCTTCAGCAGCTCCACCAGGGGCTCCAGACGGTTCAGGTAGTCGAAGTAGGGCATGTCGCGGGCCGTCTGCTGGCCCGGCAGGAAGCGCAGGCCGGCCAGCAGGGCGGCGTCGTCCGGCTCATCTCCCGGCGCGAAGCTCCTGGTGGCTTCCAGCGAGTAGGTCCATCCACCCACTCCATCCGCGGCGGCGAAGCCCTGGACGGTATCGAACCGGCCGTCGCTGACGAGGGTCAGCAGGTCCTCCAGGAAGACGTGGAGATCGCCATACTTCGCCTCATAGAAGCGGGTGTCGGACAGCACAGGCACGAGGCGCACCCGGGCTCGCACGATGACGCCGAACTGCCCGAGTCCGGAGAGCACGGCGTCGAAGAGCTGCCGGCGATGAGTGGGCGAGCAGGTGACGAGCTGGCCGCGGCCGGTCACCACCTGCAGCTCCAGCACGTTGCTCACCTGCGGCCCCTCGCGGAACGCTTGGCCGCCCACGCCGCCGACGGTCAGCGTGCCGCCGATGGAGAGGTCGATGTAGTCGGTCAGGGTCGGCGGCGCCACGCCCAGGGGGATGGTCTGCCGCAGCAGGTCGCTCCAGCGCACGCCGGCGTCCACCAGGGCGTCGCCACCGTTGATCTCGTGGATGGTGGCGAGGGAGGACATCTCGATGACGACCCCGGCGGCGGCCTGGGCCTGGCCATAGGTGCTGTGCCCCTGGCCGCGGGCCGCCACCTGGATGCCGTGCTGGCGGGTGAAGTCGATCAGGCGCACGACGTCCTCCACCGATCCGGGCCGCAGCACGGCCATGGGCCGGCGGCTGATGAAGTGGCCGTAATCCTCCGCGACGGCGTCCAGAGAGGCCGCGTCCGTGAGGAGCTGGCCGTCGAAGGAAGGGAATCCCGCCGCCAGCTTCGCCTGGCCGGTGGCGAGTTCTGCCACCGTGACCCAGCTCCGGAAGTGGGCGTCGAAACCCACGACGGCCACCGCCGCCAATGCTCCCCGCAGAAAGTTGCGGCGGGACACCGTCGCGTCCTCTGGCGTCTGGTCTCTTCTGTTTTCTTTCATCGTCAAGCTCTCCAACAGCGCCTTTGCGAAGCGCCACAGTCCTGTCCTTGGAGTCGAGAGAACGAAGCGGGGAGTATAAACCCCTCACGTCATCGCCTGCACGGGACATCCGCGGTATCCGGGGACGTCTTTTTGAAACTGATGAGCACGATTATAAAATTTTTTCTATAAGTAGACTCGCTTCATTATAAACAATCACTTGACAGCCCGCCTCTTCACCTTTATGGTGGACGGCGCAGTTCCAGACTTTCATCGGTGCGGCGTCGCTCCAGAGTTTGCGTTGCTGCTTGGTCCGGGTGAGTCCCCCTATGAAGGAGGAAATTGGGATGAAACCGCGTCTCTACGTCTCCCTGCTCGCCGTTCTCGTTCTGGTCCTCGCGCTTCCGGCGGCCGCGCGGCCGCCGGCCGCGATCAAGAGGCTCAAGCCCGCCGAGGACCGCATGTCCGAAATGGGCCGACTGGCCGCTCGCGCGCGCGCCGCGATCGAGCGGACCGGGGGCCGCCAGTCCGTTGCCGAGAAGTCCGTCGGCTGCGTCAACACGCGCCGCTGTCCAGGGGAAGGCGGGGCGGTGATGGACGCGCAAGACGACCTGGACTCCGTCCGGGGCGGCCAAGCCGAGGTCTCGATCGCCGTTGACTCGACCGGCCAGCACGTGGTGGTCGGGTACAACGACACCCGCGGGTTCTCGCTCAACCCGCTGTCCGTCTCGGGCTACCTGTACTCCGACGACGGCGGCGTGACCTTCGTCGACGGCGGGCAGCTCCCCTCGCCCGGCACCGACCTCATCGGCACCACCCGCCTGCCCCAGGTCCTCGGCGACCCCGAGATCAAGTACATGGGCGGCTGCAACTTCATCTACGCCTCGATCGCGGTCGCCAAGTTCTCCGCCACCCGCGCCGTGCAGACCATGGGCGTCCACCGCTCGACCGACTGCGGCCACACCTGGACAGGCCCCTTCATCGTACCGCCAGCCTCGAACCCCAACGGCGCGGTGACCGGCAGCGGCAGCCCGGTCGACGCCGCGGACAAGGAGTTCATGGACGTCGACCCGGAGACCGGGCGGGTGATCCTGACCTGGTCGAACTTCACCTCCGGCGCCTTCGCGCCCGGCGGGCTGGAGATCTCGTCGACCTACTCGGACGACATCCTGACCGGCAACCCACCCACCTGGTCGCCCCGCCAGGTGATCTCCGAAACCGCCGACGACGGCCAGTCGTCGGTGCCGCGCTTCGCCGGCAACGGCTCGAACAACGCCTACGCCGTCTGGCGGCGGTTCCCCTTCCCCGGCACCTTTTTAGGCCTGGGCAACACCATTGCCTTCGCCCGCTCGACCGACAACGGCGCCACCTGGAGCGCCCCGGTCAACACCTCGGCCGAGTTCTTCACCATGGACCAGGTGCTGGGCAACGACCGGGTCAATACCTCGCCGACGCTCGCCGTGGACAACTCGGGTGGGCCCTACGCAGGGACCGTCTACGTAGCCTACGCCAACAACAACAACCAGGACGGCGCCGACGTCGTCGTCCAGCGCTCGACCGACGGCGGGCTCACCTTCTCGGCGCCGCTGCGGGTCAACAGCCGGCCTGGCAACGACCGCGCCCAGTGGTTCCCCTGGGTCACCATCGACCAGACGACCGGCCGGGTCTATCTCTACTACTACGACCAGGGGATCGCCGCCACCGGCGACCTCACCGAGACCACGGTGACCTACTCGGATGACGGCGGCGTTCACTGGAGCCCGCCGGTGCCGCTCAGCGACCGGCCGTTCCAGGCCGGCTGGGGCAACGACACCGGCCAGCCCAACCTCGGCGACTACAACCAGGCGGTGGCCCAGGACGGCGAGCTGTTCGCCGCCTTCGCCTATACCTTCCCGCCGACGCTCGGCTTCACCGACGGCCAGCCCACGGGCAACATGGACGTTCCCGAGATCTTCTTCCGGCGGGTACCGCAGCCCAAGAACGACGGCCAGGGCGCCGGCGACCATCCGCCCGCGAACGCCGCCAGCCGGGCGACCAACAGCGTGCCCCTGGCCCTCGCCGGCGTCTCCTTCACCGACAGCGGCGGCAACGGCTACATCGATCCCGGCGAGACCGTGAACCTGCGGCTCACGCTGCGCAACTACGTCACCAATCCGCTGAGCGCGGACAAGGTGCTCGGCACGACGGCGGTGCTCTCGACGGCCACGCCGGGCGTGACGGTGGTCCAGGACCAGTCGCCCTACGCCAACATGAATCCAGGTAGCACCGCGGTGAACACGCAGGACTTCGTCCTCCAGATCGGCCCCGGCTTCGTGCCTGGCACCCCGATCGAACTGGTGCTCGACGCGCGCAGCAACCAGCACGGCGCGGCGACCCTGCTGTACAGGCTCTTCACCGGCACGCCCGTGGCCACCACGCTCTTCGCCGAGAACTTCAACGGCGTGGCGCCCGGGACGCTCCCCGCCGGCTGGGCCGTCTCGCACGGCGGTGGCGTCAACACGGTGCCCTGGACGACCAACTCCACCTTCTGCGGCACGGCCTCGAACGCCGCCTTCCACATCAACGCCAACGACGGACCGGGAGGCGCGAACACCCGCTTCGAGCGGCTGTTCAGCCCCTTGGTCACGGTGCCGGCCACCTCCGAGTACGTCGTCGTGGAGTTCGACGTCTGCTATGACACCGAGGAGGACCCGAACCTCAACATCCAGGCCTACGACGGCTTCCTGGTGCGGGTGACCGACCAGACCCCGGGACGCTTCCTGCGCTCCGTGCTCGTCGAGGCCTTCGCCGACGAGTTCACCACCGGGTCGATCCAGCACCACCCCAAGCACTTCCCGCGCAACAGCAACGCCAACTACTTCCAGGACATGTCAGCGTGGGCCGGCTATTCGAACGGCTTCCAGCACGTCCGTATGCGGCTGCCGGGGATGGCGGGGAGCGTCATGCAGCTCCGCTTCGAGTACACCCAGGACTCGACCTCGATCTGCTCCGACATCCGCCCGGGTCACTCCTGCGGCGTGATGGTGGACAACGTCGTGATCAAGAACGTGGTCTCGGCGCCGTAGGCGTCTAGCGATTTGCTTCGGCGAACCGGGCGGCGAGCTCCTCGCCGCCCGGGCGCTCGAGATAGAGCATCTCCCCCTCGATCCGGAAGCGCACCGGCCCGCTCGCGAGGTCGGCGGCGCGGCAGCCCTCCGCCCCCTCGACACACCGTGCCACGTAGACCGACCCGCCGCTCTCGATCGTGAAGGTGACGAGCCGGCCTTCGGGGTTCTCCTCGGGAGGCGTCTCCCCCTCTGGCGTCGCCGGGATCACCGATCCCCCCTCCCGGCGCTCGAGCACCTCCACCTTCAGAAGCCGGCCGGACCGGTAGGCCGCCCCGGCGGGTGCGGTTCCCTCCGTCCCGGCGGCTGGCGGGGCCGGCGAGCGCGCCGGCGTGCAGGGTCCGGTGAGGAGGAGACCGGCGGCGAGGAAAGACGGGAAGAGAGTCGGCATGCGTCGCCTCCATGATGTCCCGCCGCAGGATAACGCAGTCTCCGTCCTCTCGCCGATCGCGGGGAAACGGGTTATCCTCGGCAGATGCTGTACCTGGACGGGCAGCCGTGAGCCCTGCCATCGAGGCTTCGAGCCCAGGCGTGCGCCGGATCGAGGCGCCGGTCCTCGTGGACCGCAAGGGCACGGCCTGGACGCCCGGGCTGATCGACGTCACCCTCTGCTACCGCGACCGCGTGGTGCTCGCCGAGTCCCCCCCGCCGGGGATGCCGCCGGAGCTGGCGCGGTCGTTGCGGGACTCCGCCGCCCGCTTCGCGGGCGCCCGCGGCGCCGCCGGCGCCTTCACCGTGTCGTTCCTCGCCGACCCGGCGCGCGGCGAGCACCGCTTCCTGGGCACCGCGCCCGGTCTATCGAGGTGGATCGCGGTCATCGAGGCCCGCGACGAGTCCGACCTGCCGGCCCTGGAGCTTCACCTCTCCCGCGGCGGCACCCTCAACGGGGACTTGCCCGAGGCCCGCGGCCACGCCCTGCAGGTCTGCCTCTCCGCCCGCGACCCGGAGGACGGCTTCGCGCCGCGCCCCGGCGTCGTGGAAACCCTGCGCCTCCCCGCCGGGCCAGGCCTGCGCGCCGACGCCGCCGTCGAAGAGGGGGCCGTGCCCGCGGACGGGCAGGAGATCGCCCGCGTCACCGCCCACGGCCGGACGCGGGCCGAAGCCCTCGCCCGCCTCCAGAACGGCCTCGCCAGGACCGAGGTCGCCGTGCGCGACGGCGCCACGGACAAGGCCTTCCTGGCCGAGGTCCTGGACCGGCCCGAGCTGACCGCTCGCGACGCGCCGCCGCTCTGGATCGACCAGATGGTGGCGAGCGGCGAGCACCTGCCGCGGCGCGGCTCCGAGGCGGCCCTGCTCGCGGCGGCCATCGCCGGCTACGAGGCGGAGCTGGAGCTCGCCAGAAAGCGCTTCTACGACTCGGCGTCCCGCGGCCGGCCCGAGGTGCCGGAGGAGATCGGCCGCGCCGTCGAGCTGTGCTACCGCGGGCAGAGCTACGCCTTCCGCGTCGCCCGCCTCGACCGCTGGCGCTTCCGCACCGAGGTCGAGGGCCGCAGCCTGGAGGTGCTCGCCGAGGCCCCTGGACGGACCGGCCGCAGGATCTCCTGCGGCGACCGGAGCTGGCGGATCTCCATCGCAGTCCAGGGCAGCCGGCAGATCGTGGAGGTGGACGGCATTCCCCACCGCGTCGAGCGCGAAGAAGGGGGAATCGTGCGCTCTCCGGCGCCGGCCGTGGTCGTCTCCCTCGCCGTCCAGGAGGGCGACGAGGTGGCCGCCGGCGACCCCTTGGCGGTGCTCGAAGCCATGAAGCTGGAGACGACGCTGCTCGCCGAGAGGCCCGGCCGGGTGCGCAAGGTCTTCGTGCGCAAGAACGCCCAGGTGGGAACCGGCGGCCCGCTGCTCGTGCTCGATCCCGCGGCCCGCGAGGACCGTTCGGCGGACGGCGGGCGGGTGCGGTTCGACAGCCTCATCCCACCCGCCGAGGAGGGCGCCTCCCCCCGCGCCGAGAGCCTGGAGGAGGCACGCCGGCTCATGCTCGGCTACGACGCCGATCCCCGGCTCGTCCGCCGCCTTGTCTCCAGGGAGACGGGTGATGGAACCGGCGGGGCTCTCCACCTCGAAGAGGAGATCCTCCGCACCTTTGCGGACATTGGATCGCTCTTCCGCCGCCACCCGGCGCACGGGGTCGACCGGCACAGTGCCGAGGAGTACCTCTTCACCTACCTGCGCGACCTCGACGCCCGCGGCGAGGGCCTGCCCGCCTCCTTCCTGGACAAGCTCCGCCGTGCCCTGGCCCACTATGGCGTCGGCAGCCTCGACCGCTCGCCGGAGCTGGAGGAGAGCCTCTTCCGGATCGCCATCTCCCAGAAGCGGCTGCGGCAGGAGGTCCCCCCGGTCCTCGCCATCCTGGAGAGCTGGCTGGAGCGGAGCGACCGGCCCGCCAGCCCGGAGCTGCGCGAGCTGCTCGACCGCATGATCGCCGAGACCCAGGGGCGCGAGCCGGCGGTGCACGACCTCGCCCGCGAGGTGCGCTACCGCTGCTTCGACCGGCCTCTCCTGCTCGCCGCCCGCGACCGGATCTACGCCGCGGCCGAGGCCGACCTCGCCCGGCTGGCTGCCGGCCCCGGGCCCGCGGAGCTGGGCGAGCGGATCCGCGCCCTCGTCGAGTGCCCGCAGCACCTCCACCTCCTCCTCTCGCAGAGGTTCGAGAGCGCGGCCCCGAAAGTGCGCGAGTCCCTGCTCGAGGTGATGGTGCGGCGCTACTACCGCATCCGCGAGCTGGGAGGCATCGAGAGCGCGACCCTCGACGGACAGGCCTTCGCCTTCGCCGGCTACGAGCACCAGGGCTCCCACGTCCACCTGATCGCCACCCACACCGGATATGGCCGGCTCGCCCGGACCCTCGAGGCCGTGCGCCGCCTCGCCGGAGAGGCGCCCCCGGGCTCCGAGATCGTCGCCGACCTCTACTTCTGGCGGCCCGGGCCCGCCGCGCAAGGGGACGCAACCGCCCAGGAGATCGCCGCCCTCGTCGCAGGCTCCTCTCTGCCGGACGGCGTCCGCCGCGTGGCCGCCGTCGTCTCCGGGCGCGAGGGAATGCAGAGCTTCACCTTCCGCCGCTCCGACGCCGAAGGCGGCGCCTTCCGCGAGGAGCGGGTCTACCGCGGCATCCACCCGATGCTGGCCTTACGGCTGGAGCTCTGGCGGCTCCAGAACTTTCATCTGGAGCGCCTGGACTCCCCGGAAGAGGTCTACTTCTTCCACGGCATCGCCCGCGAGAACCCGAAGGACGAGCGCCTGTTCGCCGTGGCCGAGGTGCGGGACCTGACGCCCGTGCGCGACGACTCCGGCCGGGTCGTCCAGCTCCCGCAGCTCGAGCGCATGCTCATGGAAGCCCTGGCCGGCATCCGCCGCTTCCAGTCCCGCCGCGCCGCCGCCGAGCGGCTGCACTGGAACCGCGTGCAGCTCAACGTCTGGCCCCCGGTCGACCTGCGGCTGGACGAGCTCCGGGGCATCGTGCAGCGTCTGGCCCCGCTCTCCGAGGGCTTAGGGCTCGAGAAGGTCGCGGTGCGCTGCCGCATCCCCGACCGGGAGGGCGGCGAGCTGCGCGACTGGGTGCTGGAGATCTCCAACCTCGAAGAGGCCGGCATGGTGCTGCGCTTCCGCAAGCCCAAGGAAGCGCCCCTCAAGCCGCTGCGGGAGTACGCCCAGAAGGTCGTCGACCTGCGCCGCCGGGGCCTGCCCTACCCCTATGAGGTGGTCAAGCGCCTCGCTCCCCCCGAGCGCGAAGCCCAGACCGACCTGCCCGCCGGCGAGTTCGTCGAGCACGACCTCGACGCCAGCGGCGACCGGCTCGTCCCGGTGCGCCGGCCCTACGGCGGCAACACGGCCAACCTCGTCGCCGGGGTGGTGCGCAACTTCACCGACCGCTACCCCGAGGGGATGGCCCGCGTGATCCTCCTGAGCGATCCCAGCCGCGGCATGGGCTCCCTGGCCGAGCCCGAGTGCCGGCGGATCCTCGCCGCCCTCGACCTCGCCGAGCAGATGCGCGTGCCCCTGGAGTGGTTCGCCCTCTCGGCCGGCGCCAGGATCTCCATGGACAGCGGCACCGAGAACATGGACTGGATCGCCAGGGTGCTGCGCCGCATCGTCGGGTTCACTCAAGGGGGCGGCGAGATCAACCTCGTGGTGCCCGGCGTCAACGTCGGCGCCCAGCCCTACTGGAATGCCGAGGCCACCATGCTGATGCACACCCGGGGCATCCTGATCATGACTCCCGAAGGCGCCATGGTGCTCACCGGCAAGCGGGCCTTGGACTACTCCGGCGGCGTCTCGGCCGAGGACAACGTGGGGATCGGCGGCTACGAGCGGATCATGGGCCCCAACGGCGAGGCGCAGTACCTCGCCCGCGACCTCGGGGAAGCCTGCCGCATCCTGCTCGCCCACTACGAGCACACCTGGGTGGCCCCGGGCGAGCGCTTCCCGCGGCCCGCTCCCACCCGCGACCCGCGCGACCGCGACGTGCGCGACTTCCCCCACGGCGGCGAGTTCAAGACCGTGGGCGAGGTCTTCTCGCCCGTCACCAACCCGGGGAGGAAGAAGCCGTTCGAGATCCGCCGCGTCATGGAAGCCGTCTCCGACCAGGACCATCCGTACCTGGAGCGCTGGTACGGCATGCGCGACGCCGAGATCGGCGTCGTGTGGGACGCCCACCTGGGCGGCCATCCCGTGTGCCTGCTGGGCTTCGAGTCCAAGCCCCTGCCGCGGCTCGGCTGGGTGCCCGTCTACGGCCCGGACCAGTGGACAGGCGGCACGCTCTTTCCCCTCTCCTCCAAGAAGGTGGCGCGGGCCATCAACGCCGCGAGCGGCAACCGGCCGCTGGTCATCCTGGCCAACCTCTCGGGCTTCGACGGCTCGCCCGAGTCCATGCGCTACTGGCAGCTCGAGTACGGCGCCGAGATCGGCCGCGCTGTGGTGAACTTCCAGGGGCCCATCGTCTTCTGCGTCGTCTCCCGCTACCACGGCGGCGCCTTCGTGGTCTTCTCGAACGCTCTCCACGACAACATGGAGGTGGCGGCCCTGGAGGGGACCTACGCCTCGGTGATCGGCGGCGCGCCGGCCGCGGCCGTGATCTTCGCCCGCGAGGTGGACCGGCGGACCCGCAAGGACCCGCGGATCACGGAGCTGGAGAAAGCGCTCTCAGACCCCGAGCGGGGCGACAGGGCGCGGCTGCGGGCCCAACTCGCCGAGATGACGGAAACCGTCCGCTCCGAGAAGCTCGGCGAGGTGGCCGAGGAGTTCGACGCCATCCACAGCGTCCAGCGCGCCCGGGAGGTGGGCTCCGTCCACCACATCATCGCGCCGGAGCGGCTGCGACCCTACCTGATCGAGGCCGTCGAGCGCGGGATGGAAAAGGAGCTGGCGAGCCTGGGGATTCCGGCTCTGCGGCTCGCCGAGACGCCGTGACCGGCCTCTGGATTCCGCGAGCCCGTAAGGCGGCATTCTCCTAGCCCAGGACGTCAGTCCTGGGTTGAAGGAGCAACACCCCGTTTCCAGAGCCCGCCAGGGGGCGACATGAGGAGGTTTCCCGGGCTGCCTACCAAGGCCCCGACCTCAGCCAGGCGATTCGCCCCAGCTTTCGGGCCTTGCGGAAGTAGGTGTCGTCCGCGGTCACCAAAGTCAAGCCATGCTCCAGGGCTACGGCGTGGTACAGGGTATCAAAGAGGTGATGGTTCAGTTGGCGGGCGACGCGGCTGGCCCTCTTGAGGACGGCGGCCTCGCTCGTGACCGGGAACTCCATGGCATCCAAGAGTTCGATCGCCTCCTCAGCGATTTCGGGGCGGAGCCGGGTCAAAACGGCGGCCACCTCGGCCAGCCAGTGCGGCGGCTGGAGGAGCGTCACCGCGCCGGCCTGGATCTTGGCAAGGAGGGCCACTGCCTCTTCCCTATCATTTTCAGGCGCGGAGTCCGCCAGAGCCCACTTGACGATGACGCTCGCATCCACGACAAGATTCACGGCCTGCCTGCCTGGCGTGCTCGCCGGATCTCTTTGTCCGAGACGGGCCTCTGCCTCTTCCTCAGATCCAGCAAAGCTTCGATAGCCGCAGCCCGGGCCTGCTGACGCTTCCGGTCCTCGACCGCCTGCCGCATCAACCGGGCGATCACCGCGCTCTTGTTCTCATCCGCGAAGGCTTCCAGGAACTCCCGCTTGACGTCGTCGGGTACGCTGAAGTTGACGGTCGCCATGATCTCTCCTCCCTTGGTGAAATCTTCAACAATCATTCTAGCGGATCTCCCATGCCACAGCCACGGGTCTCCCCGCAACGTCACCCTCCAGCCGTTCCTGGAGACTCCCCTTCTGACGCCTCGCGTTGAGAAGAGGAATCAGAGTTCAGAGGAGAATGGGCACAGCGCGACCCGGAAGCCAAGGCTGACAAGCGAGCAGCTCGGCGTAGAGCGTCTGGACCGATTCGGGAAGGCGCTGAAAAGGCACGGGGTTCTCTCCCAGAGACAGTTATACGCCAAGTCGGGATCTTGGCGTATAACTGCTGGCACGCGGGAAGAACACTACGTCTACTTAGAGATCCGTACGTCCCGTCCCGCCGCGGTCCCACCAGCTCCAGCCGCCACGTTGCCCTTGCCCTGGGCAACGGCGCCCGAGCCATGCACCTCGGCGTGATAGGAGGTCTTCGGCCCGGCCGCTTCGAGGAGCTTCGCGATCTCCGAGGCCAGTGAGGAGTCCGCCTCCAGGATCTTCCGGAGCTGAAGGCGCAACGCCGCCTGGGCATCCGTGTCCTCCGGCGCCCGCGCCACGTCTTGGACCGCCTCGGCCGCGGCGGGCTTCTCCTCCACCTTCGGGCGGAGCTTCGCCCAGAGTCTCTTCAGGAGATCCACGCCCTCCTCCCCCAGTTTCTTCCCCGCCTCCTGAACCAGTTCCCCACCCCCGCTCACCAGGTACGGCAGGGCCGGAGCCAGGAAGGTGGTCAGCGCATCCGCGAGCAGTTTGAGGTCCATTTTCAGCACCTCCTGTGAAGCCGTAATCCTACCAGGAACGGCAACACCGCCTGCTTAGGGTCCTCCCTCTCCCGTCAAGGAGAGGGAGACAGCGGGTGAGGTCTCGTAGGGTAGGTTGCCTCCACTGGCAAAAGCGTATGAAGCCCCATAAGCGCCGTGGGCTCCCCCACGAAGAGAAGAAGAGCCCAGAGATTCAGAAATCAGAGATTTCGGAGACCAGAGGAGAATGGAGATAGCACGACGCGGAATCCAATGTTGCTGTACCGGCCGTCCGGGACGCCCCAGCCGCGCACGGCGCAGCCAACGAACCAGGAGCCGCGGAAGTACGAGCCGCCGCGCAACACTCGGAGAACTTTCGAAGAAGCTGTCAATAACTCGCGGCCGCCCTCTTTGTCATACGGGTACGTGAACTGAGGTCTCAACCGATCCTCTCCCCACAACGACCTTGTCCACTCCCAGAGGTTCCCACTCATCTCCTCGCAGTCACAGGGGCTCCCTCCTCCTGGGAAACAGCCCACCGCACTGACCCTCCCTATACCAGTTTCGTCGAAGTTGGCCTTCTCTGGGTTGGCATCTTCCCCCCAGGGATAGGTCCGGCCATCCGTGCCTCGCGCCGCCTTCTCCCATTCTGCCTCCGATGGCAGAGTCACCACCCAATCTGCCTCCAGACGCCCTACCTGGCGCCACCTCTCAGTCAGCCAGCGGCAGAAGGCCACCGCCTCGTACCAGGTCACCAGCACAACCGGTTCGTTGTCGATGCCGTTCAGGCTGTCTGTATACTGGGGCTGCTGACCGCTCGCCTCCATGTGCTCCCGGAACTGCGCCACTGTGACCGGGTACCGGCCAATCTCGAAATCGTAAGGAAGATCGCACTCATGGCGGGGGCTTTCGTAGTCCATGGCTTTGGGATCATCACTACCCATCTGGAACGGCCCCGCCGGGACGCGGCAGAACTGCATACCGTCTACCGTCATCACCTCAGGCCGGGGGTCTCCCAGGTCCACCAGAACCTTCCCGGCTGCCGCGCGTCTTACTGCAGACACCCGGTGGTCATCCCGCATCGTTGCCAGGAGAGCCTCGACGACCTTTCTTCGGGAGATTTCCGTCACGCCTCCAGGGCTCGCGTCTGCTACTGCCTGGCCGATCAAAATCTCGACCTCTCCTGGCTCGCCCGGAGCCTCGTCGAGCAGCGACTCCACTACCGCACTTGCTACTTCGTCCCACTGCTGGACAACTCCCAGGTAACCGATCGTCAGTAAGCTCACCTCATGCCAGGAAGCCTCGCCTATGTGGGCCGCGAGAGCCTCTGCGATGGGCCCGACCCCTTGCTGGCCCCTTTGTGCCAGCGCTACGGCCGCGAGGTACTCCTGGAAAGTGAGGTGAATGAACCCATAGTACCGCCCTCCGCGGTCCAACAGCAAGGCTGAATGGTCCCGCACGTCCTTCAGGAACCGCTGGGCGGAATCGGCGGGATTCTCATGCCCTCGCTCCCTGTAGATCCTCTCCAACTGCCGGTGAAGATCCCCTTCCTTAACGAGGCCGACGCCAGGGGAGACCTGATGCATCCAGAGAGCGAGGGGGGCCAGGATCTTGGTCATCTCCACCACGTCCAGATCCCGGCCGGATCGCCCCGCGAGGCTGCGCGCCAGATTCCAGTGCTTGAGAAGAGTATCCACGTACGTCTTATAGAGTTCCACCCGTCGCTCTGGCAAGGTGACCCCCTGCCTTTTCATCAAGGCGAGGATTGTCAGCAGAAGAGGATTGGCGGCGAGCAAACGGACTCCGGAATTGGTGTAGACGGCCGCCAGCAGTTCGTCTTTTTCGATCTTTGCTTCAAAAGCAGCAATATGCGTCTTCCCCCTGGCAGCCTTCTCCAGGGAAGCCGTCCACTTGTCAAGAAAAAGATCGATTTCCTGGTCGTCGAAGTCCACCAACGTGCACTCAATGAGATCTTCCACTTCGGGCCGCACCTCTCGGTAGCCGACGATCCGGCTGGTAAGGACGAATTTGTTCCCCTCTCGGTGATGGAGGCTGTAGAACTCCTTCACCCTATTCACCACCAAGTGGCGCCTCTCCTGGTCGCGAACTTCATCCAACCCGTCGAGCAGGAAAAGCAGCTTCCCTTGCCGAAGACTACGCGCGAGCATTGACTCCAGGGGCAATCCGATACCGCGATCCTTCTCATAGTAGCGGGTGAAAAAGCGGTCCAGAGGAACGTCCTCCGCAGCAAGGGCGTTGGCGTACGCAGCGAGGGGAAGGAGCATCGGTAGCCGCATCCCCAACCCCAGAGCTTCTCCCTGGCCGGTGGCGAGAGCCACCGTGAGGAACTTGAGGAACGTCGTCTTGCCGGCCCCCGGATCCCCGAGAAGGACCAGACCGTCATGGTTCCGCAGAAGGTCGAGCACCGGCCGGGGGTCGGAGAGCCGGCGGCCCATATCTTCCATTTCTTTTGCGGTCGGCTCCCGCCCCGCCAAGCGGATGTCCCGAGCCCAGGTCTCCCCTTCGGGCGTCTCCAGCCGTGCCTTGAGGGGGACGTACATCTCAAGGAGAGGCAAGCGTAGCGGGACTCGATCGGAAACACCCATGCCTCGTAGATCCAGATAGCAGTAATAGTCCAGCAGGTACTCCAGGTAGCGCTTCGTCGCCTCGACCAAATCCTCGGAGGGCCGCTGCCCCCCTAGAAGCTGCCAGAAGCGCTCTGAATCGAGCAGGCCGGCCCCCGCCTGGATCACGATAACGTTGCCGCGGATATCGCGTCCTACTGCCACTCCGCCCGCTCCTGCGGCCACATTGTCCTGCCCCTGGGCTGCCGTCCCCGAACCCTCGACGTGTACTTCCGGGGGCGATTGGCTTTGCTTGAAGGCGGCAAACTCGGCTCGGGTTCGCTCCAACTCGGCACGCAGCCTGGCGATTTCGTCCTGATCGGACATCCTGCCTCCTGGGTACTCCTTATCCGCCGACACGGATTCCGGATACGCTCAGATCCCGCTTATCATCTTACCGGGTCATGGTGCCGAAGTATCACCATCGAGCCAGGCTCCGGTTCATCTCGGCCCCTGGCCATGGGGTCGATCTCCCTTTCGGGTACATCGGGGACCTCGATCTACCGGATTCGATGTTTTTTCTCCTGGAAGAAAGCCGAAACCCATTGGACGAGGCTATTTTTCTACTGGGTCGCGGTCCTCGACCCAATGAGTCCAGAGTTTTTTCTACTAGAAAAAAGAGCCGAACTCATTGGGTCAGGCCGTTTTTCTACTAGGTCGCGGTCCTCGACCCAATGGGTTCAGAGTTTGAGCCGGACCCATTGGGTCAGACCATTTTTCTACTAGGTCGCGGTCCTCGATCCAATGGGTCCGCAGTTTTTCTACTAGGAAAGAGAGCCGGAACCATTGGGTTAGGAGGCTGTTGAAAAAGTCCGGCCGTAGCCAAAGCCGAGAGACTGTACACGGGCCCTTGTTTCGGTGGAAGCAACAGCTTGCCTGTCCAAGGCAGCTATACAGCAGAACGATGAGCCACAAAACATTGTTACTTTCGACTGACTGTGCCTTGACGACTTTTTCAACAGCCTCTTAGGCCATGTTTCTACTAGGTCGTGGTCCCCGATCCAATGGGTCCAGGGTTTTTCTACCAGGAAAAAGAGCCGAACCCACTGGGTCAGGAGCTTCTTCTACCAGGTTGCTGTCCTTGCTCTGGTGAGTACGGCGTTCTTTCTTCCGGAAACGAGGGCTGATCCAGTGGAGCTGAAGGCCTGCCTCATCGGTGGCCCCCTTCCTTACTGCTGCCTCACCTTCTCTTGTGGGAGGACTCAAGCGAGTCCGCAAGGAAGAAAGGAGACCGGACATGAAGAGACTTTCCCCGACAGGAACCCTCGCGGCGATCACGCTGGCGCTGACTCTGGCGATCCTTCTCGCCACTGCGCCGGGCTCGCAGGCGATCACCATGTGCAGCGGCTACTACTACACGCCCCAGAACTGGGGCGCGGGCAACACCTGCGACGAGGCCTACTGGGACCTCTACAACCGGACTTCCGCGGACGTGAACTGCGGCGAGGACGTGGGAGGACCGAGATATTGTCAAGAGTTGTGTATGGGACCGCGAGTCAGGCGGCCTTTTTCCTGATGCCATCTTCGAACACCACACCGCGGACGACGTCAGCGAGAAGCGTGGCGCCGTTGAGGGCGCGCCAGTGCTTCTGTGCCGACAT
>DASWME010000363.1:0-15046 GCA_036399915.1 Thermoanaerobaculia bacterium
CACTCCGCCCCCACTACCCCCGCGAGGGCGCGATCTCCCCCCGCGAGGGCGCGATCTCCCCTCGCGAGGGTTGCACCGCCCCCGCGAGGGCGCGAACGCCCCTCGCGAGGGCGGAACTGGCCCCCGCGAGGGTAGTGGGGCATTAGTTGGTTGCTAGCGCCGCCTGGACTGGAATTCGCCCGCCGGTTCCGATCGTGTAGGTGACTTCGAGGGCAGGGCCGCTGAGGTCCAGGTCCGGAAAGATGTCCTCCAGCGCCAGCTCGCGCTCGCCCTCTCCGCACGTTACCGTCCGGTGGTCGATCTCTCGATGGTCCTGGAGGAGCTCGAAGTAGGCGAGCGCTTGCTGGCCCTGTTCCACCTGGAGGCGGAAGACAAGGCCAGACTTCCCTGGAGTGTCCCGGTGGAAGGCGTCGATGGTAGGCATGGAGGCGATACTAGCGCATCGCCTCACGCCGCCGTGCCACGCTTGACAGCCCGCCGACCCTCTGCGGTAAGCTATCTGGCCTGATCGGGAACTTGACGATGCGCTCCGAGACCACGCTCCGCTCCGCACTGTCTACCGCCTGGGGCTGGCGCGCGCATCATCATTCCGCGAACTGAGCCGGGCGGCTGTCCCGGCCCACGCGGACCCGGGACGCGAGACCGCCTGAAGCCACACGCCGCCTCCTTCCGGGTCCGGAAGGAGGTTTTCGTTTGGAGACGCCACCGGCAGCGCCGGATCGCGCGACGCTGGTCGCCACGGTGACGACCCTCCCCGAGGGGAGCTTCGCGCCCCTGGTGTCCGATCTGGAAGAGGTCGACTGGCTGGAGGTCCGCGCCGATCTGGTGGGGGACCTCGACGCCGCGCGGGTCGCCCGCATCTTCCCGGGCAAGCTCCTGTACACGCTGCGCAGCAAGGCGGAGGGGGGCGGCTTCGAGGGGTCTCCCGAGCGGCGGAAGAAGCGGCTGCTCGAGGCGGCGCCGCGCTACGACCTGGTCGACCTCGAGGCGGCGCGCGACCTCACCCCGGAGGTCCTGAAGACCGTGCCGCCCGAGAAGCGGGTCGTCTCCTGGCACGGCCCAGCGGCCAGCGTCGAGGGGCTGAAGGCCACCTTCGAGCGGATGTCCGCCGTGCCCGCCGCGCTCTACAAGCTGGTGCCCACGGCCGCGCAGCCAGGGGAGGAGATCCCCTGCCTGATGCTGCTCCAGTCCCTCGGGCGCCGGGACACGATCGCCTTCGCGGCCGGCCCGTGCGGCGCCTGGACGCGCTTCGTGGCGCCGCGGATCGGCGCGCCCGTGGTCTACGGCTCCCTGGGCGAGGTGCCGGGAGCGCCGGGGCAGCTCTCGATCGCGCGGCTGCGCCGCGACTACGGTCTGCCGGCCCTGCCGCTCGTCGAGGCGCTCTTCGGCATCGTCGGCAATCCCGTCGCCCACTCGCTCTCCCCGCGCATCCACAACACCGCCCATCGCGCTCTGGGCATTCCGGCGGCCTACCTGCCGTTCCACACCGACTCCTTCGGCGATTTCTGGCTGGAGGTGATGGAGAACACGACGCTGGAGGCGCTGGGCATGCCGATCCGCGGCCTCTCCGTCACGGCGCCGTTCAAGGAGTCCGCCCTGGCCGTGGCCGGCGCGGCGAGCCCTCTCGCGGAGCTGATCGGCGCCGCCAATACGCTGGTGTGCAACCAGGGGGTCTGGGAAGCGGAAGCCACGGACCCGGACGGCGTGGTGCTGCCGCTGCGCGACCGCGGGATCGCCCTCGAAAACCTGGAGGCGGCCGTGGTGGGAGCCGGCGGCGCGGGCCGGTCGGCCGCCGAGGGCCTCGCCAAGGCAGGGGCGCGAGTGACGATCTTCAACCGCGATCCCGAGCGAGGGCAAGGCTCCGCGGACCGGCTGAAGCTCCCCTTCCGTCCCCTCTCCGATCTCGATCCCTACCTCTTCGATCTGCTCGTGAACGCCACCTCGCTGGGCCGCGGCGAGGGCGATCCCCTGCCGTTCGACGTCGGGCGCCTGCGCCCGGACACGGTGGTGATCGACCTCGTCTATCGGCTGGACCGCTCGACGCGCCTGCTCGCCGAGGCCACGGCGCGTGGGGCGGTGGCGATCGACGGTCGCGAGGTGCTGGTGGACCAGGCCCGCGGGCAGTTCCGCATGATGACCGGGCGGGACCTGCCGCTCGGCCTCGCCCGCCGGGTGGCCGGCCTGGAGGAGCTGCCGTGAGGGTCTCCGCCGCCCTGCCCACCGGGGTCGCGGCCCTGCTGTTCGAGAGCGCCCGCCGCCGCCGCGAGGCGGAGGAACGGCTGGTGGCCCGCCTCCGGGAGGCCGGCTACTCGGAGGTGATCCTGCCCATCCTGGACTACCTGGAGCCCTACGAGGCGCTGCTGACGCCGGCGACGCGCGGCGAGCTGTACCGCTTCGTGGACCGCGACGGCGACCTGCTCGCCCTGCGCGCCGACTTCACGCCCATGCTGGCCCGGCTGCTGGCGCCGCGCCTCTCCTCCCTCCATCTCCCCCTGCGCCTCTTCTACCGCGGCGACGTGGTGCGGTATCAGGAAGAGCGGGCGGGCCGGGCGCGGGAGTTCTACCAGCTCGGCGCGGAGCTGCTGGGCGTGGCGGGGGAGGCGGCCGAGCGCGAGGTGCTGCGGCTCTTCCTGGAGCAGGCGACGGCGGTGGGCGGCGGCGGGCTCCAGGTGGTGCTCGGGTTCGCCGGCGCCCTCGACCGGCTGCTGCTCGCGGCGGACACCGCCGATCCCGTGCGCCTCGCGGAAGCCGTGGCCCGGCGCGAGCGGGGAGAGGTGCGGCGGGCCTGCCGCGCCCTCCTCTCCGTGGTCGAGAACGGCCTGCCCGACCGGCCGGAGGAGCTGGGGCCCGAGGCGGCGGACCGCCTGCGCAGCCTGGCCGCCCTGCGCGACGAGATGGCCGCCGGTTTCCCCGGCGTGCTGCTGACGATCGACCTCGCGGAATTCGCCCGCACCAGCCTGGACCCGCGCCTGGCGGCGGCGGAGGGGGAGCGCCCCTACTACGACGGCCTCGTCTTCCACGCCTACGCCGGCCCGGCCGCGCTGCCGGTGGGCGGCGGCGGGCGCTACGACCGGCTGTTCCGCGTCCTGGGAGCCGAGGTGCCGGCCGTGGGCTTCTCGCTCAGCCTGGAGCGGCTGCTGGAGGCGGCGCAGTGATCCGCTTCGCGCTCCCTAAGGGGAGGAATCTCGACGTAGCCCTCGCCGCCTTCCGGGCCGCCGGCATCCCGCTCAACGGCTTCGACGCCGCCGGCCGGAGCCTGCGCCGGCAGCTCCACGAAGAGGGGATCGAGGTGCTCTCCCTCAAGGACTGGGACCTGCCGCTCTACGTCGGCCACGGCATCGCCGACTGCGGCATCGTGGGGAGCGACGTGCTGGAGGAGGTCGAGGGGGATCTGCTGGTGCCGGTGCGCCTGCTAGAGGGGCGTTCCCGCATGTCGTTGATCGGCCGCGCGCCCGGGCTTCCCGCTCCCGGCACGCAGGTGCGCCTCGCCACCAAGTACCCGAACACGGCCCGCCGCATGGTGGCCGAGCGCTCCTGGGGGGCCGAGATCCTGAAGCTCTCGGGGTCGATCGAGCTGGCGCCCGTGCTGCGGCTGGCCGAGCTGGCGCTGGATATCGTCCAGAGCGGGCGCACGCTGGTGGAGAACGGGCTCGTGGAGATCGAGGCCGTGGCCGAGGTGGCCCCCTGCCTGGTGGTGAACCGCGCCTCGTACCAGCGCCACCGGGCGGTCTTGAACGATTGGATCGGCCGCCTGGAGGCCGCGGAGGTGGTGTCGTGAGCCCGCTGCGGATCGCCGAGGCCGGCTCCCGCGCCGGGCGCCGCGCCGTGGACCGCCTGGTCCGCCGCGGCGACGCCGTGCTGGACGGGAAGACCCTGCGCCGGGCGGAGAAGATCGTCCGCGAGGTCCGCAAGCGGGGGGACCGCGCCTTGCTCGACTTCGCCCGCCGGCTCGACGGCGCGGAGGCGGCCTCGGTCGAGGAGCTCGCGTTGGCACCCACTCCCGAGGACTTGGACGGCGCGGCTCTCCCCGCCGGGTTCGCCGAGGCGCTGGAGCGGGCCATCGCCGCCGTGGAGCGCTACCACGCCCCGCAGGCGCGGACCGGGTACCGGATGGAGGAGGATGGAGTCGAACTCGAAGAGAAGATCGAGCCCCTGCGGCGAGTCGGCCTCTACGTGCCGGGCGGCCGGGCGAGCTACCCCTCGACGGTCGTGATGACGGTGGTGCCCGCCCGCGTGGCCGGTGTCGAGGAAATCGTGGTGGCGACGCCCCCCGGCTCCTACCGCTCCAACCCGTCCCTGCGCTACGCCCTCGCCCGCCTGGGAGTGACCGAGGTCTGGGGCATGGGGGGCGCGCACGCGGTGGCGGCGCTCGCCTACGGCACGGAGACGGTCCGCCGCGTGGACAAGATCGCCGGTCCTGGCAACGCCTGGGTCACGGCGGCCAAGAAGCTGGTCGTGGGGGACGTCGCCATCGACGGCCTCGCCGGCCCCAGCGAGGTGGTGATCGTGGCGGACGCGGCCGCCGATCCCGGAGACGTGGCAGCCGACCTGCTGGCCCAGGCCGAGCACGATCCGCAGGCCGCGGCGGTGCTGATCACCCCGGACGTGAGGCTCGCCAAGCAGGTCGCGGCCGAGGTCGACCGCCAGCTCGCGGACCTCGCCACCGCCGAGACGGCCCGCGCCTCCCTGGCGGGATTCGGGGCCGCCCTGGTGGTGGCGGACCTGGAGGAGGCGCTCGCGCTGGTCGCGCGGATCGCCCCCGAGCACCTGCAGCTCGTGGGACCCGAGGCGGAGGGCCTGGCGCCCCGCGTCCGTTCGGTGGGGGCGGTCTTCATCGGCGCGGCGACGCCCGAGGTCTTCGGCGACTACATCGCCGGCCCGAGCCACGTGCTGCCCACCTGCGGCAGCGCCCGCTTCGCCTCCTCCCTCGGGGTGGACGACTTCCTGCGGCGCAGCCACACCCTGCGCTTCACGCCCGCGGCCGCGAGCCGGCGCGCCGCGGCGGCGGCCACGCTGGCGGACGCCGAGGGCCTGCCCGCCCACGCCGCGGCGGCACGGAGGAGGCTGGGATGATGGACCCCGCCCTCTTCGTCCGCCCCGAGCTGCGGGCCCTGGGGGTCTACCACCTGGACCTCACTCCGTGCCGGCATAAGCTGGACCAGAACGAGGTCCCGTGGGACCTGCCGCGCCGGTTGAAGCTGGAGATGGCCGAGCGGCTGCTGGCGGCGGACTGGGCGCGGTATCCCGATTTCCATGCGGACGCGCTGCGGCGCGACCTTGGCCGGCTCCAGGGGCATCCCTGGGAAGGCGTGCTCGTCGGGAACGGCTCGAACGAGCTGCTGTCCGTCGCGCTGACGGCGCTCGTCGCTCCGGGCACCGAGGTGCTGGGAGCCGAGCCGAGCTTCGGGCTCTACCGCAGCTTCGTGCTCAAGGCCGGGGGCGTGCCCCGCTTCCTGCCGCCGCGGCCGGACCTGCGGCTGCCCGCCGACGAGCTGGAGGCTGAAGTCGAGCGCGATCCGCGCCGGCCCCTGCTCCTCTGCTCGCCCAACAACCCCACGGGCGACGCCCTGCCGGTGGAGCGCGTCGAGCGGCTGCTGGAGAGTCTCGAGGCGCCGCTGCTGCTCGACAACGCCTACGGCGAGTTCTGCCGCTACGATTACCGGCCGCTGCTCGCCCGGTATCCTCATCTGGTCCTCTTCAAGACCTTCTCCAAGGCCTGGTCGCTGGCGGGATTGCGGCTGGGCTATCTGCTGGCCGATCCGCGGCTGGTGGCGGAGCTGATCAAGGTGAAGCTCCCGTACAACGTCGGCCACGCCGCGGTGATCGCCGGCCGGGTGGCGCTGGAGGAGGATGAGGAAGCCCGCCGGCGGGTGCGGCTGCTGGTCCTGCGCCGGCCGCAGTGGGCCGCCATGCTGGCCGAGGAGGGGTTCGAGGTGTTCCCCTCGGAGGCGAACTTCCTGCTGGTCCGGACCTCGCCGGAGAAGGCGCGGGAGATCCGGGAAACTCTGGAGGCGCGGAGCATCCGGGTGCGCGACGTCAGCTCCTACCCGGGGCTCTCCGGGTGTCTGCGGGTGTCGATCGGGACGGGGGCTTCGCTGCGGGCGGTGCGGGCGGCGCTGCGGGGAGAAGAGCCCCGGAGCGTTGCGGGAGCACGATTCATGACGCCCTCTCCCGCGCGTCCGCGCGCCCGTAGCGGCCGCGTTGAGCGGACAACCGGCGAGACGAAGATCCGCCTCGAGCTGCGCCTTGACGGCGGGGATCGGCACATCCAGGTCCCCAACGGCTTCTTCGCCCACATGCTCCAGGCGCTCGCCACCCATGCGGGCTTGGGGGTCGACCTCGCGGCCGAGGGGGACACGCACGTCGACCTCCACCACACGGTGGAGGACGTGGGGATCGCCTTCGGCGAGGCCCTGGCCGCGGCGCTGGGGGAGCGGCGGGGGATCGTGCGCTTCGCTCACGCCTACGCGCCGCTCGACGAGGCGCTGGCGCGGGCCGTGGTGGACCTCTCCGGCCGTGGATCGTTCCACTATACGGCCCCGCGGGACGTGGCCGCCGGCTGGGTGACGGCGGACTTCCCCCTCACCCTGGTGGCCGACTTCTTCCAGGCGCTCGCGGACCGCGGCCGCCTGACCCTGCACCTCGACATCCTTTCGGCCCGCAACGGCCACCACGCGGCCGAGGCCGCGTTCAAGGCGGCGGCCCTGGCGCTGCGGCAGGCGGTGGCCTTCCGCGCCGGATCGGCCGCGGTGCCCAGCACCAAGGGGACGCTCTCGGTATGAGACGCGAGGCGCTCGTCATCGACGCCGGCGTCGGCAACCTCGGCAACCTCGTACGGGCGGTCGAGGCGGTCGGCGGACGGGCCGCGATCACGGCCGATCCCGAATGGGTCGCCCGCGCCCGCTGTGTGCTGCTCCCGGGCGTGGGGGCCTTTGCGCCGCCGCGCGAGGCGGTGCGCGGCGGGGTGGAGGAGGCGCTTAAGGAGTCGCTGTCGCGGGGCGGATGGCTGCTGGGGATCTGCGTCGGCTTCCAGATCCTGTTCGAGGAGGGCGAGGAGTTCGGCGCCACGGACGGCCTCGGCCTCCTGCCCGGCCGGGTCACCCGCCTGCCGGAGACCGTGCCCGTGCCTCACATCGGCTGGAACCGGCTGCACGGCCTCATCCCCCATCCGCTGCTCGCCGGCCTCGCGGACGGCGGTAGCGGCCAGGGGCGGTACGTCTACTTCGTCCACAGCTACGCCCCCGAGGGGGTGCCGGACGAGCTGTGCCTCGCCCGCTGCACCCACGGCCGCGCCTTCCCGGCCGTCGCCGGGCGGGAGCGGGTGATGGGCACGCAGTTCCATCCCGAGCGCAGCGGCGCCGCCGGCCTGCGCCTGCTCGCCAACTTCCTGGAGATGGGCCATGGAGCTGATCCCCGCGATTGACCTGCGGCACGGCCGGGCCGTCCGCCTGCGCCAGGGGGACGACGCCCGTGCGACCATCTACGGCGACGATCCGGTCGCCGTGCTCCGCTCCTACGCCCGCGCCGGCGTGGCGCGGGTTCACGTGGTGGACCTCGACGCCGCCCTGGGCGAGGCGCCGCAACGGGAGCTGATCGAAAGGATGGCGGCGGGCGCGAAGATCCAGCTCGGCGGCGGCCTGCGGGACCGCGACGCGATCGACTGGGCCCTGGCCGCGGGGTGCGACCGGGTGGTGATCGGCTCGCTGGTGGCGCGGGACGTCGAGGCCTTTCGCCTCCTCGCCCAGGAGCGGCCGGGGCGGCTCGTGCCCGCCCTGGACGTGGCCGGCGGCGAGGTGCGGATCGCCGGCTGGAAGGAGGGGACTCCGTGGTCCGTGGGCGAGCTGTGCGCCCGGCTGATGGGCCTGCCCTGTCCGGCCGTCCTGGTGACGGACGTGGAGCGCGACGGCATGATGACCGGGCCGAACCTGGAGCTGACCCGCCGGGTGGCGAGGACCTCGGGCCTGCCGGCGCTGCTCTCGGGCGGCGTCCATGCCCTCTCGGACCTCGAGGAGGCGTGCCGGATCCCGGAGATCGCGGGCGCCATCGTGGGACGAGCCTTGTACGAAGGGGCGTTCACGGTCGAGGAGGCGCTGGCGGCATGCGGTTGAGCGGCCCTTCCGGCCTCGCCCGGCGCGTGATCCCCTGCCTCGACGTCTCCGCGGGCCGGGTGGTCAAGGGCGTGCGGTTCCGCGACCTGACCGATCAGGGGGACCCGGCGGAGTCCGCCCGGCGCTACGCCGAACAGGGGGCGGACGAGATCGTCTTCCTCGACATCGGCGCCGCGCCCGAGGAGCGGGATACCGATGTCGAGTGGGTACGGCGCACGGCCGAGCGGGTCTTCATCCCCCTGACCGTCGGCGGCGGCGTGCGCAGCGGGGCCGACGCCCGCCGGCTGCTGCGCTCCGGGGCCGACAAGGTGGGGATCAACTCCGCCGCCGTGGAGCGGCCGGACCTCGTTGGCGAGCTGGCGCGCCGCTTCGGCAGCCAGTGCGTGGTGCTCTCGGTGGACGCCCGCCGCAGGGAGGAGGGGGGGTGGGAGGTGGTCACCCGAGGCGGGCGCCAGCCCACGGGGCTCGACGCCCTGGCCTGGATCCGCGAGGGGGTCGGGCACGGCGCGGGCGAGGTGCTGCTGACCAGCATCGACCGCGACGGGACTCGAGGGGGGTACGATCTGGATTTGATCGCCGAGGTGGCGGACGCCGTGCCAGTGCCGGTCATCGCCTCGGGCGGGGCTGGCGGGCCGGAGCACCTCGTGGACGCCTTGGCGGCCGGCGCTGCCGCCGTGCTGGCCGCGTCCATCTTCCACCAGGGGACCCATACGGTGGGGGACGTGAAGAGGGTTCTGGCCGGGGCGGGGTTCCCGGTGAGGGAGGAAGAAGGATGAAGGTAGAGACCCTCCGCTTCGACGACCGCGGCCTGATCCCCGTCGTCGTCCAGGACGTGGGCAGCGGTGCGGTGCTGATGGTGGCCTGGGCCAACCGCAAGGCGGTCGAGAAGACCCTCGAGACCGGCCAGGCCTGGTTCTGGAGCCGCTCGCGGCAGAGCCTGTGGCGCAAGGGAGAGACCTCCGGCAATACCCTGGACGTCGCGGAGGTTGCGGCCGACTGCGACGGCGACGCCCTGCTGGTGCGAGCCCGCCCGGCGGGGCCGACCTGCCACCGGGGGACGCGGAGCTGCTTCGAGCCGAACCCCGCCCGGCTGGAGCTGGGGTGGCTCGCGGCCGTGCTGGAATCGCGGCGGAGCGCCGATCCCGCCGCGAGCTACACCGCGCGGCTCCTCGCCCGCGGCGTCGAGCGGATCGCCCAGAAGGTGGGCGAGGAGGGGGTCGAGACCGCCATCGCGGCGGTGGCGCTGTCCGCCCAGGGCCGGGCGGAGGACGGCGGGCGCCGGCAGGCGCTGGTGGGAGAGGCCGCGGACCTGCTCTACCATCTCCTCGTCCTGCTGCAGGCGAGCGGCGTCGATCCAGGGGAGGTCAGGGACGAGCTTCTCGGGCGCCACGGTTCCGCCCGCTCGGAGCACTCCTGATGCGAAGCGCGAATCATCTGTTGCCATCCATTCCTGGAGGGGGGATTTCCTGATGCCGTCGAACGCCGATTCGCGCCGACCGCGCCGTGCGATCCCGCATACCCGCGAGTTCCTGGCCGACAGCCTGACTCCGCTCGCGGTCTACCGTCGCCTGGCCGGGATCTCGCCGCACCGCTTTCTCTTCGAGAGCGTGAGCGGCGGCGAGCGGGTCTCGCGCTTCAGCTTCCTGGGAGCGGCGCCCCGGGAGGTCTACCGGCTCTACCCGGACCGCCTCGAGGTCGAGCGCCGGGGGCGCCGCGAGCCGCTGCCCGGCGGCCCGCTCGACGCCCTCCACGAGGCGCTGAGCTCGATCGCCAGCGAGCCCGGCCCCATCCCCTTCACCGGCGGCTTCGTCGGCTACTTCGGCTACGACCTGATCCGGCTCGTCGAGCGGCTGCCGCACCGCCCGCCCGATCCCTTCGATCTTCCCATCGCCCTGCTCGCCCGCTTCGATACGCTGGTCGTTTTCGATCATGCCTACCAGCGGGTGCTCGCGGTGGCGAACGAGATCGACGGCGAGGTGGACGTGGTGGCCGCCGAGAAGGAGCTGGCCCGTCTCTCGAAGCTGCTCACCGAGGAGGCGGGCGGTGGCGGCGTCGCCATGCCGGGGCAGCCTCCCGGGCCGGCCGCCACCGACCTGCCGAGCCTCGACAGCCCGAGCTTCCGCCGCGCCGTCCTCAAGGCCAAGGATCACATCGCCGCCGGCGACATCTTCCAGGTGGTGCTCGCCCGGCGCTGGCGCGTGCCCCGGCGCATCGATCCCCTGGCGCTCTACCGCGCCGTGCGCATGGTCAACCCGAGCCCGTACATGGTCCTCCTCGAGACCCCGGACGTCTCGCTCGTGGGCGCCTCGCCCGAGATGCTCGTCCGCAAGCAGGGCCGGCGCATCGAGACCCGTCCGATCGCCGGCACCCGGCCCCGCGGCATGGACGCCGAGGGCGACCGGCGCCTGGCCGAGGACCTGCTGGCCGATCCCAAGGAGCGCGCCGAGCACGTCATGCTGGTCGACCTCGGGCGCAACGACTTGGGCCGGGTGGCGGCGCCCGGCAGCGTGCGGGTGCCGACCTTCATGGAGATCGAGAACTACAGCCACGTCATGCACCTGGTCTCGAGCGTCGAGGCCGAGCTGGCCACGGGCAAGGACGCGCTCGACGCCCTGCTCTCGTGCTTCCCGGCCGGCACCGTCTCGGGCGCGCCCAAGATCCGGGCCATGGAGATCATCGATGACCTCGAGCCCGAGGCCCGGGGGCCGTACGCGGGCGCCGTCGGCTACCTCTCCTTCTCCGGCGACCTCGACACCTGCATTGCCATCCGCACCCTGGTGGTGCGCGAAGGTGAGACCTCCGTCACTGCCGGGGCCGGCATCGTGGCCGACTCCAATCCCGCGGCCGAGGAGGCGGAGACCAAGAACAAGGCGGCGGCGCTGCTCACCGCGGTGGCGCTCGCCGAGGAACTGGAGAGACGATCGTGATCCTGATGGTGGACAACTACGACTCCTTCACCTACAACCTCGTTCAGATGCTGACGGCGGCCGGGGCGGAGGTGGAGGTGCTCCGCAACGATGCCTCTAGCGCCGAGGCGATGCTGGCCCGCAGGCCCTCAGGAGTCGTGCTCTCGCCCGGCCCCGGCCGGCCCGAGGGCGCCGGGGTCTGCCTCGACCTGATCCGCCGGCGTGCCCCGGTCCCCCTGCTCGGGGTCTGCCTCGGCCATCAAGCCCTGGGGGTGGCGTTCGGGGCCACGGTGGACCGGGCCCCCAGGCTCATGCACGGCAAGACCTCACCGGTGCGCCATGTCGACCAGGGGGTCTTCGCCGGCCTGCCGAACCCGTTCGAGGCCACCCGCTATCACAGCCTGGAGGTGAAGGAAGACACTCTGCCCCAGGAGCTGGAGCCCCTGGCCTGGGCGGACGATGGCACGCTGATGGGGCTGCGCCACCGCGAGCTGCCCTATCACGGGGTGCAGTTCCACCCCGAGTCGGTGCTGACCGGCGCCGGTCCGCACCTGCTCTCGAACTTCCTCGACCTCTGCCGCCAGGCGCGCAACGGGGGAGCCGATGCCCGAGCTTGACGCGCGTTCGGCGCTGGCGCGCCTCACCGCCGGCGAGAGCCTCACCCGCGAGGAGACCGAGGAGCTCTTTGGCCAGCTCATGGACGGCCTGGTGACCGAGCCCCTCAAGGCCGCGCTGCTGGTCGCCCTGCGCATGAAGGGGGAGGCGGCCGCGGAGATCTCCGGCGCCGCCGCGGCCATGCGCCGCCGGGCCATCCCGATCCCCCACCAGCGGCAGGGTCTGGTGGACACCTGCGGCACGGGGGGCGACGGCCGCGGCACGTTCAACATCTCCACGGCCGCGGCCCTGGTGGCGGCAGCGGTGGGCGTGCCCGTCGCCAAGCACGGCAACCGCTCGGTCTCGAGCCGCTCCGGCAGCGCCGACGTGCTGGCCGCCCTGGGCGTCAAGATCGAGATCAGCCCCGAGACGGCCGGCCGCACGCTCGACGCCGTGGGCATCACCTTCCTGTTCGCGCCGCTGCTCCACCCCGCCATGCGGGAGGTCATGCCGGTGCGGCGCGAGCTGGGCCTGCGCACCATCTTCAACGTCCTGGGCCCCTTGACCAACCCGGCGGGCGCCCGACGCCAAGTGATGGGCGTCTACACCGAGAGCCTCGTCGAGCCCATTGGCCACGTGCTGCGCGACCTCGGGGCTGAGCACGCCCTGGTGGTCCACGGCGACGGCTTGGACGAGATCACCACCACGGGGCGCACCCGCGTCGCCGAGGTGCGGGACGGCGAGGTGCGGACCTTTGAGCTGGAGCCGGAGCGCTTCCGACTGCGCCGCGCCCGCCTGGAGGAGCTCGCGGGGGGAACTCCGGAGGAGAACGCCGCCGCCATGCGCCGCATCTTCGATGGGGAGGAAGGCCCCCTCTGCGACGTGACCGCCCTGAACGCCGCCGCGGCGATCTACGTCTCCGGCCTCGCCGCCACGCTGGAGGAGGGGCTCGAGCTCGCCAGCGATGCCCTGGCCTTGGGGGCGGCGGCGCAGAAACTGGAAGAGTTGAGGAGCTTCCCGGGATGAGCGTGCCGGACATCCTCCTGCGCATCACCGAGCAACGGCGGCAGCGGATCGGCGAGGCGGGCAGTGCCGGCGCGGCAGACCTCGCCGAGGGGGCGCCGCTCACGCCGACGGACAACGCCTTCCTCGCAGCGCTGCGGGCGCGTCGGCGGGAGCCCGCGATCATCGCCGAGGTCAAGATGGGCTCTCCCCGGCTCGGCTCGCTCCACGGCAGGGTGGATCCGGTTGCCCAGGCCCGCCTCTACGCCGAGAACGGCGCGGCGGCCCTGTCGGTGGTGGTCGAGCCCGACTTCTTCCACGGCGGCTACGACCTGCTCGCCGCCTGTCGGGAGGCGTCCGGGCTGCCGGCCATCGCCAAGGACTTCATCGTCGATCCCGTCCAGCTCCTCTGGGCGCGCGAGGCCGGCGCGGACGCGATCCTGCTGATCGCCGCGCTCTACGAGGCCGGAGAGATGGCGCGCTACGCCCGGCTCGCCCGCGGCCTGGGGCTCGTGCCGCTCGTCGAGACCCACGACGCGGACGACGTGGCCAGGCTTGGCGGCGAGCCCTGGGAGATGGTGGGTGTCAACAACCGGAACCTGCGCACGTTCGAGGTGGACCTCCAGAGCTCGCTCTCCCTGCTGGCCGTCCTGCCGGAGGAGGCGCTCAAGGTGGCCGAGAGCGGCATCCGCGACGGGCTCGACGTGGCGCTGCTGCGCGAGAGCGGCTTCGACGCCTTCCTGATCGGCGAGTCGCTGCTGCTCGCCCCCGACCCCGCGGCCAGGCTGCGGGAATTGCTGATCGGACCGGAGGTCTGAGGTGGGCGTCAAGGTCAAGGTCTGCGGCGTCACCGACCCGGCCAACGCGGCCGCTGCTGTGGAATTGGGCGCGGATTACCTGGGGTTGAACTTCTATGCCGGAAGCCCGAGGTTCGTCGAGGTCGCGCGGGCGCGGGAGATCGCCGGCGCGGTGGGCGGCCGGGTGCCGCTGGTGGGCGTATTCGTCAACGCGGCCGCCGCCGAGGTCGAGGAGATCGCCGGCCGCGTCGGGCTCGACCTCGTGCAGTTCAGCGGCGACGAGGGTCCTGAGGCGCTGGCCCCCTTCGCCGGGCAGGCCATCAAGGCGTTCCGCACCGGCGCGCTCCCCGGCCGCGGGGAGATCGCGGCCTACGGCGCGCTCTGGGGCATCCTGATCGACGCGCCCCACGGCTCTCTCTACGGGGGCACGGGCGCGGTCTGGGACTATGGCTCCATCGCCGATGGCGCGGGAGTTGCGGAACGGCTGTTCCTGGCGGGAGGCATCGGGCCGGACAATGCCCGCCGGGCGGTCGCGAGCGTCCGGCCGTGGGCGATCGACGTCTGCTCGCGAGTGGAGTCTTCCCCCGGGATCAAGGACCTCGAGCTGCTGCGGCGGCTCTTTGAGGAGGTGAGGCATGGCGAGACCCAGACCCCTCCCTGACGCGGAGGGTTACTTTGGCCGCTACGGCGGCCGTTTCGTGCCTGAGACGCTCATGGCACCCCTGGCCGAGCTGACCCGCGCCTATGACAAGGCGAGCCGCTCCCGGGCGTTCCGCCGCGAGCTGACGGCCCTGCTGAACGACTTCGCCGGCCGCCCGACGCCGCTCTACTTCGCCGAACGGCTCTCCGAGGAGCTGGGCGGCGCGCGCATCTTCCTCAAGCGCGAGGACCTGCTCCACACCGGCGCGCACAAGATCAACAACGCCATTGGCCAGTGCCTGCTCACCCGCATGATGGAGAAGGAGCGGGTGATCGCCGAGACCGGTGCCGGCCAGCACGGGGTCGCCACCGCCACCGCCGCCGCCGCTCTGGGCCTCTCCTGCACGGTCTACATGGGCAGCGAGGACATGCGCCGCCAGCGGCTCAACGTGGACCGCATGCACCTCCTGGGCGCCGAGGTCGTGCCGGTGGACGCCGGCAGCCGCACCCTGAAGGACGCCATCAACGAGGCGATGCGCGACTGGGTCACCAACGTCCGCACCACCCACTACGTGCTGGGCTCGGTGCTCGGGCCGGACCCCTTCCCCCGCATGGTGCGCGACTTCCACCGCGTGATCGGCGATGAGGCGCGCATTCAGCTCAAGCGTCAGACGGGCAACGAGGCGCCGGACCTGGCGGTGGCCTGCGTGGGCGGCGGCAGCAACTCCATCGGCCTCTTCACCGCCTTCCTCCAAGATCCCAGAGTGCGCCTGATCGGCGTCGAGGCCGGCGGCCGGGGCCTGGGGCCGGGCGAGCATGCGGCCCGCTTCTCGGGGGGCTCGCTCGGCGTGCTCCATGGCACCCGCACCTTCGTCCTGCAGGACGGGGAGGGGCAGATCGCCACCACCCACTCCGTCTCGGCCGGCCTCGACTACCCGGCCATCGGCCCCGAGCACGTCTGGCTGCACGATCAGGGGCGGGTGGAGTACACCTTGGTCGG
>DASWME010000364.1:0-44682 GCA_036399915.1 Thermoanaerobaculia bacterium
TCCAGGCTCAGCGTCAGACCGGGCAGCCGCACCGGACCGGTCCCCGCGTCGCTCAGGAATGAGAAGAGGGCCTGGAACAGAGGCGTGCGGTCGCCGGTCCGCTCCGGCTGCAGCTCATCGATGAGGAGCTCGAAGGGCACCTCCTGGTGCTCCCGGGCTGCCACCGCCTCGTCGCGGACGCGGCGGACCAGCTCGCGGAAGGAGAGGCCGCCCGCAAGATCGAGCCGCAGGGCCAGGGTATTGACGAAAAGGCCGATCAGCCCTTCCGTGCCCCGCCGGTCGCGTCCGGATACCGGCACGCCTACGGCGAAGTCGTCCTGGCCGCTCGCACGGCCGAGCAGCGCCGCGAAGCCGGCGAGCAGTACCATGAACGGCGTCGCTCTCTCGGCCCGCCCTAAGGAGCGCAGCGCCTCGGCCGTCCCCGGCGGGACAGCGAACCGCCGGGCCGCTCCGGTGAAGCCGCGCCGCGCTGGCCTCGGCTGGTCGATGGGCAGCTCCAGGGGCGGCACGCCCGCCAGCCGGCGCCGCCAGAAATCGAGGGAGCCGCGGAGGACCTCGCCTGTCAGTGCCCGCCGCTGCCACAGGGCCCAGTCGGCGTAACGCAGGGCCGGCTCGGGCAGGGATGGCCGCCGGCCGGCGGCGAAGTCGCCGTAGAGCACCGCCAGCTCCCGGAAGAAGACCTCCATGGACCAGCCGTCCGTGGCAATGTGGTGGAATGCCACCAGGAGCACCTGCTCGCGGTCCCCGAGCTCGAAGAGGGCGAAGCGTGCGACCGGCCCGCGCGCGAGATCGAACGGCCTTACCGCCCCGTTGCGGAGGGCTTCCCGCAGCGCCCGCTCCCGCTCCAGCCCGGGGAGGGCCGCGAGGTCGATCCGTTCCAGCGGCAGCCCCTCCGGCGGGACGGGCGGCAGGATCACCTGGGAGGGCTCGCCGTCCTCTCCCTGGGCGTACAGGGTCCGCAGCGGCTCGTGGCGGCGGACGATCTCGGCCAGCGCCCGCGCCAGCGCTTCGACATCGAGGTTCCCGATCAGACGGATCGCGACCGGCACGTTGTACTCCGGGCTCCCCGGCTCGAGGAGATCGAGGAACCAGAGCCGCCATTGGGCGAAGGAGAGCGGCGGTGGTCCCTCGGTCGAGAGATCCACGTCCACGGTGGCCGGAGCGCTCCCCAGCCGCTCCGCCAGGGCGGCCACGGTCGGCGACTCGAAGAGGTCGCTCAGGGGGACATTGATCCCCAGCTCCTGGCTGATCAGCGCAAGGGCTCGGATGGCCAGCAGCGAGTGGCCACCCAGCTCGAAGAAGTCGTCGTGGATGCCGATCCGCTCGCGGCCGAGCACCTCGCGCCAGATCTCTGCCAGCCGCTCCTCTACGGGTGTGCTGGGAGCCACAGGCTCTCCGTTCCCGGCACCCTCCGGCAGCGGACTCCTCTCGGCCAGCGTCCGGCGGTCCACCTTGCCGCTGGGGTTGAGCGGCAGCTCGGGGAGGGCTACCAGATAGGTGGGGATCATGTACTCCGGCAACGTCGCCCGCAGGTGGTCCCGCAGGTCCACCGGAAGGGCTTCTCCCTCCCGCGGCACCCCGTAGGCCGCCAGCACCTTGCCGCCCGTCTCCTGACGGACCACCACCGCCGCGTCCGCGATCCCCGGGTGCTGGAGGAAGGCCGCCTCGATCTCCCCCAACTCGACGCGAAAGCCGCGGACCTTCACCTGCTGGTCGCGCCGGCCCAGGAAATCGATCGCGCCGTCCGGCCGCCAGCGGGCGAGGTCGCCCGTGCAGTACAGCCGCTCACCTCTCTGCGGTGAGAGCGGGAAGGGGTTGGGCACGAAGCGCTCGGCGGTCAGGTCCGGCCGGCCGCGGTAGCCCCGGGCCAGTCCGTCGCCGCCCGTATACAGCTCGCCGGGAACTCCCATCGGCACCGGCCGCAGGCCGCGGTCCAGCAGGTGGACCGTGGTATTGGCGATGGGGCGTCCGATCGGCACCGCCTCTCCCACCGCGGACGGGTGCCGCATCGCGTGGCAGGTGGTGAAGGTGGCGTTCTCGGTAGGGCCGTAGCCGTCGATCACCGCGCAGCCGGGGAGCGCCGCCAAGGCCCGTCGGACGTGGGGCGCCGAGAGCACGTCGCCGCCCGCGAGGAGCTGGGTG
This sequence comes from Thermoanaerobaculia bacterium, assembly GCA_036399915.1. Lineage (GTDB taxonomy): Bacteria > Acidobacteriota > Thermoanaerobaculia > Multivoradales > UBA5704 > DATARR01. The sequence goes on from DASWME010000364.1 coordinate 2,143, forward strand.
AGCCCCCGCAGCGCCTCCGGCCGGCTCTCGACCATGGGATGGAACAGGCCCGCCGTGAGCCAGAGCGTGGTGACCCGATGCCGGGCGATCGTCTCCGCCAGCAGGTCGAGCGACGGCACTCGCGCGGGGAAGACGATCAGCCGGGCGTCGTTCAAGAGGGCGCCGCAGACCTCAAAGATCACCGAGTCGAAGGAGATGGGCGCAAGCAGCAGGAAGACCTCGTCCGGACCGAACCGGGCGTAATCCGCGCCCCGCACCAGCCGCACCGCGCCGCGATGGGGCACCTCGACCCCCTTGGGCCGGCCCGTCGAGCCGGAGGTGTACATCACATAAGCCAAGTTCCCAGGCCCGGCTGGAGGAGACAGTGGCGCTCCGGCCCCGGGCTCCTCCCCCAACGGCTCGCCGTCGTTCCGCAGGAGCACGGTCTCGAGGTCCTGCGGCAGCGCAGGCGAGCCCGCGAGCCCCTCCTGGACCACCAGCAGGGCGAGCCCGGAATCCTCTGCCATGAAGGCGAGGCGCTCCGCGGGATAGGAGGGATCGAGGGGCACGAAGGCGCCGCCCGCCTTGAGGATGCCCAGCAGGCCTACCACGAACGCTGCGGAGCGCTCGGTGCACAGGCCGACCCTCGTCTCCAGGCCGGCGCCGAGGCGGAGCAGGCGGCGCGCCAAGCGGTCCGCCCGCGCCTCCAACTCGCCGTAGGAGATCCGCTCGTCCCCGACCTCCAGGGCTACCGCGTCCGGCGCTTGCCGGGCCTGTTCCCCGAACAGGCCGTGAATCGTGGCTTCCCGCGGGTACTCAGCAGCGCCGCCGCTCCACGCCAGGAGCTGCTCCGCCTCGGCCGCGCTGAGGAGCGGCAGCTCCGAGACGCGGGCGTCAGGATCGGTCGCGATTCCCGCGAGCAGCGAGCGCCAGTGGCCGAGCAGGCGGTCCGCCGTGGCGGGATCGAAAAGGTCCGCGTCGTACTCCAGCGCCGCGGTCCAGGCGTCCGGCCCGGGCTCGATTCCCAGAGTGAGGTCGAACTTGGCCGTCCCCGTCTGCATGCGCCGGACCTCGACCGCCAGTCCACCCAGGGAGCGCGCCGGCAGCGGCTCCTCCACCAGGAAGACGGCCTGGAACAGCGGGTTGCGCGCCAGTTGTCGCTCGGGGCGCAGCTCCTCCACCAGCCGCTCGAACGGCAGGTCCTGGTGCGCGTAGGCCCCCAGACAGACCTCCCGTACCCGCGTCAGCAACGCGCGGAAGGAGGGGTCGTCCCCCACCGGCGTGCGCAGCGCCAGCATGTTGGCGAAGAAGCCGATCAGCCCCTCGGTCTCGATGCGGCCGCGGTTGGCGACCGGCGAGCCGACCGGCACCGACTCGGTCTCGGTGTAGCGGGCGAGCTGCGCCTGGAAGGCGGCCAGGAGGACCATGAACGGCGTCGAGGACTCCCGCCGGGCGAGCCGGCCGACCTCGGCCGGAAGGCCGGCAGGCAGCGCCGTTGCGCGAACGCCTCCCCGGCCCGAGCGCGCGGCCGGGCGAAGCCGGTCTGCAGGCAGCTCCAGGGCCGGCGCGCCGACGAGCCGCTCCCGCCACCAGGCGAGCTGAGTTTCCAGGATCTCGCCCTGGAGCCACTCGCGCTGCCAGACGGCATAGTCGGCGTACTGCACGGGCAGCGCCGGCAGGGGCGATGGCCGGCCGGCCGCGAACGCTTCGTAGAGGACGGCCAGCTCGGAGAAGAAGACCCCTAACGACCAGCCGTCCGCCACGATGTGGTGCAGCGTGAGGAGCAGCTCGTGCTCCTTCGGCCCCAACCGCACAATTGCGGCGCGATGGAGCGGCCCCCGTCCGAGGTCGAACGGCCGCGCCGCCTCTTCGCGGGCCAGCCGCTCCCTCTCAAAGGACGCCATACCGGCCGGGAGCGACCCCAGGTCCACCAGCGGCAGCTCCGGCTTCGCCGCGCCGGTCGCCTGCACCGGCTCGCCCGCTTCCAGCCGGAACACCGTCCGCAGCGCCTCGTGCCGGCGCGCGATCTCGACCAGGCCCGCTGCCAACGCCCGCAGGTTCGGGGCGCCGGTCAGGCGCAGCCGGCCTGGGAGGTTGTAGGCCGGACTTCCCGGCTCCAGCCGGTCGAGGAACCAGAGGCGGCGCTGGGCGTAGGACGCCGGCAGGACCTCGCCGGGCCGGCGCGGCACCGGCCGGACCGGCGGCGCGGTCGGCAGGGCCGAGGCCGCGGCGAGCCGGACGGCCAGCCCCGCCACCGTGGGATGCGTGAAGACCTCGCCCACCGGCAGCTCCACGCCGAAGATGCGCGAGATGCGGGCGACGAGCCGGGTAGCCATCAACGAGTGCCCTCCCAGCTCGAAGAAGTCGTCGTAGACGCCCACCCGTTCGATTCCCAGCAACTCGGCCCAGATCCCGACCAGCAGCTCCTCGGCCTGTGTGCGCGGGGCCGCGAAGCCCCTGGCTGAAGCGGCGGCGGGTGCCATTGCCGTCAAAGCCTGCCGGTCGACCTTGCCGCTCGGCGTGCGCGGCAGCTCGGTCAAGGCGACGAACGCCGACGGAATCATCGCCTCCGGCAGAATCTCCCGTAGGGCGGAGCTGAGATCCGGCATCGACTCCGGGATCACCACGAAGGCGGCTAGGCGCGTGCCGCCGGGTCCGTCCACCGGCACGACCGCGGCCTCGCGCACACCGGGCTGACAGCGCAGGGCGGCCTCGACCTCACCCGGCTCGACGCGAACGCCGCGGATCTTGACCTGCTGGTCCAACCGGCCGAGGAACTCCAGGCTCCCGTCCAGGCGCCAGCGGGCGAGGTCCCCGGTGCGATAGAGCCGCTCGCCGTCCCCGAACGGGCTGGGCTGGAAGGCGTCGGCCGTCAGGTCCGGCCGCCCCGCGTAGCCCCGCGCCAGGGCGATCCCGCCCAGCCACAGACCCCCTGGCACGCCGGCCGGCACGGGAGCGAGCAAGGGGTCGAGCACGAAGGCGGCGCCCCCCGGGATGGGCCGGCCGATGGGTACCGACGGCCCTTCCTCGCCCGGGCGGCAGCGGTGCCAGACGACGTCGACGGCCGCCTCCGTGGGACCGTACATGTTGGTCAGTAACACACCGATCCCCGCCGCGAAGCGCTCCGCCAAATCCCGGGTCAGGGCCTCGGCGCCCACGAAGACGTGCCGCAGCGAGGCGGTCCGCGCCGCGAGCCCCGGCTGGTCGAGAAAGACGTCGAGGGCCGACGGCGTGAAGTTGGCGAGAGTGATCCGCCGCTCCGCGATCAGACCCGCAAGGTAAGCGGGATCGCGCGGCCCTCCGGCGCGCGGCAGCACGACGCTCGCTCCCGCCACCAGGGGTCCGAAGGTCTCCCACACGGAGACGTCGAAGCCCACGGGCGCCCGCTGGAGCATGGCGTCCGCCGGACCGATCGCAAAGGCTTCCACCGCGCGCAGCAGGCGATTCACCACGGCCCGGTGGGGCACCGCGACCCCCTTGGGCCGCCCGGTCGAGCCTGAGGTGAAGATCACGTAGGTCAGGTTGTGGCCATCCACCCGCGGAAGGTCCCGGGCCGCAGGCGCTCCCAGCGCATCCTCCAGGGCGACGATCCGCGCCCCGGTGGCGGGCAGCCCGGCAAGGAGCCGGCGCGTCGCCAGGACCATCGGGGCCGCCGCGTCCTCGATCATGGCCGCCAGCCGCTCCGCCGGCAGCGCGGGGTCGAGGGGAAGCCAGGCGCCCCCCGCTGCGAGCACGCCGAGGACGGCCGCCACCAGCTCCGGCGCGCGCTCGGCGTGGAGACCCACCACGGTCTCCGGCCCCACGTCCAGCGCGCGCAACGCACCGGCCAGTCGGCGGGCCTGCGCGGCCAGCGCGCCGTAGGTGAGCGTCTCCTCCCCGGCGACAACGGCCGGCGCCTCGGGCGTCCGCTCCGCCCACTCGAAGACCAGCTCGTGAAGCGGCCGGTCCGGCGGCGCAGCGGCCGGACCGGCGCTCCAGCCGAGCATCTGCCGGCGCTCCGCCTCGTCCATCCAGGGAAGCTCGGCGATGCGAGTCCCGGGCTCCGCCAGGGCGGATTCGAGCAGCGTACGAAACCGCGTCAGCGCGCGCTCGGCCGTGGCCGCGTCGAAGAGGTCCGCGTTGTACTCCAGGGAGGCGAGGAGCCCGCCCTCCGGCAGTTCGGCCGCTCGCAGGATCAGATCGAACTGGGCCCGGCGCTCGGCGAGCCGCACCGACTCCAGCTCGAGCCCACCCAAGCGGATACGCCCCCCCTCCTCGCCGAGGGCGAAGGCAGCGAACCCGGGATCGTCCTGCGGCCTCCCGCGCTGCAGCACGAACATGGCCTGGAAGACCGGCGGCCGCGCGGGATCGCGGACGGGCCGCAGCCGCTCGGCCACCACGGAGAACGGGAGGTCCGCATGCTCCAGACCCGCCAGCGCGGTCCGGCGCACCCGGCCGAGGAAGCCCTCGAACGTGGGATCGCCTGCGAGATCGGCCCGCAGCGCCACGGGGTTCACGAAGTAACCCACCGTGCCGGACAGCTCGGGAACGCTGCGCCCCGCGGTGGGCGAGCCCACGGCGAAGTCTTCCTGCCCCGCCATGCGTCCGAGTTGAGCCTGAAAGGCGGCGAGCAGCGCCATGTGGAGGGTGGCCCCGCGGGACGCCGCGAGCGACCGCGCGACGTCCGCCAAGTCGGCCGGCAGGCGCAGGGTCCGCGAGCCGCCGCGGTACGTCTGAACCGGCGGACGCGGCCGGTCCACCGGCAGGTCGAGGTCACGCACTCCGGCCAACGCCCCGCGCCAGTAAGCCCACAGCCGCTCCTCCCGGCCAGCCAGCATCTCCCGTTGCCAGCGCACGAAGTCGGCGTACTGCAAGGCCGGCGGCGCGAGGTCTCCCCGGAGGTACAGGACCCCCAGCTCCCGAGTCATCAGGGCCAGCGACCAGAAGTCGGAGACCAAGTGATGGACGGCGAAGAGCAACACCCGCTCACCCCGTGTGCGCTCGTAGATCCGCACCCGCAGCGGCGGCCCCGCCGCGAGGTCGAACGGCCGCCACGCCTCGGCCTCCAGCCGCTCGCGCAGTTCCTCCTCGCTCCAGGCCCGCGCGTCCTCCACGGCCATGTCGGGCTCCAAGCCCGTCACTGCCCGCTGCACGGGCTCGCCATCCGCGGCCCAAATCACAGTGCGCAGCGCCTCGTGCCGGGACGCCAGCGCCGCCAAGGTCCGACGCAGGGCGTCCGCGTCCAAACCTTCTCTCGCACGCGCCGCCACGACGACGTTGTAGGCTCCCGCCTGCGGCGCCAGCCGCTCCAGGAACCAGAGCGCCCTTTGCCCGGGCGAGAGGGGCTGGTCCCCTGCCAGGGAGAGGGCACGCGGCGGCGGCACGTCCGCCGTTGGAGCGGCTCCCAGGCCGGCCAGGAGGAGATCGGTCAGCCTGTCGATTCCGATCCCCTGAAGGAGGTCGGACAGCGGCATGGCGACGCCCAGCTCCGCTTCGACGCTCCCCTTCAGCTCCACCGCAGTCAGCGAATCGAGGCCCAGGCCGGTCAGCGGCTGGGCCGGCGACACCGCGGACGCGGGCACCCCCAGCATGGCGGCGGTCCGCTCGCGCAGCCAGGCGGCAAGCATCCCCACGCGCTCCCGCGGATCGAGCGCGGCGAGCCCACCCCGCGTCAGGGCGAGGGCGACCTCCGGCGCGGGATCGGCCTGCGCCAGGGCGTTGCGCGCCACCACCGGCAGCCCTTCCGCCAGATACAGTCGGCGGCAGAGGCTGCGCTGCACCTTGCCACTGGAGGTCTTGGGCAGCCCGCCCGGGCGGATCAGCACCACTTCGTGGACCTGCACCTCGTGCTCCGCGGCCACGGCCTGACGCACCGCCTCGGCCACCTCCTCGAAGCCCTGCCGACGACGACGCTCCAGCTCCAAAACAATCACCAGCCGCTCCTCACCTGCGATCTCGATCGAGAAAGCCGCGGCGTTGCCGGGCCGCAGGTCTGGATGGCTGTCCTCGGCCGTCAGCTCCAGATCCTGCGGGTAATGGTTGCGCCCGCGCAGGATGATCAGATCCTTGAGACGCCCGGTGACGTACAGCTCGCCGCTGGCCACGAACCCCAGGTCGCCCGTACGCAGGAAGGGGCCCCCGCCGCAGCTGTCCGGAGCGAGCAGGAATGCCTTGAAGTCGCGCTCCGTGGCCTCGGGGTTCCGCCAGTAGCCGCGGGCCACGCTGGGGCCGGAAATCCAGATCTCTCCCACGCCGCCGGGCGGCAGCTCCATCCCTGTCTCGGGATCGGCGATCGCCACCTTCTGCTCCATCCAGACATGGCCGCAGCTCACCACGGGCTGCGCCGCCTCGGCCGTGGTGATCCTCGGCCGCTGGCCGCGCTCGCCGCCGGTGACGAACAGCGTCGCCTCCGCAAGCCCGTAGCAGGGATAGAACGCCTCGCGCCGGAAACCGCACGGCGCGAAGGTCTCGGCGAAGCGCTCCAGCGTCGCGGCCCGCACCGGCTCGGCGCCGTTGAAGGCCACCCGCCAGCTCGACAGGTCGAGCCCCGCGAGCGCCTCCGGGCCCGCCTTGCGCAGACACAGCTCGTAGGCGAAGTTGGGGCCGCCGCTGGTCGTGGCGTAGTGGCGGGAGATCGCCTCCAGCCAGCGCATCGGCCGCTGCAGGAAGGCCATCGGAGACATCAACACGCACCGGGCCCCGGCGTGGAGCGGCTGCAGCACGTTCCCGATCAGACCCATATCGTGGTAGAGGGGCAGCCAGCCCACCACCACCGAATCCTCGTCCATGCCGAACGCCGCAGCGATCATCCGCTCGTTGTGAAGCAGGTTGGCGTGGGTGACCATCACCCCCTTGGGGGACGCCGTCGAGCCGGAGGTGTACTGGAGAAAGGCGAGCGCGCCGGGGTCGGGCTCGGGGAACGAGGTCCAGGGCTCAGGGGAAGAATCATTGACGAGGTCGGTCGGAATCCAGCGCGCCGCCGCCAGCTCGGGGACGGCGGCGCACAGCTCGCCCCTGCCGGAGAGGATCGCAGACGTGGTCAGCACCGCGCGCGGCCCGGCGTCGCGGGCCATCGCGCGCAGGCGAGACTGGGAACGGTCGTTCGGCCGCGGCGGATAGGCGGGCACCGCCACCACTCCGGCGATCAGGCAACCGAGAAAGGAGGCGACGAACTCGAGGCCCGACGGGTAGAGCAGCAGCGCCCGCTCTCCGGAGTCCACCAGCCCGCGCAGCGCGGCGGCCATCGCCCGGGCCCGGCGGTCGAGGTCCGCGTAGGTCAGCCGGCAGGCTTCCGTCTCGCCGTCCGCGAGGAAAACGAACGCCGTCTGCTCCGGGCGCTCTGCCACCCGGGCACGCAGCATCCCGGTCAGTGTCGCGAACCGGATCTCGGACCCCACCGCAGACTTGGTCACGCCACCCCCTCGCGGCGCGCGACGGCGGGACGCCCGAATGGACTCATTTCATTCAAGACCTGCACGGCTCCCCGGAATTGCATCATTTATTTTACAAACGGAGGCAGGTGACTTTACGAAATCAAACTGCACTACCGGCTGGAGCAAACTCGCGGCCACACGAACCCGTGGCGCAAGATAAAGTGCCCCGTCTTCCGCTCACCGAGACAACGACGACGCGACTTTGTTACTCCCCTCACTGTCACGTCAGGAGTAGCGCCGGGCACTCTGTAGACCAGAGGCGAGGATCTCGCGGGCTTTCTTGCGTTCCCTTGACAACGGGCAGACGCAAACGTTGGACCGAAGACATTTCCTCTGGACACGAAAGTAGAGTTTGAAAGGAGAATTCATGCTGGGCACCGGCATCAACGAGAAGCTCGAGCAGAACCCGTTGCGCCAAGCGCTGATCCATCATCTCTTTTTCAAAGAGGTGAAGTCGTTCAATCTGACCCGTGAGAAGGTCGGGGTCTTCCTTGGTCAGTGGTGGCACCCGCTCCACTACTTTCCCAATTTCCTCTCCCGTACCATCGACCAGGTGCCGCTGCTGGAGATGAAGACGGCCGTCTCCAAGATCCTCTACCAGGAGCTCGGCGAGGGAGATCCCGCGCGGGCGCACGAGCGGATCTACGTCGCCACCATGAAGGATGTCGGCTTCGACGAGGCCACCGTCTCCGAGGCTCCGCCGTTCGAGGAAACCCGCCGCCTGGTGCAGCGCTACCAGGAAGCCTCGGGCGAGCGCCTGAGCGCCCTCGGTTTCGTCTACGGCACCGAAGTCGCCGACCTCGCCATGGTCTCCGGCATCGGCAACGCCGTGCGCCGCGCCACCGGCGCCAAGGACCTGCCCTGGGTGGACATCCACGTCCTCCAGGAGCCCGACCATGTTGAGCAGGTCAACGAGGCCATCGAGCCCGACTTCACCACCGAGGAGATCGACCAGATCGTGGCCAACGCCGAGGAGATGTGGAGCCTCTGGATCGCCTTCTTCGACCGGCTCCGCAAGGTGATGTTCAGCACCGAGGAACTCCCGGCCGCCGAGCCTACCGTGGCCGAGGTGACGGCTTAGGCTTGACCTGAAGACAGATCTTCGTAGGGGCGCGGCAGGCTGCGCCCCTACACCCGCGGGGTCTCAGCTTCCGCCCGCTTCAGCGCCTTGTCGTCCAGCCACTGCAGGACTACCCGCAGGGCGTCCTGACGGATCTCATGCCCCATGTCGAACTCGCGGTAGGTGATGGAGACCCCATAAGGACGCAGGGCTTCCCGCGACTCGCGGGCGCGCTCCACCTCGATGCGGTCGTCCCGCGTGCCGTGGATCACGAGTACGGGAAAGCCCTCGTGCTCCGGCAGCTTCGGCAGGTCCTCGGCGAGCGGCGGCGGGAACCAGGTCGAGAGCGCGGCCAGGCCAGCGAAGCGCGACGGCTCCCGCAACGCGAGGTCGTACCCCATCATGCCGCCCTGGCTGAAGCCGGCGAGGACGACCCTGCGAGGATCGATCGGATAGCGCCCGAGGGCCGTGTCGACGAAGCGTCTCAGGGCTTCGGCGCCGCGGTGGAACGCCTCGATGTCCGGCGGCATCCCCGGCCGCATGGGGAACCAGCCGTAGCCGTACTGGCCACCGCCGAACGGCACCGCGACGGGGCCTTGCGGGCAGAGCATCAGGGCCCGCCCGCCGTGCAGCATTGGAGCGAGCCCGAGCAGATCGTGAGCGCTGGCCCCCCACCCATGGAGGGCGATGATGGCCGGGAAGGGGCCCTCGCCGGCGGGGATGTGGGCTGTATAGAGCAGGTTCATCGGATCATTCTTCCATCACTCGTGTGACCGGCGCGAGCGGCCCGAGCGGCGGATCGCCCGCATAGAGGACCTTCTCCAGGAATAGTCCCGAAGGCGGCGCCGTCCACTCCGCCGGCAGCCCCTTCTCTGACTTCGGTGCCCTCGCCCGGAGCAGCGCCTGGTAGCTTGAGAGGTCCAGCTCGCCGGCTCCCACCTTCACCAGCGCCCCGACCACACGGCGAACCATCTTCCATAGGAAATGGGAGGCCGACAGACGCACCAGGATCAGCGCTCCAGCGGTCGCCACCTCAGCGCCCTCGACCACCACCAGCGTGCTCGGCTGCTCGGAGGGCCTCTCGCAGAACAGGCGGAAGTCGTGCCTGCCCACCAGCAGCGAGGCGGCTTGCGCCATCCGTTCCGCATCCAGGCCGCGCTTCACCCACCAGACCCAGCGCTTCGCCAGGGCCGTGCGGCGCCGCGAGACCTGGTACAGGTATGACCGCGAGACCGCGTCGTGCCGGGAGTGGAACCGGTCCGGAGCCGAAACCAGGGAGAGGACGTGGATGTCCGCCGGCAAGGCGTCGTTGACCGCCCGGCGGAAGGGCTCGGGATCGACCGCCTCCGCCAGCCGCAGGTGCGCCACCTGCGCCAGGGCGTGGACTCCGGCGTCCGTGCGCCCGGAGCCGCCCAGTTCGCGGACGGCTGCCCCGGCTTCCTCCACGGCGCGGCGTAGCTCACCGGCCACGGAGCGCGCGTTCTTCTGCTCCTGCCAACCGTGGTAGCGGGTGCCCTCGTACTCCAGCGTCAGCCGGTACGTCGGCAAAGCGGGCTAGATCCTCACCTTCCGGCTCACCAGCGTGTTGTCCCCCTCCTGGATGGGCACCGCCATCTTCGGCCGCGCGGCCAGCAGCGCCTCACCCGAAGGCGGCAGGCCGTGGGAGCGATCGAGCACGTACCAGTCCGCAGGCTGCGCCGAGCCGAGCACGACCTCCAGCTCGCTGCCTCCGGGCGGCAGCGTGGAGTTCGAGAAACCCTGCCAGGCCTGGGGACCGAAAGCCGGACCCCGCCGGCCGCCGGTCGGGATGGCCTGACCGTCGATCCGGATCGACTCCAGCTGAGCTGCTCTCGGGATGAAGACCGTCCCCACCGGCGCTCTGCGCGGCGAGGTCAGCCGCAGGCGAAGGTGCCGCTTGCCGCCCGTCACGGCATCCGACAGCACGGTCAGCTCCGGAGCCGGCGCGTTCAGCGGGGGCGCCGGCGCGATGAAGGCCCGCGCGAGGGGCGGCGACCACGGGAACGGGGCTTCCGGCTTCGCGGCGAACCGGGCGACCTTGCGCATCGGCGGCGGCACGGGCCCGCCGCCGCGCACCACCCAGCGGGTCCCTCCGGTCTCCGCGTCCTTGTGGAGCTGCACCACCACGTTGCGGGGAGAAGACGGCGAGAACGGCGGACTGGTCATGGCGATGACGGCCGCGACCGCAGCGCCGGCCGCGGCAGCCCAGGGGATCCAGCGCCGCCCCAGCGGTCCAGCGGCGGGCAGCAGGGGGACCAGCGTGCCGAAGACCAGGCACAGCAGCGCGGCCGTGAACAGGAGTCCTGCGAACCCCAGGCCCAGGTAGAGGAAGCGCAGGATGTCGAACCAGAGCAGGCCTGCCACGAAGGCGGGCACGATCGCGGCGATCAACCGGCCGGCGGGCGAGCCGCCCAGCAGCAAGCCGCAGACGCCCGCCACCAGGGCCGGCACCAGGAACAGGTAGCTGATGCCCGGCAGGGCCAGCGCGGAGATCAGCCCGAGGAGGGCCCAGAGGCTCCAGCCGCCCGCCCACAGCCCCGCCAGCGGAGCCCGGCGGCCGATCAGGGCCCCGACCCCCAGCGTCACCGCCAGGGCGAGGAGCCAGAAGGCCACGATCGCCGGCAACGGCCGGGCCGACCAGGGAGCCGGGAAGGCCGGGGCCAGCAGGGCCTGGAGAGCGAACCCCGCAATCAGCGTGACCACGAGCCCCGGCAGGCCCGCCACCACTCCGAGGCCGATGGAACCCCAGTCCGCGACGCCGCGGCGCCGCGCGAGCACCGCCGCAGCCACCATCAGGACCAGGGCCAGGAGCCCGAGCAGCGGCGACAGCGCCGCGGGCCAACGCACCACCGTGGCGTGGAGCACGTCGAAGAACACCGCGCTGCTCCGCGGGGCGCGCCCGAGGTCCGCCTCGGCCAGGCCGCGCACTGCCGCCAAGGCGTTGTCGCCGTGATGCTGGAGGCTCGCGGGCGAAGCGTTCTCGAAGGTGTCCAGCGACGTGTGGTAGTGGGTGGGATCGCCGATGTAGGCGAAGTTCAGACCCGGCACGCGGCGCGGCTGGAACATCGTCAGGTCGGTGTCGTTCGGCAGAAACTGATAGATGGTGGGGAACAGGGAGCTGGCGAACGGCTTGCCGGCCCGGGCGGCGTAGGCGGCCACCGGCAGGGCGTCCGGACCGCTGGTTTCGAACATCAGGCTCGGCCCCTCCGTGCCCCGGGCTTCCAGGTTCACCACCGCACCCACCTCGGCTATGGCCGGGCTCTGGGCCACGAAAGCCCGGGCTCCCAGCAGCCCACCCTCCTCGCCGTCGTCGATCAGCAGCATCACCGGGTGGCGCGGCGGCGGACCGGCCTTCAGCACCCGCGCGACCTCCAGGACCGCGGCGACGCCGGCGAGATCGTCGCTGGCGCCCGGCCCGGCCGGCACCGAGTCGTAGTGGGACATCAGCAGGACGGCCTTGCCCGGCTCGCGGCCCGCGAGGCGTGCCAGCACGTTCCACACCCGCCCGCAATTGCCCCCCGGATTGCAGGCGAAGCCCTCCTGCACCTCCGGTGCGTAGCCGAGCCCGCGCAGGTGCGCGAGCACCCGTTCGCGCACCCGCGCGTTGGCTGGCGAGCCCATCGGGTGCGGCGCGCCGTCACCCACCAGATCGCGCAGGATCTCCCGCGCCCGGCCGGCGGAGAACTCGCTCAAGGGGACGTCCTTCGGTTTGGGCGGTGGCGGAGCGGACCGCAGGATCACCAGACCCAGCGCCAGAGCCAGCAGCGCCAGGCCGGCGATCAGCCCCCAGCCGGCCTCCCTCCCCGATTCGACAACGCTTCTGCGTATCCCCTGATCCGTCATCGCGATCCCTCGGCGGCGTCCGCCGCAATGTTCGTGAAAACTGCAGTCGCCGCGCGGATTCTAACAGCGGGAGCCGAGAGCAGGGAGGGAGATTGACGCGCGCCCGGCGCCTTGACTACCCTCCCCACCAATGAATCCGGTCTCAGACGACCTCCTGTTGGGGCGAATCGCCCTCCACTACAAGCTCGTCACGCGCGAGCAGCTCGTGGAAGCCTCCCGGTTCCAGGCGCACGAGGCCAGCTCCCGCAAGCTCGGCGAGATCCTGGTCGAGAAGGGCTACCTGACGCCGCGCCAGCTCGAGCAGCTCCTCGCCGTCCAGCGGGAGTACGTGGCCAGGCAGCAGTCACAGGCCCAACCGGTCCCGGCTCCCCAGGCCGCGTCCGCGCTGGCCGCCCAGCCCATGCCGGCCCTGGCGGCTCCCCAGGCCCTGCCGGCCCTCGTGGAAGCCCAGCCGATGCCGGCCCTGGCCGTCGCTCCGGCGCCCGCGCCACCGACACCGGCAGCCGCCCGGTCCGCCCCGGGACTCGATGGCTCGCGCACCCTCGACGGTCTCCTCGCTCACGCGCTGCGCGCCGGGGCGAGCGACCTCCATATCCACAGCGGCGCGTCGGTCAAGCTGCGCATCCACGGCCGCCTCTCCGAGCTGGACCCGTCCCCCTTGAGCGCGCAGGACGCCGAGCGCCTGGTCCTGGAGATCCTCACCTCCGAGCAGGCGGCCGCCCTGCGCGAGCGCGGGCAGGTGGACTTCGCCTACACCCTGCTGGGCGTCGGCCGGTTCCGCAGCAACGCCTACCGGCAGCAGCGCGGGATGGACGCCGTCTTCCGGGCGATCCCCCCTGCGCCGCCGACCCTGGAGCAGCTCGGCCTGCCCACCTCCCTCGCCCGCTTCGCCAACTTCCACCAAGGAATGGTGCTTCTGACCGGCCCGGCCGGGTGCGGCAAGTCCTCGACCCTCGCCGCCCTGCTCAACATCATCAACGAGGAGCGGCACGATCACATCGTCACCATCGAGGACCCCATCGAGTACATCCACCCCTCCAAGGGGTGCGTCGTCAACCAACGCCAGGTGGGGCCCCACACCGGCTCTTTCGCGCGCGCCCTGCGGGCCGCCCTGCGCGAGGACCCGGACATCATCGCCATCGGCGAGCTGCGCGACCTGGAGACCATCTCGCTGGCGCTGACGGCGGCCGAGACCGGCCACCTGGTGCTCGCGACCCTGCACACCAACAACGCCATCCGCACGGTCAACCGCATCCTGGGCGTCTTCCCGCCGAACCAGCAGGAACAGATCCGCACCATGGTCGCCGAGTCGCTGCGGGCCGTCGTCTCCCAACGCCTGATCGCCCGCGCGGACGGCAACGGCCGCGTGCCCGCCCTCGAGATCCTGGTGGCCAACAAGGCCGTGGGCAACCTGATCCGCGAAAACAAGACCTTCCAGATCCGCTCCGTGCTCCAGACCGGCGGCTCGCAGGGCATGTGCCTGCTCGACGCTTCGCTCGCCGAGCTGCTCAAAAACCGGATCATCACCCGCGAGGAAGCCCTGCGCCACTGCGAGGAGCCGCAGCGCTTCGCGAGCTGACGGGGGAAACGGCATGGCCCGCATCGACCAGCTCTTCCACTACCTCAGGGAGCACCAGGGGTCCGACCTCCACCTCGCCGCCGGGCTCGAGCCGCGCATCCGCGTCCACGGCACGCTCGAGCCCGTAGCGGGATGGCCCGCGCTGTCCCACGACGAGCTGCTCTCGCTGCTGCGCGAGATCGCCGGCGAGGACGACTGGGAGGACTACATGGGCTGCGGCGACCTCGACTTCGCCTACGGCCTCGAAGGGGTCGCCCGTTTCCGCGCCAACTTCCTGCGCCAGGAGAACGGCTGCGGCGCCGTCTTCCGCATCATCCCGGAGAAGATCGTCCCGCTGGAGGAGCTGAACCTGCCCAGGGCCATCGAGGGGCTCGCCCATCTCCAGCAGGGGCTGGTGCTCGTCACCGGGCCCACCGGCTCGGGCAAGTCCACGACGCTCGCGGCGATCATCGACCGCATCAACACCACCTACGCCAGGCACATCGTCACCATCGAAGACCCGGTGGAGTTCGTCCACCAGAACAAGCTCTCCGTCTTCTCCCAGCGCGAGGTGGGCTCCGACACCGAGAGCTTCGGCGCCGCCCTGCGGGCCGCCATCCGTCAGGACGCCGACGTGGTCCTGGTGGGCGAGATGCGCGACCTGGAGACGATCTCGCTCGCCATCACCGCCGCCGAGATGGGCTCCCTCGTTTTCGGCACCCTGCACACCAACGGCGCGGCCAACACCATCGACCGGCTGATCGACGCCTTCCCCGCCGAGGAACAGGCACAGGTGCGCACCACCCTGTCCGAGTCCATCGCCGGCATCGTCTCGCAACTCCTGCTGCGCACCGCCGACGGCCACGGGCGCTGCGCCGTCAACGAGATCCTGCTCAAGACCCCCGGCCTGCCCAACGTCATCCGCGAGGGCAACACGCCGATGATCACCTCCATCATCCAGGGCGGCCGCGCCCAGGGCATGCAACTGATGGACGACGCCCTGATGGTCCTAGTGGAGCAGAAGCGCATCACCCCCCGCGAGGCCTACATGAAGGCCACCAACAAGGCGCGCTTCGAGGGGATGATCGAGGGGGACTAGAGGGGCCGACCTCTCCCGCTTTGTGCTCTATCCTGCTCCGTCTTCAGGAATCCCCGCTTGCTTGAGAAGGTGCTTGAGCAGACCGATCTTCAGGACTTGATTCCCGTGGACCGGCACCGAGAGCCTCACCCGGCTTCCCGATCTACCGTAGATGTAATGGCTTCCATGGACTCTCAGAAGGGACCAGCCGTGGCGCTCCAGCAGCCTGCACAGCTCTCTGCCGGTGAGCGCTTTCATACGGCGATTTCGACGACTCTTCCAGTCTCCTCAGCGGGCTCCAGATCAACGGAAAGGCATGCTTCCACCGCCTCATAGAGATTCTGGAGCAGCTCTTCGAAGGTTTCCCCCTGAGTGGCACAGCCCGGAATGGCCGGAACCTCCGCCCAGTATCCGCCTTCCTCCGCCTCGTGGACGATGACCTTGATCTTCATGCTTCTAGTATACGGTGGCGGTCAGGTCCGCGCCTCCTCGATCCGCTCCGCGATCCACGCCGGAATGGGGATCGCCTTGATCCCCGACGGGTCGTCCAGGACGCAGCAGGCGCAGGTCGTCCTTCCCTTGGCGAGCGTCGTGCCGCCGCAGGAGACCTCGAAGCCGTAGGTCATCGAGCGGATCCCCTTGCGCTGCACCCGGAGATGGACCTCCAGCTCGTCGCCGAAGCGGGCCGGCGACAGGTAGTCGCAGGAGACGGAGACTCGCGGCCAGCCGATCTCCCGGCCCTCTTCGTCCCGCCACTGGACGCCGGTCCCGATCGCCTTCAAGAAGGCGTGCTCGGCGTTCTCCATGAAGACGAGGAAACGCGAGAAGTGGACGATGCCGCTCATGTCGGTGTCCACGAACTCCACCCGCCTCCGGACCGTGATCTCGCGCATGGCGCCTCCTCCAGGTCGAAGAGAGTATGGTACTGCTATCTTTCCCGCATGCCTCACGTTCTCGCTCTCGACCAGGGAACCACCAGCTCCCGGGCCATCGTCTTCGACGAGTCCGGCGCCGCGGTGGCGGTCGCCCAGCGCGAGATCCAGCAGATCTTCCCGCGCCCCGGCTGGGTGGAGCACAACCCGGCCGAGATCTGGGAGTCGCAGCTCGCGGTGGCCCGCGAGGCGCTGGCGCGGGCCGGGCTCGCCGCGGCGAATGCCGCAGACATCGCGGCCCTCGGCATCACCAACCAGCGGGAGACCACCGTCGTGTGGGACCGCACGACCGGCTTGCCGGTCGCCAACGCCATCGTCTGGCAGGACCGGCGCACGGCGGACGCCTGCGAGCGGCTGAAGGGCGAAGGGCTCGAGCCGCTCTTCCGCGACCAGACCGGCCTGGTGCTCGACCCCTACTTCTCCGGCACCAAGCTCGCCTGGATCCTCGACAACGTCCCCGGCGCCCGCGACGAAGTGGAACGGCTCGCCTTCGGCACCATCGACTCCTGGCTGATCTGGAACCTGACCGGCGGCAAGGCCGGGGGACGCCACGCGACCGACATCTCCAATGCCTCGCGGACGCTGCTCTTCGATCTCGAGACCGGCGACTGGAGCGAGGAGCTGCTGCGCGCCCTCGACATCCCTCGCGGGATCCTGCCGGAGGTGCGCTCCTCGAGCGAGGTCTATGGCGAGACCGTCCACGGTCTGCTCGGCGCCCCGGTCCCCATCGCCGGCGTTGCGGGTGACCAGCAGGCGGCGCTCTTCGGACAGGCGTGCCTCGCGCCCGGGATGGTGAAGAGCACCTACGGCACCGGTTGCTTCCTGCTGATGAACACGGGCGACCGGCCCATCCGCTCGCGCCACCAGCTTCTCACCACCCCGGCCTGGCAGATCGGCCGGCGCACCGCCTATGCCCTGGAAGGCAGCGTCTTCGTGGGCGGCGCCGTGGTGCAGTGGCTGCGCGACGGCCTGGGGCTCATCCGCTCCTCCGCCGAGGTCGAGAGGCTGGCTGCCAGCGTCTCCGACGCGGGCGGCGTCGTGCTGGTGCCGGCCTTCACCGGCCTGGGCGCTCCCCATTGGGATCCCTACGCCCGCGGCGCGCTGATCGGCATCACCCGCGGCACCACCGCCGCCCACCTCGCCCGCGCGGCCCTGGAGGGGATCGCCTTCCAGGTGGCGGACGTCCTTTCCGCCATGGAGGCGGACGCCGGCTTCCCCGTCGCCGAGCTGCGGGTGGACGGCGGCGCCGCGGCCAACGACCTGCTGATGCAGCTCCAGGCCGACCTCGCGGGCGTGCCGGTCGTCCGCCCGCGGGTGCAGGAGACCACGGCCCTCGGCGCCGCCTACCTCGCCGGCCTGGCGACTGGCGTCTGGAAGGACACGGACGAGATCGCCGTCCGCTGGCAGATGGAGCGGACCTTCGAGCCCGCGCTGGAGCCGGCCCGCGCCGCCGAGCTGCGCGCCCGCTGGAGCCGCGCCGTCGAGCGCGCTAGAGGCTGGGAAGAAGCCGGCCCGTGAACCGCGATGCCCTGCTCGCCCGGCTCACCGGTCCCTGGGAGATCTGGGACGTCCTCGTGGTCGGCGGCGGCGCCACCGGCCTCGGCGCCGCCGTGGAGGCGGCCTCGCGCGGCTACCGGACGGCGCTCATCGAGGCGAGCGACTTCGCCAAAGGGAGCTCCAGCCGCAGCACCAAGCTGATCCACGGCGGCGTGCGCTACCTCCAGCAGGGGCATCTGCCGCTGGTCTTCGAGGCCCTGCGCGAGCGCGGGCTGCTGCTCCGCAACGCGCCTCACCTGGTGCGCGAGCTCTCCTTCGTGGTGCCCCGCTACGACTGGTGGGAGGGCCCCTTCTACGGCATGGGGCTCAAGCTCTACGACCTGCTGGCCCGCGGCGGCCTGGGCCCCTCGCGCGCGCTCTCCCGCGAGGAGACGCTCGACCGCGTCCCCACGCTGGAGCCCAAGGGACTGCGGGGCGGCATCCTCTATCAGGACGCCCAGTTCGACGACGCCCGCCTGGCCCTCACGCTCGCCCGCACCCTGGTGGACCTGGGCGGGGTGGCCGTGAACTACGCGCGTGCCACGGCCCTGATCAAAGAGGAAGCCCAGGTGCGCGGCGCCATGGTGCGAGACGAGGAGACCGGCGGCGAGCACGAGGTCCGCGCCCGCGTGGTGATCAACGCGACCGGCGTCTTCGCCGACGGCCTGCGCCGCCTCGACGATGCCGCGAGCCCGGATCTCCTGGCGCCGAGCCAGGGGATTCACCTGGTGCTCGACCGCCGCTTCCAGCCCGGCGAGAGCGCTATCCTCGTCCCCCACACGGACGACGGCCGCGTCCTCTTCGCCGTCCCCTGGCTCGACCGGGTGATCGTGGGCACCACCGACACTCCGGTCGCGGAGCCCTCCCTGGAGCCGCGCCCCCTGCCCGAAGAGGTCGAGTTCCTCCTCCGGCACGCCGCCCGCTACCTCGTCCAGGACCCCCGGCCCGAGGACGTCCTCTCCTGCTTCGCCGGCCTGCGCCCGCTGGTGCGCGGCGGCCGGGACAGAGCAAAGACCGCCGCCCTCTCCCGCGATCATACCCTGCTCGTCTCCGCCTCGGGCTTGGTCACGATCACCGGCGGCAAATGGACTACCTACCGCAGCATGGGCGAGGACGCCGTCGACCGGGCCGCCGCCATCGCCGGTCTCGAAGAGCGCCCTTCCGCCACCGCTGACCTCCACCTTCACGGCTGGATCGAGGACGGCCGCCCCGATGCGGCCTGGTCCGAGTACGGAGCGGACGCTCCCGCCCTGGCGCGCCTCGCCGCCGAGCGCCCTGGCCTCGACGAGCCTCTCCACTTCAATCTTCCCTACCGCGCCTGCGAGGTCGTCTGGGCGGTGCGCCACGAGATGGCCCGCACCGTGGAGGACGTCCTCGCCCGGCGCACCCGCGCCCTGCTGCTCGACGCCCGCGCCAGCGCCGCCATCGCCCCGGACGTGGCTGGTCTGATGGCCGCGGAGCTGGGCCGGGACGAAGCGTGGCAACGGCGTCAGGTGGAGGCGTACCGCAAGCTGGCGCGCGGGTACTGGCTGTAGGCTCGGTCTTTGCAGTCCATCCTCCCCGCGTGAGGCGAGGACCGCTCACCAGCGCCCGAACGCCGGACTGACCCGCTCTCCCCCAGTCGCCTCGCGTCCCGGCGCTCGGGCCGGTATGCCTCCGGGGAGGCGAGGGAGCAATACCGTGGCCGAGATCAAGATCGAACGCAAGCAGCGCAGCATCCTGCCGTGGATCCTCGGGCTCATCCTTCTCGCATTGGTGATCTGGGGCGCGACGCAGCTCATGGACCGCGACGACACCGGCACCGAGGGCCCCGGAGCGGCGGCGGCGGACACGCTGCGCGACACCACTCCGCCGCGCCTCCGCCAGTACGCCGAGGCGACCGGCGCCGCCGTCGTGGACGAAACGCCCGCTCCGGCCCGTGCCGCCTGAGGCGGACCGTCGCAGCGGGCCCGAAACGGAGGGCTTCGCATGGCTGACGCATCGAACCGCCAGGCTTCCCTGCGCGCCGCCTCCAGCCGTCCCGATGTCCGCGGCTGGGCCGTGGTCGGCGCCGACGGCCAGAAGGTCGGCGAGGTCCGCGGCTTGTGGGAGGATCCGGACGGCAGGTCCCGTTTCCTCGAGGTCGAGCTGGACCAGACCACCCTGGCGCAGCACCTTCCCCCAAGCGGCGAGGGCCGGATCACCGCCGGCGCCTACCCCGCCGATCCGCACCGGCCCGGCTCGCGCCCCCTGGCCGACGTGGACCCTTCCGTCGGCGAATCCGAGCGGACGGCCTTCTACAACACCGGCGCCCGCCAGCACGCCGCCGGCTTCACCGGCGCCGTGCCGCGCGACGACGACCGCGAAGGCGGCTCCGGCCGCCTGGAGCACCCCCGGGTCCTGATCCCCTGGGACGCCGCGCGCCTCAAGGAGAAGGACGAGCAGGTCGTCCTCGAGACCCTCCGCGGGGCCGACCTCGCGGAGCTGCCGGTCTACGCGCCGGCCGCACCTTGAACGCCGGTCCCCCCACCCGGCCCTCACTCCCCCTACCCCCTCTCTCCCAGCCTCCCACCCACCCGTCCGGGAGAGAGGGGACGAAGAAAAGGGATGAAATCTTAAAGTCTGTCTCCCTCCTCTCCCGGCGGGGTGGGAGGGAGGCTGGGAGAGGAGGGCCGGGGAGGTGAGGGCCCGGCGGCGCGGCTGAGGTGGATTTTCCGGTAACAATATGCTAAAAAGTCCTCCAACTTCCGACGTCGATTGCCAGGCACGGCGGGGCGAGGGGGCGCGTCTCCGGCGCTCGCGCGTGCGAAGCGCGGGAGTCGTTCACCTGAACGGGTGAACCTCTTCCGTCCTTTGGTCCCCGGGCCTGGCTGGAGATCGCCGGCTTCACCCAGACCTCGTCCTGGGTGGATTGGAGCGCCCGTGGAGCAAGAGCTGCCCATCATCCAGATTCGCAACTGCCTGCTGGTGAGCATCCAGACCGAGCTGCACGACCGGCTCGCCCTGGACCTCCAGGCGTCCCTGATGGAGCGCGTGCGCACCGTCGACGCCCGCGGCGTCATCCTCGACGTCTCGGCCGTGGAGGTTATCGACAGCTACATCACCCGCATCCTCAACGATATCGGCAAGTCGGTCCGCTTCATGGGCGCCGAGTGCTACATCGTCGGCATCCGGCCGGCGGTGGCCATGACGCTGATCGAGATGGGCGTCGAGCTGGATTCGGTCAACACCGCGCTCAACCTCGACCTGGCGCTGGAGAGGCTCGAGCTGCTGCAATGAAGACGGTCGAGAAGGAGATCGGGGCGATCCTCGCGGGGACCATCTCGTCGATCACCCAGCGCAGCATCTTCAACCGGCTGGGCGGCCTCGCCACGACTCCGGTCAGCCAGCTCACCCCGGGCGACCGGGCCACCATCATGCAGGAGCTCGAGAACTCGGTGCGCCTGTTCGCCCGCAGCAACAGCGCGCAATTGATCGCCTCCTGCGCCAAGGCCTTGAACCCGGGCTCCGCCTCCGCGGCGGCGGCCGGCGGCGCCGCGGTGGCGGTGGGGACGGCCGGCGCCGTCCTGGCCCCGAAGAAGCTCCCCATCGAGCAGGAGAAGGACATCGCCACGGCGCGCCTCGAGGCGTGGTCCGAGGCGGTGCGCATCGGCCTCTCCAAGTTCGCCTCCGTCAAGGTCGCCACCGCGGTCTCCGAGCTCGCCCGCAACATCGTCTTCTACGCCGGCAGGGGCACCGTCGAGCTGCGCTCGCTCAAGGACGACCGCGGCGTCTTGGGCCTGCAGATCGTCGCCTCGGACGAGGGGCCGGGCATCTCGGCGGCCCAGCTCGAGGAGATCTGGGCCGGCACCTACAAATCCCAGCGCGGCATGGGCAAGGGGCTGGTCGCGGTCAAGAAGCTGGTGGACGACTTCCAGCTCGACACCCGCCTCGGCATGGGCACCACCGTGACGTGCGTCTTCCGGGGGGAGCGGTGAAGACCGGAGGTTTCAGCCGTCCCTACAAGGGCCTCTCGATCTGCGGCGACAGCTTCGTGATCGAGGACCGTGGAGGCTTCGTCCTCGCCGCCGTGGTGGACGGGCTCGGCCACGGCTACGAGTCGTCGGTGGCCGCCGGCCGGGCTTCCGAGGTCATCCGCGAGTACGCCGACCTATCGGTCGACGCCATCCTCCGCCGCTGCCATCAGGAGCTGCGCGTCACCCGCGGCGCCGCCGTCGGCCTGCTCAAGGTCGACGACTCCGGCGAGGGGGAGTTCTGCGGCATCGGCAACATCGAGGTGCAGGCGCTCCATGGCCGGCTGCCGAGCGTCTTCTGCCTGGCCGGCATCGTCGGGCACAACGTGCGCGCCTCCAAGGTCATGCCCGTCGCCATGAAGCCGGGCGACATCTACTGCCTGATGAGCGACGGCATCTCCACCCGGGGCAACTTCAAGTCCTGCCTGCCGGGCGCGCCGGAGACCGTCGCCCGCCGCATCGTCGAGCACTGGGGAAAGGACCACGACGACGCCACCGCCGTCGTGCTGGGCTTCGGGGAGGGCGACCTGCTCGCCGACCCGGCCCCGGCGGGCCGGTGAGACCGCAGATCGATTCCGAACGGAGGGAAACCGAATGGCCGTCGCTGAGACCAACCATCATCGCAACAACCCGGCGAACCTGATCGCCGGCAAGCACATCACCTGCTTCGAGGAGCCGGACATCATCTACATGAAGTTCGGCGGCGCCGCCAGCACCGAGGACTCCCTCGAGCTGCTCCGCCGCCAGGTCGAGATGTCCCACGGGCGCAAGCTCCTCTTCTTCTTGATCGACGCCGAGAACCTCGACAACATCGCTCCCGAGGGGCGGCGGGCGGTCGCCGAGACGCTCAAGGAGATCCCCCTGCGCGGCATGGCGGTCATCAAGGCCCCGCTCAAGGCCAAGGTCGTCACCAAGCTGGTCATCACCGCCATCAACCTGTTCCGCCGCGACCCGAACCTGAACCCGGTGGCGTTCTTCGACACCGAGGAGGAAGGCCGGGCCTGGATCGACTCCCGGCGCCAGATGTTCGCCCAATAACTGGCATGGCAAGGAAAAAATATGGCCCAGATTGAGCAACGCAACGTCAAGGTCACGTCCGAGCGCCTGCAGTCGGTGATCGAGGCGCTCTCCTACGCGAGCGTCGACGAGTTCGACTCCTGCCTCGAGCTGCTGCAGCGCCATACGGAGAAGGACGAGTTCTCCGAGCTGGAGACCGCCTTCGCCATCTTCGTGCGCGAGCTCGGCGAGGCCAAGGCCGAGCTCAACCGCGCCCTCGCCCAGCAGGAGGCGATCAACCGCGAGCTGGAAGGCAAGCTCGAGACCATCGAGATGCAGCAGGCTGCCATCCGCGAGCTCTCGACCCCGATCATCGAGGTCTGGGCCGGCGTCCTTTGCCTGCCCGTCGTCGGCATCGTCGACAGCCAGCGCAGCGCCGAGATGACCGAGACGCTCCTCGAGACCATCGTCTCCAAGCAGGCCCGCATGGCCATCGTGGACATCACCGGCATCGACGTCATGGACACCAAGACGGCCGACCACTTCATCAAGATGGCGCGCGCCGTCCGCCTGCTCGGCGCCGAGTGCATCGTCAGCGGCATCAACCCGGGCATCGCCCAGACCCTGACCCACATCGGGGTGGACCTGACCGGGGTGCGCACGCTGCGCAGCCTGCGCGACGCCCTGCAGCTCTACCTGCGCGAGACCGAGCAACTGGTCGTCCAGCAGCAGCACTCGGCCATCGCCCGTGCCAAGGCCCCCGAGGTCTAGCCGGCGGCGCGCGCAATCCGTTGCAGGACCGGGGCCGGGCTGGTGCAAGGAAAGGTGTTCCCCATCCGGGGGCGCATGGACGTCGTGGCGGTCAGCAGCCGGGCCCGCCGGCTCGCGCGCGAGTTCGGACTGAACGGCAAGCGCTCGAAGGAGCTGGCGATCGCCGTCTCCGAACTGGCGTCCAACATCGTCAAGCACGGCATCCGGGGCGAGATCGTCCTCACCCTCGACTCGCCCCAGAGCGAGATCCGAGTCGACGCCCGCGACGTCGGCCCCCCCATCCGCGATCTCAAGCTCGCCATGACCGACGGCTACGACGACCAGGGTCCCATCGATCCCGCCCTCTTCCTCCGCCGCGGCGGCTTGGGCACCGGCCTGGGCGCCGTCGCCCGCTTCGCCGACCGCGTCGAGTACCGCGAGGAGGAAGGGGGCAAGACGGTCACGGCGCGGTTTTTCTTGCCTTGATGACAGAACTTCTCCTGGCACTCCCGCCTCTCCCTGCACAAAGCCGGGGACGTGCCGCAGACACGCCCCCGGGTCCTACTGCCTACTGCGCTTTACCCTCCGTGGTGGCCGCCGGGGAGCCGGCTTCCTTAGACTGCGCACCCGGCGATGCCGTCTGCGGCGGCATCGGAGGCGCTCCGGAGGCCGGCTTTTCGGCCGGCCGGCGGCGCGGAATCCGGCGCGGGCGGAACCCGAACTTCAACAGGGTCTCGCTCGTGGAACCGAACTTCGCGTGCAGGTGGGACCGCAGGCGGGAGCGGAGCTTCTCTCCCTCCTTTGCCAACTTCTGGAGCTGCGCGGAGATCTCCCGCGCCTGCCCCCGGAGGTCCTCCTGCCGGCTCTCGAGGACGCGCGCCTCGTTGAGCTTCCGCTCCATCTCCTCCAGGTCGGCGGCGATGTGCGGCATCTCCCCGAGGTGCTCCTTGAGGTTGCCAATGGCGACTCCCCAACGACTGAACTTCTCTGCCAACGACTGTCCTTTCGCTGCCATGACTGGTCTCCTTTTTCAAGCAGGCGGTTGTATCCAGAAGCGGGGGGAGCGAACGGTTCGCTCCCCTGCCGCGGCTGGCCGGGTGGACTGCCTTCGACTTCTGGCCCCATTATACGGAGAGCCATGCGCCTGCGTCTATGGATCGCCTGGATTCCGGTTGCCGGCCGTTCTTTGCGGGCTCTGGTGCGCTCTCTGTGAAGCCCGAACCCACCCGATCCGGCGGAGCGAGGGCTCGTTTCGCGCGCGGAATCCTTGTGTTCGGATCTCGAATCCATTCATTCGGCGCCGGAATCCACTGGATTCTGGAATCGAATCCACTGGATTCCGGCTTCGCATCGATTCGTTTCCGGCGAAAATCCAGTCGTTCCAGACGAGAATCCAGTGGATTCGTGCCGCGAAACCATTCGTTCCCGCGCCGAATCGAATGGATTCGCCGGCGGAATCGAATGCTGCGAGAGCAGAATCCAGTGGATTCCTTTTCCGAATCCACTGGATTCGGAACCTGATTTCAGCCTGGTGAGACTCGAACCGGGGGATTCGTGGGCCGGAAGGAGGGATTCCAGTCGTGCAACGAGCGCTGCGCGGGCCGAAACGAGAGATTTCCGGCTCGCAGAAAGAGCTTCAAGGCGATATGAGAATGCGAAGCCGTTTTCTGTGCCTGCTGATCCTCCTCCTTGTGGCTCCGCGCCTGCGAGCCCAGGAGGTCCCGGACTTCAGTTCCCTGGAGAAGACCGCGGCCGAGGAACTCGCCGCAACCCGTACGCCGGGAGCGGCCGTGGCCGTCATCAGCGGCGACCGGATCGTCTTCTCCAAGGGCTTCGGCGTGGCGAACGTCGAGACCGGGACGCCCGTGACGCCCGATACGCTCTTCCACGTCGGCTCGCTGACCAAGGTCCTCACGGCAGCCGCCGTGGCCGCGGAAGCCGAGGTCGGACGGCTCCGGCTCGACGCTCCCGTGGGCGGCTACGTCCTGGGCCTCGCGCCGCGGATCGCCCGGCTCACCCTGGACCAGCTCCTGGCCCAGACCTCGGGGCTCCGCGACGTGCCGGGCGAGGATGGGCTGCACGGGGAGGACGCTCTGGGAATCTTCGTGCGCTCCCTCAAGGACGACGATCTGCTCGTGGCGCCCGGCCGGGCCTTCTCCTACTCCAACGCCGGCTATGCCCTGGCCGGATACGTCCTGGAGTCGGCCGGCGGCAAGCCCTACGCCGACCGCATGGACGAGATCCTGTTCCGTCCGCTGGGGATGACCCGCACCACCCTGCGTCCTCTGATGGCTGTGACCCACCCGCTGGCGATGGGTCATACCGCGAGAGGGGAGGAGGCACCAAAAGTCGTGAGGCCGCTGGCGGACGACACCCGCCTCTGGCCCGCGGGATACGCCTTCACCTCCCTCTCCGACCTGAGCCGCTTCGTCCTCGCGCTGCTGAACGGCGGCAAGGTGGACAGCCGGCAGGCGCTGCCCCCCGGTGTGGCGGCCCGGCTCCTCGCACCGCACATCGAGATCCCGACCAACGTCTTCGTGAACGGCGCCTACGGCTACGGCCTCTTCCTGCAGGACGACCGGGGGCTGCGCCGGGCCGAGCACGGCGGCGAGCTGCCGGGATACGGCGCCGAGATCCGGACGTTCCCGGAGCGGCGCGTGGCCGTGATCGTCCTCGCCAACCGCGAGGCGGTCCGCTTCAACAAGACCTTCGAGAAGGCGTTCGACCTGTTGCTGGGCCCCAAGCCGGCCGCCGCGAGCGTACCCTCCCCGGAGCCGCTGCCGATGAGCCCGCGGGAGATGACCTCCTATGCCGGTACCTACGCGAACCGCTGGAGCGTGGACCTCTTCGTGAAGGACGGACGGCTGGTGATGCGCCGCTTCGGGACCGAGCTGCCCGTCATCAGGATCGGCGAGCACCGCTTCTCCGTCACGCCGGAAGGAGGGACCCCGCAGGAGTTCCTGATCGTCCCCGGCGCGAACGGCAAGCCGGAGTACCTCCAGATGTTCGTCTGGATTTTCAGGAAGACGGGATGACCCGTCGGCTGGCGATGGTCAACTTGAAGATTGTAGGGTGCGCTGTGCGCACCATAGCGCAACGGGCTTTTCCCATCGATTTTCACCGCTTCTCACGGACCCCGGTACTTGACTTAACTAGCTGAAAAATCGTAGACTTAGCGGCGTCATGAGGTCTCAACCTGTCGCTCCTTATCGAAGGCATTCTGTCCCCTAACTGTCACCTAAGAGACCTCCCGGAGAGCCCATGCTGACCGACCGTCAAGTCAAAAGCCTGCGCACGGACCAGCTCCAGATCGAAGTCTACGACGGCTCCATCCCAGGCTTCGGGGTGCGGGTCACCAACAAGGGGCGCAAGAGCTTCTTCCTCTTCTACCGTGCCCGCCGAGCCGTCGACGCCAGCCGCAGGCTCCGGAGGATCACCTTCGGCTCTTACCCGTACGTGAGCCTCGCCGATGCCCGCGAACGCGCCAAGGCAATCCTTCTCGAGGTCGGCTCCGGCAAAGACCCCAACGCCGGCAGCGCCCGCCAGTACGTGCACCGGCGGTCCACCCATCGCGCCGGGCGCGCCCCGGCCCACCCCAAGCTCCGGAGCATCCTACCCGAAGGCTACTTCCCGGGGACCTTCGGCGAGCTCGCCGCCGCCTACATGAGCCAATATGTCTGGCTGCATTCGAAGGCTCCCCGCCACTACGAGACCGACCTGAAGCGCGACCTCCTGCCGAGGTGGAAGGACACGCCGCTGTCGGAGATCGGGCGGCGGGAGGTGGCCGCCCTTTTGGGCGAGATCGTCGAACGGGGCGCCCCCAAACTCGCCAACAACCTGCGGAGCCGCCTCTGCGCGATGTACAACTGGGGGATGGAGCAGGGCCTCGTGACCACGAACCCCGTGGCCGGGATGAAGCCCCTGGCGACGCGGGGAGCCCGGACGCGGTATCTCTCGGAGAGGGAGATCGGCCAGCTCTGGCACGTCCTGGACGGCCGGCCCCATCCGTCAAGCGATGTCTACAAGCTCATCCTCCTCACGGCCTGCCGGCCTGGGGAGGCATTGGGGCTGAGGTGGGAGGAGATCTCGGAAGATGGCACCGTGTGGACCCTGCCCGAGGAGCGATCCAAGAACGGCATGGCGCACCGGATGTTTCTGACGCCCGCCGCGCGGGAAATCCTCGACCGCCGCCGGCAGGCAGCCGGCGCGAGCCCCTACGTCTTTACCAGCGACTCCACGCAGGGCGAGCCCTTACGGTTCCTGTGGAAGCACAACGCCGCCGTGCGGGAGGACGTCGGGTTTAGCTTCAATCCTCATGACCTGCGCCGGACGGCTTCAACGCACCTCGCCCGCCTCGGGGTCCGGGAGGAGGTTCGAGAGGCCGTCTTGAACCACAGGAAGCGAGGACTCCGCGGCGTGTACAACCTGTACGAGTACGACCGAGAGAAGCGGGAGGCACTGACACTGTGGACCGAAGCCGTGATGGCCGTAGTCGTCAGGCACAGCCTGAACCTCGCGGAGGCGGCCTAAGAACGTCGGCGGATCGGGAGTCCCGGCGCGATGTGCCTGGGGCGCCGCCGCCGCGGCCCTCGGTCGCTTCGCTCCCTTGCCAAGCCCGCTGGCGGCGGGAAGTTAGCCTGGCCGAGCGCTTCGCGCACGGCTCGGCATCCGTGCAAGGAGGACTTCCTTCTTTGGGCAAGCGTCGCTAGGGCAGTTGAAATCAGGCGCTATTATGTAGAGGTCGGACGCCGAATTCCGGCACTCGTGCGGACTGCTGACGCAGCTCTCGATGTCATCAGCGTTCGCCGTCAGAGGGTTATAATGCTGGAATTTAAGGTCTATGCACCTCTTTGCTGGAGGGGAACGCTGACGCCGCCGGTGATCTCCGACGTCCGCTATTAGGTGACGCAAGGGAAAACCCGATGACGGCTAAGACGATTGCTCCCGCTGGCCTTGTCGCGCTCAAAGAAGCGTTGACCAATGTCTACTGGTACAAGGGTGACCTGCGTAGCTTCCTTACAAGTACCCTCAGCAATCCTAGCTTGTTAGCTAGCCTCAACTGGGGTGACCTACAAGCGAAATATTGTCGGTGGCCTCGTTGACAGCTAGCTGCTCGTCAGGATCTGTTTCAAGCCGATCTTCTCCGTCTCATGTCCGAAGTCTCTAGGATCAGCGATTTCTCCCACCTCGAACGGCTAGATGGCGGGAAGGAAAAAGCCAAGCTTGCTCGACAGGCAGTCGAAGCCCTCCGTAAGTTGACCGCCGCGCACGATGCCCTCTACGAAGAGCAGCGGCAGATGGAGGAGCGGCGCGAGCTGGCACACGCAGAGATGATGCGGAAGTCTGCAGTTCGCCAGAAGCTGGAGGATTTGACAAAGGAGTACTACATCCTGCTGAGTTCCGAAGAGCCCCAGCAAAGAGGATTTCGTCTAGAGCGCATTATTCGTGAACTCTTCGAGATTTTTGATTTAGACCCTCGTGCTTCCTTTCGGATCGTCGGCGAGCAAATTGACGGTGCGTTCACCTTCGAGGGGACTGATTACCTCTTCGAGGGAAAGTGGCAACAGGACCCTGTGGCAGCGGAAGATCTCGACGGCTTTGCGGGGAAATTGGGTCGCAAGCTTGAGAACACTCTCGGACTTTTCCTCTCGGTCAACGGTTTCTCAGAGGACGGTGTCAAGGCTCATTCCTCTGGCCGAAGATTGATGATCCTGATGGACGGCAGCGATCTAATGGCAGTGCTAGAGGGCCGAGTAGACCTCATTCAGCTCCTACTTCGAAAAAGGAGGCACGCAGCACAGACGGGTAACATTTACCTCCGGCTTCATGAGATACTCTGAGAGTACGCATGAGGCACCTTATAGGCACCTGGGATCGCGTTGTTGAGTCCCTATGAAAGGGCGCAAGCGATGCCAGAGGCGGCGTAGCAGGAAGTAAGGGCGGATGGTTGCAGCGTAAGGAACAAGGGACAGCCGCTCAGAGGTGGCCGAGGCGGTCCTGGCGCCATGAAGGCAGACCCCTGCGGGGCGGGCGTCCCGCCCGGCCTTGACCGCCACCGGCGCGGCGGCGGCGCTACGCGCCTTTCAACTCGTAAGGGCCGCGAGAAAAAACTCTGGGGGTCTTGGGTCCTGCATCGCGATCTCCCCAGGAGAGTCAGGCGAGCCCGTCAAACTGGCTGCGACCTTGGCGCCCGTCTCCCGCCGCCCTCCAAGAGTCCCAGTCCTGTGCCCGAGTCCCGGCCAAACCACTCGGCCGTGCTCCGCTCGCTCTCGTCTCGCAGCGAAACGGGTGGTACTTCTCCGGGCACGCTCTTCAGTTCAGTCTGGGAGTGCGGAGGGGAGCCCCGCCGCCTCGGCCAGGAGTCTGTAGGAGCGGACCCGGTCATCGAAGGCGCGGCAGAGATCCAGAAAAACGATCTCATCCGTCTGATAGCGCTGCTGCATCTCTTCGAGCCTCTCGCGGCACTGCGCCGGCGTTCCGACCAGGGTCGGTGTCACGAATGGCAGGCGGTTGTGGGCGTGTTGCCGCGCGTCCTCCTCCTGCTCGGCGCAGGCCCCGGCGACCGCCACGGCCCACCTCGGGGAAGGGAGCTCTGGGCTCGGCTGGAAG
The DNA here is from genome assembly GCA_036399915.1 of Thermoanaerobaculia bacterium. Classification (GTDB taxonomy): domain Bacteria; phylum Acidobacteriota; class Thermoanaerobaculia; order Multivoradales; family UBA5704; genus DATARR01. The sequence continues at coordinate 31,906 of DASWME010000364.1, forward strand.
CGGGTTCGGTAGTCGTCGAGGAGGGCTCGGACGTCCACCTCCGTCTCGTGGAGGAAGAGCGCCAGGCAGAAGGCGGTCCCGTGCGCCGCGGCGACCTCCAGGCTGGTGGTCTGCGAGCCGAGGACCCAGACCTCCGGTGGCGGCGTGCCCGCGGGATGGGCGATCGGCTCGCTCTTTCCGCGCAGGTACGCGAGCAGAGCCTCGACCTTCTCCGCATAGGCGCTTTGCGGAGCATCTCCCAGCATCGCCCGGCGGATGGGCTCTCCCGAGGAGCCGCGGGCGAGCCCCAGGTCGATCCGCTGCGGGAAGAGAGCGCTCAGGGCGCGGAAGACAGAGGCTACCTTGTAAGGGCTGTAGTAGTTGAGCTGGATGCCGGCCGTCCCCACCCGCATCGTGCTCGTGGAGGCCGCCAGGAGCGGCAGGAGCACCTCGGGAGAGCCGTGGGCGATGTTTGGGTTGTGGTGCTCGGCGAGCCAGTAGCGGGAGTAGCCGAAGGACTCCACACGGGGGGCCAGGTCCAGGGTCTCGCAGAGGACCTGCACCGGCCAAGTGCCGTCGTGGAGATGGCAGAAATCGAGGGCGACGAGACGGAACGGTCGGGACATGGGACCTCCTGCCAGGGAAGGTGTCTCGCGCGACAGCTTTCGCGCACCTGAGCAAGTAGAAGCCGAGATTTCTCTCGGCCGAGTAGAAAGGAGAGAATCATGAAGAAGATCGACATCCGGCGTGCCTGGCGGGACGGAGAGTACTTCCTGAGCCTCACCGAGGAGGAGCGGGCGCAGATCCCGGCCAACCCGGCGGGGGCGGTGGAGATGTCCGAGGCCGAACTGGCGAGCGCCGCCGGCGGCACCCATTACAGCACCCACGGCCAGTCCTGGTGCTACAACAGCGCCTGTACCAGCCGGGTACAGTGCGCCTGCTAAGGCCGTAGCTCCATTCCGCATTCTCCTCCGGGCGCGCGTCTCTCGAGGGGCGCGTGCCCGGAAATCTCAGCCTGACGATAGCCGACATGAGACCTCTCGATGCCTCCTGGTACCGGGCCTTGAGCCTGGAAGAGCGCGCTGCGCTGCTCGGTGCCGCGGCTGCGGCGCTGCCCTGGGACGAAGCGGCCGCCGAGCAACGCCTGGCGCGCTGGCGCGGGCAGCCCCCCTTCTCCGACGCGGCGGTCTTCGCCCGGCGCCTCGCCACCGAGGGACTGGACGAGCCGGCCTTCCGATACCTTCTCGGGGTCCCTCCCGAGACCCTGGCGGAGGCTGTCGGGAGCCCGCCCGTGTGGCTGGAGGACGTTCTCGAAGCCCAGGGATCTCCGGTGACGGCTCTGCCCGGAGACTCTCCGCCCGGCTTCCTCGACGTCGCCGCACCCTTCATCGACGCGGCGGCCGCGCGGATGCGGGCGGGGGCGGAGGAGATCCGGGAGTCCGCCGGCGGGGGGGCTCCGTTCGATCCTGCACAGGTCGGCGACATCTTCTTCCCGCTCCTCCCGCTGCGGCTCGAGCAGCTCCTCGGCCGCAGCCTGGCCGTGGAGCTCCACATCGCCCGGCTGGAGGGACGCCTGTCGGGCGCGACCCCGGAGGAGCGCTTCCTCAGCTTCGTGCGCGCCGCCTGTTGCCCCGAGGCGCGGGCCGAGTGGCTGGCCGCCAATCCGGTGCTGGCGCGCCAGATCTCCTTAGCCGTGCGGCAGTGGTCCGAGGTCTCCCTGGAGACCCTGGGGAGGCTCGCGGCCGACTGGGCCGACCTGCGCGAGACCTTCTGCGCCGGAGAGGACCCCGGCCTCCTGACCGCCATCGAGGGAGAGTCCGGGGACCGCCACCGCGGTGGGCGCTGTGTGATCATGCTGCGCTTCGCCTCCGGGTTCCGCCTTGCGTACAAGCCGCGGCCGATGGCGGTCGACGTCCACTTCGGCGAGCTGCTGGCGTGGCTCGACGCGCGGGGGAGCCACCCCCCGTTTCGCTGTCTCCGTGTGCTGGACCGCGGGCGCTACGGATGGCAGGAGCACGCCGCGCCGGCCGCGTGTGCCTCGCGGCAGGAGATCGAGCGTTTCTACGAGCGGACCGGCGGCTATCTGGCGCTGTTCTACGCCCTGGAGGCGACGGATTTCCACTCGGAGAACCTGATCGCGGCTGGCGAGCAGCCGGTCCCCATCGATCTCGAATCCCTGTTCCATGGACGGATCGGCGGCCTGGCGCCGACCCACCCGAACAGCCCGGCCGAGCGGGCCCTGGGGCACTCAGTCCTGCGCATCGGCCTGCTGCCCGAGCCGATCCGGGACAGTGGGGGATTCGACCTGTCCGCTCTCGGCGACGCGGGCGATCAGCTCACCCCGTTGCCGCTCCCCTCCTGGGAGGATAGGGGCACGGACGAGATGCGGATCGTACGCCGTCCCCTGCGCATTCCCGGAGCACACAACCGGCCGACCCTCGACGGCGCCGCCGCCGACCCGCTGGAGCACAGCGCCGCCCTGCTGCGCGGCTTCACGCAGGTCTACCGGCTCCTGCTCGACCACCGGAGCGAGCTTCTGGAGACCGGCGGTCCGCTCGACCGCTTCGCCGGGGACGAGATGCGGGCCCTGATCAGGCCGAGCATGGTCTACGCCCGTCTCCTCCAGGAGAGCTTCCACCCGTTCCTCCTGCAGAGCGCCCTGGAGCGGGACCGGCATTTCGACCTGCTCTGGCAGGCGGTGCCGGCCCACCCCTTCCTAGAACCCGCCGTGCAGTCCGAGAAGGCGGACCTGCTGCGCGGGGACATCCCCAGCTTCACCTCCCGGCCCGGCTCGCGCGACCTCTGGGACAGCCGCGGCCGGCGGCTGTCCGACTTCTTTGACGAGCCGCCGCTTGAGGCCGTCCGGCGGCGCCTGCTCCAGCTGTCGGACGAGGACCTGGAGAGGCAGCTCTGGTTTATCCGTGTCTCACTGGCCACGCTCGCCCTGGAGAAGGGGACGGCCCGCCTGCCCAACCACGCGCTCGCCGAGCCCGCCGAGCGGGTCTCGCGCGACGACCTCCTGGCGGGGGCGCGCGCCATCGGGGACCGGCTGGACCTCCTGGCCGTGCGCGGCGAAAGCGACGTGTCCTGGCTCGGCGTTCGGATGGTGGACGAGGTCTGGAGGTTGGTGCCCCTGGGGCCCGATCTCTACGACGGTCTGCTCGGGATCGCCCTCTTCCTTGGCATCCTCGGCGCGGTCTGCGGCGAGGAGTGCTACACCGCCCTGGCGCGTGGAGCGCTGAAGACTGCCCGCCACCAGCTCGCCGCCCCCGAGGTCCCGCCGCTGGTCGGCGCCTTCAGCGGGTGGGGAGGGATGCTCTACACCCTCCTCCATCTGGGGAGCCTCTGGGATGATCCGGCCCTGCTCGCCGAGGCCGAGGAGCTCGCGGCCGGCCGCCTGGCGGAGCTCCTGGAGCAGGATGAGAGCTGGGACGTGATGGCCGGCAGCGCCGGGTGCCTCGCCGTGCTCCTCGCCCTGCACCGGACCACCGGCTCGGAGCACGCGCTGGCCGGAGCCGTCCGCTGCGGCCAGCGCCTCCTGGCCGCGGCACGGCCCGCAGGGGACGGGATCGGCTGGATCACGCCCGGCGCGGCGGACCGGTCCCTGGCCGGCTTCTCCCACGGCACCGCGGGGATCGCCTGGGCCCTGGCGAGCCTGGCCGAAGCCACGGGGGACGAGCGCTTCCGCGACGCCGCCCGCGCGGCGCTCCGCTACGAGAGGTCCCTCTTCCTGCCTGCCGTGGGCAACTGGAGCGACCTGAGGGAGGCGTACCGGTCCGCACCCGACGACGAGCTCATGATCGCCTGGTGCCACGGCGCCGCCGGTATCGGCCTCGCCCGCCTCCTCACCCGGCCCCTCCTGGACGATCCCGGGATCGATGAGGAGATCGAGATCGCCCTGGGCACCGTCCTGCGCGAAGGGTTCGGCATGAGCCACTCTCTCTGCCATGGCGATTTCGGCAACCTGGAGCCCCTGCTGCTCGCCGCGCAGGCGCCGAGAGGGGAGCGCTGGGCCGCGGAGGTCGAGCGCCTCGGGGCTGTCCTGATGGCGAGCATTCGCCAGGACGGCTGGCTCTGCGCCATCCCCGAGGGGGTGCAGACGCCCGGCCTGATGATCGGCCTCGCCGGCATTGGCTACGGCCTCCTCCGCCTCGCCGCGCCGGACCGGGTGCCCTCCGTTCTAGCCCTTGAGCCTCCGCGCGTGGGCGGCGTACCCCGGAAATACTCGGCAGTCACGTCGACCCGTTTTCCCGAAGCTCCTCCGGCGCCGCATCAGCCGTGGTGACGGCAAGCTCCCCCGCAGATTGGCTCCGCAAGCTCCGCCAAACTGCTAGTGTAGTGTCCTAGAAATGTATTGACATAATCGCGGAGATGTGATGCAATTTGTCATGCGCAAAGCACCTCCGATCCACTTGACCGAGGCTGAGCGATCGACCCTGGAGAGCTGGTTGCGTGGTCGCAGTACGCCAGCACGTCTGGTCCTGCGAGCGCGCATTGTTCTGTTGGCCGCCGAAGGACAGGAAAACCAGGAGATCGGCGAGCTCGTGGGAGCGTCGCGACAGACGGTAGGGCTGTGGCGGCAACGTTTCGCCGCACAGGGCCTGAGAGGCATCGAGAAAGATGCTCCTCGCGGTGGCCGCCCCGGCAGCGTTCGTGCCGATTGGGAACGTCGGATCATTGAGGCCACTCTGCGCGACCAGCCGATCAATGCAACCCACTGGAGCACAAGAACTCTGGCCCGTGCGCTTGGCGTGAGTCGTTCGCTGGTGCATCGGGTTTGGCAGGCCAACGGCCTGAAGCCGCATCGGGTCAAGACGTTTAAGCTCAGCAACGATCCGGACTTTATCGACAAGCTCCTCGACGTTGTCGGTCTGTACCTGGATCCGCCGGAACACGCCTTGGTTCTTGTGCGGACGAGAAATCGCAGATTCAAGCTCTGGATCGGACGCAACCTGGGCTGCCGCTCAAACAGGGGCGCTGTGGAACGCAGACCCATGACTACAAACGCAACGGGACGACCACCCTGTTTGCCGCTCTGGAGATGGCGGAGGGGAAAGTGATTGCCGACTGCATGCCTCGCCATCGGCACCAGGAATGGATCAGCGGATCGACGCGGAGACCCCGGCGCAGCTTCAGTTGCACCTGATCCTGGACAACTATTCGACGCACAAGCACCCGAAGGTTCGCGCTTGGCTTCGCCGACATCCGCGCTTTCATCTGCACTTCATTCCGACCAGCAGCTCGTGGCTCAATCTGGTCGAGCGGTTCTTTGCAGAGTTGACCTCCAAAAGGATTCGGCGCGGTGCGTTCACCTCGGTCGCGGAGCTCCACGAAGCGATCCTCTCTTATATTGACGAGCACAACACCAATCCGAAACCGTTCGTCTGGACTGCTCGGGCCGAGCAGATCCTCGACAAGGTCGGGAGAGCACGACTTGCCCTCCATAAGACAACAACAGCTTGAGACACTACACTAGGCGCCGCCCGCGGCAGGCGGGCAGGAGCGCTCCGCCGAGAGAGTGGAAGCCGCCCTCCCGCGCCGCCTCGACGTATCGCTCGCGCAGGCGGAGGTGGAGGCCGCCCGCCGGGCGCTGCCGCTGGCCCGCGCGTTGCGCCTCGCACGCCGGCGCCGTTCGCCCCGTGCACGCCCTCTATTGCAGTTCGAGTATCCTGGGGTGCAACTTCATTGGCGTCCAGGACTACGGAAGCGCGATCTGCTGCACCTACCGTTGTCCGGACGGCAGGGTGATCCGGGGACAGTGCCAGCAGACCTTCTGAGGCGATCTATTCGTCTGGTCTTCCTGCCCGCTCTCGGATAAGCTTGATTCAACTTGATCGACGGGGGAGGTGATACTCCCTCCGTTCCCGTCGGATCAATGGAGGTGGCATGGACGATCCCCGATTGGCCTTGGAGGAACTGGTCAATGCGCAGACATGGATCGCGAGCAAGGCTGTCATGGCGGCCCGGAGTCAGGCCCTCTTCGCTCCTGAAACCGAGGCGATCTTCAAGCAGCTGATTGAACAGTATGCAGAGGATCCGGCCGGAAGGAATTCTTTTGAGCGAGTGAACGATCTCCTAGCCCGCGCCAGAACGGAAGGGATCGAGGCGGCTTACGCAGACCTTCTCACCCCGGACTACGCCGAGCTTCTAGCACAGGAACTGTTTACGCTGCCACACTCCGAAGCGCGGCGCGTGGACGTGGCGCGTGCGCTCCTCGCGTTAACTGATCCCGGAGACCGGAAGGCGCGCGCCGCTTTCCAGTATGAATTGGGCTCTTCACTGCTGCTCGGTCCTGGCGGCGACGACTCCGCGAACATCGAAGAAAGCATCGGTCTGCTCCAAGAGGCGTTGAAGGTGCAGACGCGACAGGCGTCGCCGGAAGGTTGGGCCAGCATCCAGAACAGCCTGTCCATCGCCTACCGGAAGCGAGTTATCGGGGATCGCTCCGCGAATTTCGAACGTGCCCTCCGTTACGCCAAAAATCTGCTGACAGTCGTGCGGCGCGAAACTGTGCCCAGCGGGTGGCCCCTCGCGATGAATACGCTCGGCAACGTCTATACCATCCGCATCCGCGGCCGCCGTGAGGTAAACCTCGCCAAGGCGGTCGCCTGCTTCCGGCAGGGGCTGGAAGGCGCCACGGGGGAGGGCAACGCGGGCCTGGCGGCGATGATCCGGTACAACCTCGGCTTCGCGATCCTGGAGAAGAAGCGCGTCGAACTCGAAGAGGTGGAAGAGGCCATCCGTCACTTCCAAGAGGCCGCTCAATTCTATTTGGGCGCCGGGCTCCATTCCGAATGGAGCGTGATACAAGCCAATCTCGACCGCGCTCTCGAACTGAGTAAATTCCTGGCTCTCCGGAGGGAGGCTCCGGCCGAGTGGGCGCGGTTGCAGCACAACCTCGGAGAGCGCCATCGGACCAGCGGCGAGGGAGACGCTGCCGAGGACATTGAACAAGCGATCGCGCACTTCAAACAAGCTCTGGAGGTCTTCACGCCGGAAGCCTATCCCGCCGACTGCGGACTGACGGAGAACTCTCTAGGCGCGGCGTATGTCGCGCGTGAGCGAGGCGACAAGGCCGGCAACATCGAGCGAGCGATCCAGCACCTGCGGCGCGCGCTGGCGCTGCGGCCCCGCGAGAAGTTCCCGGCATACTGGGCCAAGACACAAGCTAATCTGGGCTCGGCATACATGCTGCGGATCAAAGGCGATCCGGTGAAGAATCTGGAAAAGTCGATCCGGCATCTCGAGGCCAGCCTCAGTGAGAAAGCACTTCCCCTCGCTTTACAGGTGCAGGGTGAGATTCAGGTGGCTGGGCTCTGGCGGGAGCGCAAAAGGGGCGACCGGCGCTTGAATCTAAAGCAAGCAATTCGGCATGCGGAAAGTGCGCTGACCCTACTGAGCTCCGAAAGGAGTCGGAGTGAGTACGAGGCTGCTCAAAGGACCTTGGCGCAGGCACAGTGGAATCTGGCCATGCTTTACCACTACTCGAAGGAAGGTAATCCGGAGGAAAACCAGGAGAATGCCCTCCGGTATTACGAGGCGGCACTGGCCGGGTATGGTCGCATCGACACGCCGCGGACGGTGGTGGCCACGATTCATTACTTGACCAGCTCCGTGTACTACAAGCGTCGGCTTGGGGATCCGGCTGAAAACCAGCAAAAAGCCATCGAACGTCTCCACCGTGCGCTTGGGATCTTTCCGTCTGATGGCCCGGCCAATCTGCGCTCTAGCATCCACGAGACGCTCGGCTATGCCCTACTCGATCGGGCTGGAGGCGATCGCGATGAGAACTTCGAGGCAGCCATTCCGCACTATCGGGCCGCCCTCGAAAACCTCTCCACTGAGGAGCAGCCGGAGCATGCTGCCAGTCTTCGGAGCGCGCTCGGTGTGATCCTGCTGGAGACTCTCGGCGGAAATCGAGCCGAAAACCTGGAGGAAGCTAGGAGGTGCCAGCTCGCAGCCTTGGAAGTGTGGACCCGTGAGGATCATCCCGAATGGTGGGCGCGCACGCTTCACAACCTCGGCAACGTCTACAGCGAACGCATTCTCGGCAGCCGCGCCGAAAACATGGAAGAAGCGATTCGTTGCTTCGAGACTGCGTTGAAAGTTTTCACACGCGGCGAGCATCCCCAGGATTGGGCAATGACGCAAAACTCGCTCGGTGGCGCATACCAATTGCGGCTCCGGGGCGACCGCGCTGATAACCTGGAGAACACCATTCAACACCTTTCCAGGGCGCTCGCCATTTATACGCGGGAAACGTTCCCTCAGGATTGGGCGATGGCGATGCACAACCTGGGGAATGCCTATAGGGAGCGGATCCGGGAGCGGAGGGCGGATAACCTCGAAATGGCGATCCATTGCTATCAGGCTTCGCTGGAGTTCCGAACGCGGGAGGCTTTGCCATTCTATTGGGCGATGACGCACGTCGATCTTGGTAATGCCTATCTTGAGCGGAAGCTTGGAGAGAGAGCGGCCAACATCACGCAGGCCATCGGACATTTTCGCCTGGCTCTGGAGGTCTACACTCGCGAGGCGTTCTCGATGGCCTGGGCCGGGGCCCAACTTTCACTCGGGCAGGCTCACGCGGCCAACGCCCGGCAAAGGAACGCGGCGGAGAACCTGGCGGCGGCGATCGGCTGCTATGAAGCGGCTCTCTCGGTTTATACCCGTGAGAGCCATCCTGAACGCTGGGCGATTGCTCAAAGCTATATGGGCTTGGCCTATCACCGGCGGGCTGCGAACGGAAAGCCGGAGGATCGAAAGACAGCGATCGAGCATCTCCAGCGCGCGCTAGAAGTGTTCACGGCGGAGACCGATCCGGCCAGCTGCCGCAAGCTGCTCGCCAGACTCGGCAACGAGCATATGTTGGCGCACGACTGGCGGGCGGCCTCCGAGGTTTACGAAAGGGCTATTTGGGTTGCCGAGACGGTGCTGTCAGAAACCTACACCGAGGTAGGCCGTCAGGAAGAGACCGGGGCGACATCCGCGCTTTATTCGCACTCCGCCTATTGCCTCCTGCAGTTGCAGCGCCCTGAGGAGAGCCTTGTCCGACTCGAAGCCGGCAAGGCGCGCCTGCTGAAGGAAAACCTTGCCGTGGACAACGTCGACCTCGCCGGTCTTCCTCCGGAGCTCGCGGAGCGGCTTCGCGAATCTCGCCACGCCGTGCGTGAGCTCGAAGCCGAGTTGCGGATCACCTCAGGCGAATTGGTTTCCGCCGGTGGCGCCGCCGTGCCCCGGTTGGACGAACCCTCGGCGGATTCCGAGACCGGACCGGGTTACATCCTCCACAGATTTTCCCTCCGTGCTGCCCGCGCAGTACTCGGCTCCTTTGGATTGGACTTCGAATTGCGCCCTGGGCTGCGCGAAGAGCGCCAGAAGCTGCGGGAGGCCGTCGAGGCCGTCCGCGCGGCTGATCCCAGCCGGATTCCACCCGTCCTGGACGCCAGCGCCATCCTCACGCAAGCGCCGCCCGGCGGAGCGCTTGTGACCTTCCTGTTGACGGCAGAGGGAAGCGTGGTCTGGGTGCTACCGCACGGCGCCAGCCGCGTGGAGAGCGCGCACGCGATGTCCCTGGGCGCGGAGACCTACCGCTCCCTTCATGAGCTGCTCACTGATGAGACCGGATGGCTGAATACCTATCTCCGTTGGCTCCAGGGAGAGCCGTTAGAGGCCTGGAAGACAAAGGTCGAGAGCGCCGGCCGCCGGCTGTGGGACCTGCTGATGGGGCCGGTCCACGAGCGGCTGGCCGCGTTGGGGCTGGCCGAGGGCGCGCCGGTCGTCCTGGTGCCGCAGGCTCGGATCGGGCTGCTGCCGCTCCATGCGGCGTGGCGGGAGGTGGAGGGAGTGCCGCGCTCCTTCCTCGACGACTACACGGTGACCTATGCGCCGAGCATCTACGCGCTTAGCATCAGCCGCTGCCAGGTGGAGGAGCCGTCACGGAGCCAGCCGGGTCTCTTCGCCGTCGCGAACCCGGCCGGCGACCTGCCCTACGCGGAGCTCGAGGTCGGAAGGGTCGAGCGGTTCTTCGCGCCGGAAGAGCGCCGGATCCTGCGCGGCGCCGAGGCCACGGAAGACCAGGTCGTCCAGGGTATGGCGGCACGTTCCTACCTGCATTTCGCCTGTCATGGCCGCTACGACTGGCGCGACGTGGCGCGGTCCGAGCTGACGCTCGCCGGAGGGGCGCGCCTGACGCTGGCGAAGGTCATCTCCCCCGAGGTGGATCTGACGCGGACGCGCCTGGTGGTGCTCTCCGCCTGCGAGACCGGCCTGATCGAATTCGAGCGTGCGCCCGATGAATCGCTGGGATTGCCGGCGGCGTTCCTGGAGGGGGGAGCCCCCGGAGTGGTCAGCACCCTGTGGGCGGTCAACGACGTCTCCATGGCGTTGCTCGTCGAAGAGCTCTACCGCCGCCACCGCGAGCAGGGGCAGGAGATCGCGGCCGCGCTGCGGGGCGCCCAGCTCTGGCTGCGCGACGGAACGGCGGCAGAGCTCGGCCTCGCCGACCGCTGGCGGGAGGTCTACGGGGCCTCCGATCCTCCGGATCCCGCCGCGTACAGGCTGATGCGCTATTTTCGGGCGAATCCTGGCCTCAAGCCCTTCAACTCGCCATATCATTGGGCTGCCCCCACTTTTACCGGCGCATAGGAGGATACTTGAAGCTCCTGGACCTGATGGACGAGACGTTCGTGCTGCTGCCGGCGCTCTGGAGCGTTGAGCGAGCCCTCCGGTTTCTCGACGGCCATACGTGGACGCACATCGTGATCCGGCGGGAACTGCCCGAGAGGACCTATCACTACCTCTTCCCGCGCCGCGAGGTGCGCGACGCGTGCGCCGACGCCGATCCGGACGCGACGCTGACGGCGGTCTTCAAACTGCACGAATACACGTCCACCGAAGAGCGGGACCCCGGCTCGGAGGCCGACACCGCGCCCGACCGCGTGGTCCTGCTGGAAGACGGCGCCGTCGTCGGCTTCTTCGACGCGACCCGTCTACCTCAGCCGAGGGCCTATGAAGCGTCGCGGCGGGGTCTGCGGAAGGAGTGGGAGGAATCGTTCGTGGAAGGGCTGCAGGAGCCGTTCGAGGCGTATCCGGCGCTCTCCATGCCCGAGACAGCCCCCTCCGTGGAGACGGAGTTCGACATTTTCGTCGGCTTTCGCGAGCAGGCCGACCCCCGCCTGACCGAGGGCGGGCCCATCGTCATCCCGAACCCGGACCCGTCCAAGAACTGTCTCGTGGTCCTGGTCGGTGACGGTGTACGGCTCGACCGCGAGAGCGACAAGCTGCCGCTGAGCAAGAACGCGCAGCTCCGCTTCTCCGGCTGGCTCCTGGCCGGCGTCCAGCAGGCGAGTGTCAAGGTGCTCTACTTCTACGACAACCAGTTGATCGGCACCGCGAAGCGCTGTATCCAGCTGAGCGGGGCTGCCGCCGCCAGGTCCGCCGGGCCGGAGCCTGCCAACCCGTGCCGGGTGGAAATGCCCGCTTCCGAAGCCTATGTCGATCTCACGGTGAGTCTCACCTATATGCAGGACGGCACGCTGGAGTGGCGGTTCACCGCGCCGGCCGCCGATTCAGGAATCCTGACGCACCGGTCCAGCGAGCGCTTGCCGGAGTCGAAGGAGTTCGCCGCCGAGCTGCTGCGCGACCTGAAGACGCAGGGCCACCGGGGCGCCTGGGCCCGGAACGTCCTCGACAACATTGGGCAGGATATCGCCTTCTTCATTCCTCCACAGCTCTTCCAACTACTGCGGGACGTGCACGCCGCTCTCCAGCGCACGCCCACCCTCCTGTTCCTCACCAACGAAGTGTTCGTGCCGTGGGAGCTGGCCTACATGGATCAGCCGCTCGATCCCAACGCGCCGCCGTTCCTCGCCGCACAGACCCAGATGGGCCGCTGGCTCGAAGACAGCGGCGTGATGCTGCCGCCGGCGGTCACGCTCGAAGTGAAGCGGATCACGGCGGTGGCCTCGCGCTATGGCCTCTCCACCGGCCAGAGGGAGCTCAAGGAGGCCCTCGCCGAGCAGCGAACTCTGGGCGAAAAATGGCGGGCGGTGCAGCTGGAAGCGGTGAAGGCCGATATGGAAGCGATGGTGACCGGCGCGAAGATCCCCGGGCATCTCGTGCACTTCGCCGTCCACGGCTACAGCGATCCGAACGCGAACAATCAGGTCCTGCTGCTCGCGGACGGCACCCAAATGCCCGCGAGGGCCCTCACCGGCGCCTACACCTGTGGCCAGACGCCCCGGTTCTCGTTCGTCTTCCTGAACGCCTGCCAAGTCGGCTCGCCGGGCCGGACGCTGGGGCATGCCGGCGGCTTTCCCGGGATCCTGGTGCGGCGGGGCGCGCTGGGCTTCATCGCGCCGCTCTGGGAAGTGGATGACGACTTGGCGCGCGTCCATGCCGAAACCTTTTATTGCGAGACCCTGGAGCGGAAGCAGCCGGTCGGCGCCGTGTTGCATGCTCAACGAGCCACGTACAAGGAAGAATCCACGACGCCGATGGCCTACATCTATTACGGCCACCCGGCGTTGCGCCTGCAATTCGACGCCAACCAGGAAGGCATGTGATGGCGACCCAGACGACACTCGACGGCAGCCCGTTGCCGATCCAGATCGCGGCGGGTGGTTACTCGTTGCAGGCCCCGAGCCTCCGCGGCACCCTCACCGAGATGACGGCGGCCGAGAGCGCGACCCGCTCCGACGCCGGACTGCGCGAGCCGCAACTGCAGGAGGCGCTGCGGGAAGCCGACATCGTCAGCGTCAAGGTGTTCGAGATCGATGTCGCCTCGGTCGCCCCCGA
>DASWME010000365.1:0-5635 GCA_036399915.1 Thermoanaerobaculia bacterium
CGTTCAGGCCGACCGAGAAATCGCCGCCGAGGGTCGGCTCGTGGATGTAGTTGGCGCCGATCTTGAAGTTGTTGGCGCGGCCGGCGATCGTGCGGGTGAAGCTGTAGTCGTCCTTGTACTGGTACTTGACCTGATGGGTGCTCTGCGGAGTGTTGATGTTCTGTCCCGAGTGGGCCCCGGAGGGGAAGTAGAGCGTCGGGTTCTCCGAGTCCGCCGAGATCAGGTTGTCGAACTTGGTGTACTGGAAGAGGAATTCGTTGAGGCTGTCCGCTCCGATCTGCAGGTTGTGGCCGGCGAGGATCGAGCTGTACTTGTTGGTGACGGTGCCCAGCGAGTCCGGCGTCGCGAGCGCGCTCGCGCCGTACTTGTCCGAGTTCTTCTGGTAGCCGTAGCGGACCTGGAGGTATTGCTTGGGCGAGACGTTGTAGGTCACCTTGGCGGTCGCCAGCTCGTCCTTGAACGGGATGGCGACCGACGTGCCCTGGAACTGGGGAAAGACGGGAGGCTTGGGGTTGTTGGGGCCGTCGGGATCGGTATTGATGGTATAGGACGTCTCGCGGTCGGTCTTCTCGTACGTCCCGAAGTAGTGGAGGCGGTCCTTGACGATGGGGCCGCCGAGCGAGGCGCCGTACTGCTTGCGCTCGTAGGGCTGCTTGTCGCTGCCGGCGATCTTCTCCGACTCGGTCTGCGAGTTCAGGCTGTCGTCGCGGAAGAAGCCCCAGGCGCTGCCTGAGAACTCGTTGGTGCCGGTCTTGGTGACGACGGTCAGCACGCCGCCGGTGGAGCGGCCGTACTCGGCCTTGTACTGCATGGTCTGGATGTTGAATTCCTGGACGCTCTCGAGGTTGAAGTTCTGCAGCGCGCCGCCGATCGTGTCGTCGGTGTTGTCGCCGCCGTCCACCAGGAAGTTGACGTTGCGGCCGATGCCGCCGTTGAGCGCCACGGTGAGTTGGCCCGGCTTGGTCGGGTCGGAGTTGTAGTTGAGCGCCGTGCCGGGGGCCAGGATCGCCAGGTTGGCGAACTGGCGGCCGTTGAGCGGCAGGTTCTCAAGCTGCTCCTCGCTGACCACGGTGCCGATGGCGGGGGTCGTCTCGACGAGCGGCGCTTCGGCGGTGACGGTGATCGTCTCCTCCACCGTGGCGGGGCTCATCTCGACGTTGATCTCGCGCTGGGTGGCGACGTTGAGCCGGACGTCCTCGACCGTCACGGTGGCGAAGCCGTTGAGCTCGATCACGACGGTGTAGGGGCCGACGGGGAGGGACGGCAGCCGGAAGGTGCCGTCGCTTTCGGTGACGGTGCTGCGGGTGAGGCCGGTCTCCTTCTGGGTCGCGGTGACGGTGGCGCCCGGCAGAGGCGCGTCGTTCTTGTCCGTGACCCGGCCGATGAGGTTGGCGCCCGCGGTCTGGGCCTGGGCGGCCGGCGCCAGGGCGAGGCCCAAGGTCAGCGCGAGCAGGGCCACCAGCGCCAGCGGGCGGACCGCCGACTTTCTCCTACGGTTCATGACGGTTCTCCTTCTCTGGAACGTATTGCAATCCCATCCGTTTCGCCTGTCGAAGGCAACGGCACGAACGCTTCGGAACAGCACGGCTTGGCAGCGGCGATCACCTCCTCTCCGCCGGCGCGCCTCCCGCGACGCGGCTGGTGAGCCGGGCGAGGAGCTGCTGCGCAGCGCGGCGCGGCTCGGCGAACTTCGGATTCCCCTCGGTGGCGGCGAGGAAGTCCCGGTACGCGTTCATGGCGCCCAGGGCGTCGCCCGCGAGGTCGTGCGCGATGGCGCGGTTGAGGCGGACCTCATGGTACGCCGGGGCGAGCGTGAGGGCGCGCTCGAAATAAGGAAGTGCGGCAGAGGGTCTGTCGCGCTCCACCTCCAGCGCGCCGAGGCCGTTGAGCGGCTCGGCGTAGCGCGGGGCCAGGGCCGCCGAGCGCTGGTAGGCCCGCTCGGCCTCGTCCAGCCGGCCCAGGGAGCGCAGCACGTTGCCGAGGTTGTTGAGCGCGGCGGCGTTGCGCGGATCGATCCCGGCAGCGATCTCGAACTCCCGGCGCGCCTCCTCGGGCTTGCCCGCGGCCAGCTCGATGATGCCCAGCGTGTTATGGGCCTCGGGCCGGCTCGCGTCGAGCCGCAGGGCGCGCTCGATGGCCTGCCGCGCCTCGGCGAGGCGGCCGGCTTCCTGGAGGGCGGCGGCCAGGTTGTACCAGGCCTCGGGGTCCGCGGGCGCGGCCTCGGCGGCCTGCCGGTAGAGCGGCACGGCCTTCTCCATGTCTCCCCGGTCGCGCCACGCCGCGGCCAGCTTGCCGCGGAAGACCGGGTTCGCCGGATCGGCATCCACGAGGGCCTGGAGCTCGGCGAGGGCGGCCTCGGTCCGGCCGTCCTGGAGCAGGGCGTTCGCCTGCTCGAAGCGCTGGAAGAGATCGACCATGGTCTTGGGATCGGCCAGCGTCCGCTTCGGTGCTCCCGCGGCCTCAGGAGGCGCGCTCCCGGCGGCGTAGCCGAGGCTGGCCAGGCGGGCGCGGGTCTCCGCGTCAGGCGCGGCGGGATGGGGGCCGGCCACGGCGCCCGCCGCGATCTCGGCGAGCCGCGCCGCGAAGCCGCGCGCCGGCTCGGCCGGCGGGTTGCGCTCCATCAGGTTGGCGGTCTCCCCCGGGTCTCGCCGCAGGTCGTACAGCTCGGGCTGCGGCGCCGAGATGTACTTGAGATCGCGCCGCCGCAGCGCCGCGAGCGGGCTCCAGCCGAAGATGGCCGGGTACTGGGTCTCGGCGTAGACCTCCGCGGCCGCGGGCGCGCCGCCCTGGAGGAGGGCCGCAGAGAGGTCGCGGCCGTCGAGCGGGCGGCCGGCGGGGGCGGGAAGGGCCTTCCCCAGCAGGCCGGCCAGCGTGGGGGCGAGGTCCACCAGGCTCACCGGCGTCTCCACCACCCGCGGCTTCAGCCGGCCCGGGGCGCGCAGCAGCAGCGGCACGCGCAGGGTGGGCTCGTAGAGGAGCAGGCCATGGGTCAGCTCGCCATGCTCGCCCAGGCCCTCGCCGTGGTCGGCCGCGACCGCCACCACGGTCCCCTTGGCGAGGCCGCGGCGGTCGAGCGCTTCCAGGATGCGCCCCACCTGCTCGTCGACCTCGGAGATCTCGCCGTCGTAGGGCCGGCCGGGATGGCGCGCCGCCCAGGCCGGCGGCGGCGCGTAGGGGGCGTGGGCGTCGTAGAGGTGCACCCAGAGGAGGAACGGGCGGGGGTCCTCCCGCCCGAGCCAGGCGAGCGCCCGGTCCACCACCTCGCGGCCCGGCCGCTCCGCCTCCAGGGAGGCACCGGCTCGCGGATCGCGGGGGATCTCGTCGTCGTAGACCTCGAACCCCTGGTTGAGCCCGAACCGGCGGTCCAGCACGAAGGCGCCCACGAAGGCGCCGGTGCGATAGCCCTTGCCGGCGAGCAGGGTCGCCAGCGTGGCGGTGCCCGCCGGCAGCGCGCCGGCGCCGTTGTTGCGCAGCCCGTGGTGGGGCGGCAGCAGACCCGAGAGGATGCTCGCGTGCGAGGGGAGCGTCAGGGGCACCGCCGCGGAGGCATCGGCGAAGCGGACGCCCCCGCCCGCCAGGCGGTCGAGCCAGGGGGTCGCCGCCTCGCGGTCGCCGTAGCAGCCGAGGTGATCCGCCCGCACCGTGTCCAGGGTCACCAGCACGAGGCTGGGGTTCTGGGGCTTGCTCCCGCCCCCGCAGCCCGTGGCCAGGGGCAGAGCCATCAAGAGGAGCGCGAGGAGCCGCGCGCCCTGGTGCCCCCGGCCGGGTATCTGTGATCTGCTATCGCGCAATCAAAAAACGACCTCGCGAGACGTAATGGCCGAAGAATAACGAAATCCGCGGGAGGCGGAAAGGGATTTGCAGAACTTCCCCCTCGGCACTGCGTACAGAAAGGCTGTGGGGCTCGGGTCCCCTCTGCGATAGGATTGCCCCGAGCCACAGGGAGGACGAGCGATGACCAACGGCTACGACCAGGCCCGAGCCCAGCGCAACTGGCTGGAGAGGCTCGGGGAGAAGATCCCCGGCTACCGGGGGTTCCAGGACCGCGAGCTGCGGCGCGACGTGGACCGGTCGCTGCGCGAGCACCTGGCTTCCGAGCTGGGACGGCTCAAGGCGGCCTTGCGGGACCGCGCCCGCGGCTTCACCGACGCCGGCAAGATCGGCGCCCTGAACGGCTTCGACCGCCTCGACCGGCAGATCGATGGCCTGTCGCAGGCGGTGCGGTTCGCCGACTACGGCGCGACGGGGCTGTTCGATCCGGTGAAGATCGGCGAGGCGGAGCTCGCGCGGCTCTACGAGTTCGACCTGTCCCTGGTGGACGACCTGGCGCAGCTCGAGGGCGAGATCGCCGCCCTGCCGGCGCCCGGCGGGGAGGACCCCGGGCCGGCCCTGGAGCGGCTGCTCCAGACGGTGCGCACCCTGGACTCCGCGTGGCGGCAGCGCGAGCAGGTCATCGGCAGCGTGGTGCAGGCCGGACCAGGCGCCGGCGCCTGAGGCGAAAGAGGAGATCCCAATCATGGACGTCATCCAGTACCAAGATCCCACTGGCGAGACCATGGTGGCGCGCTGGCCGGCCCACGGCACCGCCCCGATCCGCCTCGGCAGCCAGCTCATCGTCGAGGAGAGCCAGCAGGCCGT
Source organism: Thermoanaerobaculia bacterium (assembly GCA_036399915.1). Classification (GTDB taxonomy): domain Bacteria; phylum Acidobacteriota; class Thermoanaerobaculia; order Multivoradales; family UBA5704; genus DATARR01. The sequence continues at coordinate 4,639 of DASWME010000365.1, forward strand.
CTTCTTCCGCGACGGCAAGGCCCTCGACACCTTCGGCCCGGGCCGCCACACCCTGGCGACGCAGAACGTCCCCATCCTGGCGAGCGTCTTCGGCATCCCCTTCGGCGGCAAGTCCCCCTTCCAGGCGGCGGTGTTCTTCGTCTCGACGAAGACCTTCCTCGACCTCAAGTGGGGGACCAAGGAGCCGGTGATCTTCCGTGACCAGGACCTCGCCATGGTGCGGCTGCGCGCCTTCGGCAAGTTCGCGGTGCGCATCGCCAACGCCCAGCAGTTCGTCAACACCGTGGTCGGCAGCCGCGGCCTCTACGCGAGCGAGGGGGTCGAGGACTACTTCCGCGACGTCATCGTCGCCCGCCTGACCGACGTGCTCGGCGAGAACCTAACCTCGATCTTCGACCTGCCGAAGCTCTACGACGAGCTGGCGATGGGGCTCAAGTCCCGGGTGGCGGACGACTTCTCGAAGTACGGCATCGAGCTGGTCGACCTCTACCTGGGGGCCATCACGCCGCCCGAGGAGGTGCAGAAGCTCATCGACGAGCGCACCGGCATGGGCGCCCTGGGCGACATGAACGCCTACATGAAGTACAAGACCGCGCGGGCCATCGGCGACGCCGCCGCCAACCCGGGCGGCGGCGCCGGCAGCACGGTGGGCGCCGGCCTCGGCGTCGGCATGGGCGCCGGGATCGGCGCCATGCTCCCCGGGATGATGCGCGAGGCCATGCAGGGGGGCTCTGGAGCTCCCGCCGCGCCGGCCGCCGCTCCCGCCGCCGCGGCGGGCAACCCGGTGGCCGAGAAGCTCCGCCAGCTCAAGGGCCTGCTCGACGAGGGGCTGATCTCCCAGGAGGAGTTCAACGCCAAGCGGCAGAAGCTGCTGGAGGAGATGTAGGCCCACACCTCCCCGGCCCTCCTCTCCCAGAGGGAGAGGAGGGAGAACGACCAATCCACTTCAACCGGGTTCCCCCTCTCCCGCTTGCGGGAGAGGGGGCCAGGGGGTGAG
>DASWME010000366.1:0-21791 GCA_036399915.1 Thermoanaerobaculia bacterium
GTCCGCCTGGCGCTCGGCGCCGAGCGCGCCGCCGTCGCGCGGCTGGTGCTGCGCCAGGGCTTGAGCCTCGCGCTCGCCGGCACCGCCATCGGCCTCGTGGCGGCGCTGGCGGCAGCGCGGCTCCTCGCCCGCCTGATCCCGGGGGTGGAACCCGGCGATCCGTTGACCCTCGCGCTGGTCTCGGCCTTGCTGATCGGCGTCTCGCTCGCGGCCACCTACCTGCCCGCGCGCCGCGCCGCGCGCGTCGATCCGACGGTCGCACTGCGTTACGACTAGTCGTGAGAGAGAGGCGAGGCTGCCCCATGCGCTGGGAGACGCGTCCTCGATGTCCTCCAGGTCCTTGCTGTCCTCGCTTTACTGCCGCGCAGGCTCCTGGAAGCCTCTGGCCAGCGCTGCGGCGCGGACCGCGCTCTCGGTGCGACCCGGCCAGCGACTGCTTGACCTCCAGCGCTGGCAGCTTAGGGTCCAGCTCTCGCAGCTTGAGGTCCAGCTCCCACAGCTTAGGGTCCAGCTCCGGCGGCTGGACGTCAAGCAGCGAGAACCGCGGCTCAGGCATCGGGGAGCGGCCCGGCCGCATCGGCCGCGGCCGGCAGGAGCACGCCGCGGTGCTCTCCCGCGCCCTCCCGAGGACCCTCAGCTCTGTCAGCCGGACCTCTCCTGCGGCCGCCCGCGGCCTGCGGCGAGCGGCGGTTCCAGCAAGCGGCGCTGGTGCACGGGAGGGGTTCTTGCTCCGCTACGCCGAACGGCTGTGGCCGAGCGGCGTCACGGCCGAGTATGGGGGGCTACGGCGGGAGCAACTCGTCCACCAGCATCGACCAGCCGGGGAGGGCAGGCTCGGCGTCGGCCCGCTCACCGCGGCGGAACACGTCCGGTTGGTGGGGACGGTTGGCGCGATAGACCCGGATCTCCGGACCGTGGAGCACGTCCACGTCCCAGACCACGAGGGTTCCGGCCGCGAAGTAGTCGGTGCGTTTCGCCGCCAGCAGCAGCTCCGCCTCGGCCCCGTAGTCGTTCTCGCTCCTCACCTCGACCGCGAAGATGGGAGCGCCCGTGAGGAACTGCCCTCCGGCGGGCAGCTCCCCGATCCAGAAAGAGGCGTCCGGGCTGAAGGAGCGCCGATGGGGGAGGTCGACGAGGAAACCGACGTTGTCCGGAAAGGCGTAACCGACCCCCACCTCTCGCTCGTAATCATCCAGGCTGCGGTAGATCCGGCCGGCCGCGCGCCCAGGCACGCCTCCCGTAGGTGACATCAGGACGATTTCTCCATGCACCAGCTCGGCCTTCCCATTCTCCGGGACACGGTACAAATCAGCGACTGTAGCGCCGGTCTGGGTCGCCATGGGATGTTTCCTCAGATGCTTCTATTACGGGCTGATCATACCAGAGTTCCGTCCTTCGATATCCTCCCTGACAGCCCTTATTGTAGCCGGGCTGCGCCTCCCGACGGTACCGCCAGGATCCGATGGGTGGCGAGTCCCTCTCTCAGCCTGAATCAGACCAGCCTCTTGCCGCTGGCGAATGGGAGCAATGTGCTCGGAGCAGGCCTGATACCGGGCTTCAAGGCAGCAATGGAGCGGAGAGGTCGCTAGCGAATTGTTAAGGGCCCGGCCGAACACTGGGTGAGGTTGCGCAGCCGGGACCTCGACTCGTTGGGCAATCCGAAGGACGGACGCCTCATTGGGCTCCGCAGAGCCCATGGCTGTCACGATACGCCCAGCACGCGTCGCATCCCGACGAGCAGCACGAGTACGTACCGTAACAGGAGCAGGTCGTACAGTCACACGACCCAGAGCACGAGTCGGCCTTGAGTGAGGCCCCAGGCGCTCGGAGCTGCCTCCCGAAGGTCGACCTCGGAGTGTCCGGGTCCAGCTCCGTGGCGTTCCTTTCCATGACGACTCTCTCCTTTTCCGGGACTACCCTCTCCCTGGCCGGCGCGCCCTGCTTCGCACTGACCACTGAGGACATCGCTAAGGTCACACAGAGGAGCAAGAGGATGACGGATAATAGCTTCTGGCAGTTTTTCATAAAACCTCCATTTGAAGTATTCAAGACACCCGCCTAATAATCTTCAGGTTCACCTCAGTTGTCAAGCGCATTCGTGAATGTCGGGTGCTCGCGCCAAAGACGACTTCAGTGTGTAGGATCTTCTGCGACAGGGAAGTCCTCGCCAGCCCAATGGAGGGTTCGGAATCAGCTGGCGAAGTTCGTAGTCGTTCTCAGCGGAATGTCAGGCGCGCTCCCGTTCCAGTTCCTCATCGAACTTCCGCCAGAACTCCTTCTCTTCCTCGGTCACAGGCCGGCTCCAAAGAGCGCGGAGCCCGGCAAGGAGCTGTCTCCGGCGTTCCATCTCCTCCGGCGAGACCGGCTCGTGCATCTTCCGCTCTATGTCTTCGTTAGTGACCGTCGCACGTTGGGGCATACCCGCGTTCCTCGCATCCATACCGCGTCGCGTGGTTAGGATACTATAGCGGCCCACTCTTGGCATCTCTCCACCGTCCATTTCCGAACACCCCCGTCCACCCGCGGACGATCCCGCACCCCTTCTGATCCCCTCAACTCTATCCAGATCAACGACTTGGCTCCTGGCACAGCGCTTGCCCTTCCTGGTCGCCGACCGAGGGAGAGCGAAACGTCATGGACCGCGAGCTGGATGCCAGTTACAGATATCGCCGCCTGGGGCGCCGGGCGGTTTGGATCGGGGGCGTGCTGGCGCTTTGCGTGGCGATCCTGATCCTGCTGCCGGGGTGGCTGCGGCCGTCGGTCGAGCGGGAGCGGATCAGGACGGGCAAGGTAGACCGGGGGGCGATCGAGGGGGTCGTCGAGGCTTCGGGGACGGTGATCCCGGCGTTCGAGGGGGTGTTGTCCAGCCCCGTCGAGGCGCGCGTGGAGAAGATCCTCAAGCGGCCGGGCGAGGTGGTGCGGCCGGGGGAGGAGATCCTCAAGCTCGATACGGCGGCGTCCCGGCTGGACCTCGGGAAGATCGAGGACCAGCTCGCCAAGAAGGCCAACGAGCAGCGGCAGCTCCGGATCAGCCTGGAGAAGAGCCTGGCGGACCTCAAGGGCCAGATCGAGCGCCAGAAGCTCGACGCCGAAGCCTCGGCCTACCGCGCCGAGCAGAACCGCAAGCTCCGCGGGGACGGTCTCGTCTCCGAGCAGACGCTCAAGGCGTCCGAGGTCGAGGCCAAGAAAGCCCAGATCGAGCTGGCCCAGCTCCAGGCGTCCGTTGCGAATGCCCGCCGCTCGACGGACGCCCAGCTTGATGGCGTCGATCTCGACCTCCAGACCCTGCGCAAGGAGCGCGACGACGCCCGCCGGCTCCTCGACTTGGCTACCACCCGCTCGGACCGCGCCGGCGTTCTCACCTGGGTGGTGCCTCAGGAGGGCGCCACCGTGCCGCGCGGACAGGTCATCGCCCGCATCGCCGACCTCGACTCGTTCCGCGTTGAGGCCACGGTGTCGGACATCCACTCCTCGCGCCTGCACGAGGGGCAGCTCGTGCGCGTGATGCTGGACGATCAGCCGCTCACCGGCCGGCTCGCCGCGATCGATCCCACGATCGAGAACGGTGCCGTCAAGTTCACGGTGGATTTAGACGACGCCCGCAATCCGAAGCTGCGCAACAACCTGCGGGTGGACGTGCTGGTGGTGACGGACTCGCGGTCGGACGCGCTGCGCGTGCCCAAGGGGCCGTTCGCGCAGGGCGGGGCCACGGAGCAGGTCTTCGTGGTCCAGGGCGATCACGCGGTGCGCCGCGCGGTGCGCTTCGGGATCTCGGGCTACGACCGCCTGGAGATCCTCGACGGCCTGGAACCGGGGGAGGAGGTGATCCTCTCCGACATGAAGGATTACGCGCACCTGGAACGGGTGAATTTGAAATGACGTCCTTGCCGCGCGACCTCACCCCCTGGCCCCCTCTCCTAAAGGAGAGGGGGAACAAAACTGAAAAAGCCCCTCTCCTTTAGGAGAGGGGTTGGGGTGAGGTCGAACGGGCAAGGATTTGAAACTTGAGAATCGGTCAAGGAGACACCTACATGATCCATCTGCAACAAGTCAGCAAGCTGTACCGCACAGAGCGCATCGAGACCACGGCGCTCGACAATATCAACCTGGACATCGAGAAGGGGGAGTTCGTCTCGGTGATGGGGCCCTCGGGCTGCGGCAAGAGCACGCTGCTCAATCTGATGGGCCTGCTCGACGAGCCGAGTGCTGGCAAGGTGTCCCTCGATGGCAAAGCGATCGACCGCTACGGCGACCGTGCTCTCGCGCGCCTGCGCAACGAGCGGATCGGCTTTATCTTCCAGCAGTTCCACCTGGTGAGCGATCTCTCCGTGGTGGACAACGTGGAAATCCCGCTGCTCTACCGGAAGATGTCCAACAAGGAGCGGCGCAAGGCCGCTCTCGCGGCCCTCGACCGCGTGGGGCTCGGCTCGCGGACGCACCACTTTCCCACCCAGCTCTCGGGCGGCCAGCAGCAGCGGGTCGCCATCGCCCGCGCCATCGTGGGGCGGCCCGGCCTTCTGCTCGCGGACGAGCCCACGGGCAACCTCGACAGCCAGATGGGCGACGAGATCATGGGCATCCTGGAAGACCTAAACGCCAACGAAGGGACCACGATCGTGATGGTCACCCACGATCCGCGCCTGGCCGAGCGGACGCACCGCACGGTGCGCCTGTTCGACGGCCGGCAGGTGCAGTGAGATCCCGGAGGACATCGCGATGATCAGGAACTATTTGAAAGTCGCCCTCAAGGTCCTGGCGCGGCGGAAGTTCTTCACCTTCATCAGCCTGTTCGGGATCAGCCTCACCCTCTTGGTGCTGATGGTGGTGACCGCGATTTTCGATCATGCCCTGGCGCCGCACGCTCCGGAGACCCGCAGCGATCGGACGTTGGGCATCTATCAACTGTCGATGCGCGGACCCAACGTCTCGATGAACACCGAGCCCGGCTACGGCTTCCTCCACCGCTACGTGCGCCCGCTGGCGGCGCTCCCGGAAGTCGAGAGGGTGGCGATCGTCTCGCTCGCCCGGCCCGTGGTCTCCTATCTTGGCGGCCGCAAGATCGAATCCACGCTGCGGCGCACGGACGGCGAGTTCTGGCAGGTCCTCGACTTTCAGTTCCTCGAGGGCGGACCGTTTACGGCCGAGGATGAGAGGAATGCGCGCTTCGTCGCGGTGATCAGCGAGACGACGCGCCAGCGGTTTTTCGGTGGCAAGCCGGCGCTGGGACGAACGCTCGAGGCGGATGGCCAGCGCTTCCGGATCGTGGGCGTGGTGCCCGACGTGCCGGTGCTGCGTTTCTCCTCTGCCGCCGACCTCTGGGTGCCGATCAGCACCGCCAAGTCCCAGAGCTATCAGGACCGGTGGATGGGTGACTTCATCGCCCTGATCCTCGCCCGCAGCCGCGCCGATTTGCCCGCCGTCAAGGCGGAGTTCGAGGCGCGCCGGCGCGAGGCCGAGCGCCATCTGCCGGACCCCAAGACCTTCAAGACCCTCGTGGGGAGCGCAGACACGCTCTTCGAGGGCGCCGTCCACCGCTTCGGGCCCGGCGATTCGGTCCAGGTCCAGCCCGGCAGGGTGCGGGCGACGCTGTTCCTCCTGATGCTGCTGTTCATGCTCCTGCCGACGCTCAACCTGGTGAACATCAATCTCAGCCGGATCCTGGACCGCGCCTCGGAGATCGGCGTGCGCAAGGCCTTCGGCGCCTCATCGCGGACGCTTGTCGGCCAGTTCGTCGTCGAGAACGTGGTGCTGACCCTGATCGGCGCCGCCGTCGGCCTCGTCCTCGCCGGTCTGGTGCTCGGGGCCCTCAACGCGAGCGGCGTGATCGCTTATGCGCACCTCAATTTGAATTACCGGATCTTCCTCTATGGTCTGGCCCTCGCCCTCTTCTTCGGCGTCCTCTCCGGGGTCTACCCGGCGTGGCGGATGTCGAAGCTCCACCCTGTCCAAGCTCTTCGTGGGAGGCCGGCATGACCCGTCATCTCTTCAAGCTGGTGTGGAACCGCAAGCGCATCAACGCCCTGATCATCCTGGAGATCTTCTTCTCCTTCCTGGTGGTGTTCCTGGTGGCGACCCTGGGGATCTATTTCTGGGACAATTACCGGCGGCCCCTGGGGTTCTCCTACGAGAACGTCTGGAAGATCGACGTGGGGACGGGAGGCGAGGAAGACGACGCGGCCGTGATTGCTGCCAAGGCGAAGACCTTCTCGCGGCTGCTGGCGGAGGTCGAGAAGCTCGGTCCCGTCGAAGCGGCCACGGGCGCCGTGGTCAGCCCCTACGAGCAGGGCGGAATCTCAGGCAACTGGACGATCGACGGCAAGGAGGTGGCGATGGAGCAGAACGTTGTCACCGAGCGGTTCGCCGACGTGCTGGGGCTCGACCTGGTGGCCGGCCGCTGGTTCGAGCCGGCCGACGAGGCCCTGGCCTGGGAGCCGATCGTGATCGATCAGGATCTCGCTCGCGAGGTCTATGGCGGCCAGGACCCGATCGGGCGTCAGTTCGGAAAGCCGGCTCCGTCGGAGAGGCCCTACCGCGTCATCGGCGTGGTGCGCGAGTTCCGCAAGGGCGGCGAGCTGTCGCCGCAGACCAACTTCATGTTCCATTTCGTGCGGTTCAATGAGCCCTCCGGGACGCTGCCGCGGGTGATCCTGGTGCGGGTCCGGCCCGGCACGCCGGCGGCTTTCGAGGAGGACCTCACGACACTGATGCAGGGAGTCGCCCCCGAGTGGTCGTTCGGCATCAAGCCGCTCACCCAGGTCCGCAGGGCTGCGTTCCGGGAACTCCTGGCGCCTCTCGCCGCCGGCGGTACCGTGGCCTTTTTCCTGCTCCTCATGGTGGGCCTCGGCCTCATTGGGGTGCTGTGGCAGAATCTGCTCCAGCGGACCCGCGAGCTGGGACTCCGGCGGGCGGCGGGAGCCTCCCGCGCGGAGGTCCACCGGCAGGTGCTCTTCGAGCAGGTCATCCTCACCAGCCTCGGGGTGCTGCTGGGGGTGGTCCTCGTCGTCCAGCTCCCGGTCCTCGACCTGATCGGCTTCATCCGCCCGGCGGTCTTCGTGGGCGGGCTCCTGGCCTCGATGGCGATGATCTATCTGCTCGCGACGCTCTGCGCCCTGTATCCGAGCGCGATGGCGAGCCGCGTGCCGCCGGCCGAGGCCCTGCGCTACGAGTGACGCGATGATCCTGATCGTCGACGACGACCCGTCAGTGGTGGCCTCCCTGGGCCTCCTCTTGAAACGGCACGGGCACCCCAACCGGGGGGCCCGCTCGCCGGAGGAGGCCCTGGGCGCGCTGCGCGAGCAGGAGTTCGACCTGGTGCTCCAGGACATGAACTTCTCGAACGGCACGGCGGGCGAGGAGGGGCTGGAGCTGCTCGGCGAGATCCGGCGGCTGCGGCCCCGCCTGCCGGTGATCCTGATCACGGCCTGGGGATCGATCGCGCTCGCCGTCGAGGGGATGAAGGCCGGGGCCGCGGACTTCGTCACCAAGCCGTGGAGCAACGCCCAGCTCCTGCAGTCTGTCGAGACCGTCCTGTCGCTCGCCGCGCAGCCGGGCGAGGCCCGGGGCGGCGCCGTGAGCCGCGAGGAGCTGGACCGGCGCTGCGACTTCCGCGGGCTGATCGGCTCCGACTCCAGGTTCCTGAAGCTCCTGGAACTGATCGGCCGGGTGGCCCCGACCGACGCCTCGGTGCTCATCACCGGCGAGAGCGGCACGGGTAAGGAGCTGATCGCCGAGGCGATCCACAAGAACAGCCGGCGGCAGGGCAGGCCTTTCGTCAAGGTGAACCTGGGAGGGATCTCCTCGACGCTCTTCGAGAGCGAGATGTTCGGCCACGTCAAAGGAGCCTTCACCGACGCCCGGGCAGACCGCAAGGGGCGCTTCGAGCTGGCGGACGGCGGCACCATCTTCCTCGACGAGATCGGCGAGATCGATCCCCCGGCCCAGGTGAAGCTCCTGCGCGTGCTCCAGGACCGCTCCTACGAGGTGCTGGGCTCGAGCCACACGCGCACGGTGGACGTGCGGGTGGTCGCGGCCACCAACCGCGACCTTTCAGAGATGGTGGCCAAGGGGCAGTTCCGCGAGGACCTCCTCTACCGCCTCAACCTGATCGCCGTGCGCCTGCCGGCCCTGCGCGAGCGGCGAGGGGACGTGCCCCTGCTGGCCCGCCACTTCCTCGACCTCTCGGCGCGAGCTTACCGGCGCGGGCCCATCGCCCTCACCGACCGCGCCCTCGCCTGGCTCCAGGACCAGCCCTGGCCGGGCAACATCCGCCAGCTCAAGCAGACGATCGAGCGGGCCGTGCTCGTGTTCGACGGCGACCGGCTCGACGTGGGGGACCTGGTGGCGCTCTCCGGCCTGGAGGAGCGGGAGGCGCGGGGCGGCACGGCGCTTCCCAGCCCCGGCACCATGACCCTCGACGAGATGGAGAAGGCCATGATCGTCAAGTGCATGCGCCACTACGAGGGGAACGTCACCAAGGTGGCGGAAGCGCTGGGGCTCTCGCGGGCGGCTCTCTACCGCCGCTTCGAGAAGTACGGGCTGGGGCCGCATTGAGCCTCCGCGCCAAGATCATCGCCTACCTCGTCCTGATCCACGGCGTTCTCGCCGCGATCTCGTTCCTCGTCCTGCGCGAAGACCCCCTGTGGCTCCTGGCGGTCGAAGGGCTGTTCGTCCTCTCGGTGGTGCTGGGGTTCTTCCTGGTGCGGGCGTTCTTCGTGCCGCTGGACCTGATCCGCACGGGGGCGGAGCTGATCGGCGAGCGCGACTTCACCTCGCAGTTCCGCGAGGTGGGGCAGCCGGAGATGGACGCCCTGATCCGGATCTACAACCGCATGATCGAGCGCCTGCGCGAGGAGCGGCTCAAGCTCCAGGAGCAGCACTACTTCCTCGACCGGGTGCTCACCGCCTCGCCGGCCGGCATCGTGACCCTCGACTTCGACGGCCGGGTCAGCTCGGCGAACCCCGCGGCGGCGCGCCTGCTCCAGGTCGGCCCCGGGGAGGCGCAGGGGAAAGGCCTTCAGGAGATCGGGAGCCCCTTAGGGACGGCGCTGGCCGCGATCCCGGTGGGGGGCTCAGAGGTGCTGGCCCTCCAGGGCGGGCGGCGGCTCAAGGTGTCGCGGGCGGAGTTCTTCGACCGCGGGTTTTCGCGGAGCTTCCTGCTGCTGGAGGAGCTGACCGAGGAGCTGCGGGCCTCGGAGAGGGCGGCCTACGGCAAGCTGATCCGCATGATGTCGCACGAGATCAACAACTCGGTAGGGGCGGTGGGGTCGCTCCTCGACTCCTTCCGCGGCTACGCGGGCCAGCTCGGCGGGGAGGAGGACCGGGACGACTTCCAGCAGGCCATCGCGGTGGCCATCACGCGCCTCGAGAACCTGCGGGCCTTCATGAACGGCTTCGCCGAGGTCGTGCGCCTGCCGCCGCCGGACCGCCGGCCCACGGACGTGCGCCGCCTCGTCGACGAGATCCTGCTGCTGCTGCGCCCGGAGCTGGACCGCCGCGGCATCCGGGTCGAGTGGGTGGACTCGAAGGCCGTGCCGCCCATCGAGCTCGACCGCAACCAGATCGAGCAGGTGCTGGTGAACGTGCTGAAGAACGCCATGGAGGCGATCGGCGAGGGGGGCGCGATCCTCCTTGGCCTCGGCCGCCAGAACGGCCGGCCCTACCTGTCGATCAAAGACAGCGGCCCCGGCATCCCCGGAGATGTCCAGCCGCTCCTCTTCACGCCTTTCTTCTCCACCAAGAGGAACGGCCGTGGCCTGGGGCTGACCCTGGTGCAGGAGATCCTCTCCCAGCACGGCTTCGAGTTCAGCCTGGCTCCGGGCGAGGACGGGGGGGCGGAGTTTCGGGTGGGGTTTTGAGGGGACTGTCGTCGGGATTCCTGCGGCCCGGACCCTGAGCGATTACTCGGAGGGTGTTGAAGTCGTACTCGGGTCGGAGGTCGTCTTCGTAATCTGGTTCAGATTTCTTCATATTCTGGCAACATCGTACGCAAGGATCGCGTCGTCCAGAGTGACCAGAGCCAAGTCATGATGTAGCGCTTGGCAGACGAGCATGCGGTCGAACGGATCCCTATGAAGGGGAGGGAGCCTGGCGAGACGGGCCACGCTCAGTTCATCGAGAGCCAAGCTGGCGATCCGATGACGTTCCCTTTGCCGTGGCAGATAAAGGTCGGGTGACTCCGGCAACGGCAGCTTCCCGAGGTGGTATTTCACGATTATCTCCCAGAGGGAGACGACACTGAGGTACACCTCATTGCTCGGGTCTTGGATGACCTCTCGCCATTTACTGGGGAGGCGCCGATCGCCACTGATGAACCAGAGAAAGGTGTGCGTATCGAGCAGCAGCCTCATCGGCCCTCGAAAGAGGAGACGATGTCCTCAGGCAGAGGCTCATCGAAGTCCTCAGGTACCGTGAACTCTCCGGCGCAGAGCCCGAAAGGACGCGGTATAGGAGTCTCGGGGACGACGGGTTTGATCTCGGCCAGGGGCTGATCGGCCTGTAGGACGATCAAAGTCTCCCCGGCGTGGACCCGTTCGAGATAACCCTTGAGGTCGCGCTGGATCTCTTCGAGCGTTACGGCCGTCATGCCTATACTGTACCGCATACCGGCCCCGTCCGCCTCCCGAACGAAGCAACCTACTTCCCCGCCGTCACGATCCACCCCGTCTGCAGCGGCCTCCCCGTGAGGCCCAGCCCTTCTACGATGGTGTTCTTGAAGACGATTGGGATGCCGCGCGAGTACATGGGGTCCTGGCCGTCGGTGAGCTGGAAGTGGAGGTGGGGCTCGGTGCTGTTGCCGGTGTGGCCGAGCTGGCCGATCACCTGGCCCCGCGCGACCTTGTCGCCCACCTTCACCCGCACGCTCCCCTGCTTCAGGTGGCCGTAGTCGGAGTATTCGCCTCCCGCGTGCCGGATCACCACGTAGTTGCCGATCGGCGCCTTGTAGCTTTTCGCGAGGAGCTCGTTCTGCGCCTGAAGCGTCCGCTTCTCGTAGTCCTCCTCGCTCTCGCCCGGCTGCCGCAGCCGCTCGTTCGCTTCGCTGGCGTCCGCCGCGACCTCGACCACCTCGCCGTCGGCCACGGCCAGCACGTCCCGGCCATAGTCGTAGTAGTCGTCGAGCCGGCTGCCGTCCCCCTTGTGGGTCTGGCCGTTGCCGCCCAGGGCCACGAGATCGATCGCGAACTCCTGGTTGGCCGCCCAGCGGTGGTGGCTGTGGAGCTCGGGTGCGGCCCCGACGTACCAGGTGCCGGCGAGAGGCAGGATGTACTCGTTCGGCGAGCGGTGGTCCTCTACCTTGAGCGTGGCGCGGGCCTCGACGGGCTTGCCCTGCGCGTCCTTGGCGCGAGCGACGATGGCGAGGCCATCCGACGGCAGACCGACGAGGAGGAGGGGTTTGCCGAACACGACGAGGCCAGTCCCCGGCGCCAGGGTGCGGTTGGCCGCGAGGCGGATGCCGGCGAGGTATCGGCTGGTCTGGAAGTGGGCATCGTAGAGCTTGAGGACTCCCTGCGCCTCCATGGCGCTCAGGCGCTGGGCGCCCTTGTCGAGATCGGCGGCGGGGACAAGGAGGGTCTGCACGGCCTGCCCGTTCGAGACCGCCTGGATCTCGATCGAGTCCACGGTGACGGGCCCGCCGTCCTTCTGGACCACGGCGACGTTCTGGAGCACGACGGTATAGAGGCCGCGCTGGGGATCGACCTCGTAGGCATAGACGACCTCCCCCGGGTGGACGCGGACCTCGAGGCCCGCGAGAGGGAGGGGAAGGAGCAGGAGGAGCGGGATCAGCATTCGGCATACCGGTTTTCCTTTCAGCCGCGGCGTCTAAAGCGGCGCCGGGCTCGGCGGCCGATACTACGGGGCGGGGGCCGCGCGGGTTGCGGCTCGAGAGCGCTGGCGTCGGCCCTTCCGCCTGCGCAGTCGGCTCGTCCGCCGGCGCAATTTGTCCAGCCGCCCGCGCAAGTTCTTCTCCCGCCTGCGCAATTGGTCCTCCCGCCTGCAGCGGCGGGCCTGCCGCCTGAGTAATTTGGCCAACCGCCTGAGTAATTTGTCCTGCCGCCTGGGTAATTTGCTCAGCCGCCTGAGTAATTCGTCCTCCCGCCTGTGCAGCCGGGCCTGCCGCCTGAGTAATTTGCTCAGCCGCCTGAGGAGGCGGGCCTTCCGCCTGCGCAATTTGTCCTTCCGCCTGCAGCGGCGGAGCGACCAACTGAGCAGGCGGGCCTCGTCGAGACACGGGCGGATCAACCGGCTACGCAGGCAGGCCTTGCCGTTACGCAGGCGGACATCCTCGTTGCGCAGGCGGGCCTTGTCGTTGCGCGGGCGGACGCTCTCGCCGCGCGGGCGGACCTTGTCGAGCTGCGGGCGGGAGGTGTCGCGACGCAGGCGGGTGGGCCAGCGGCGGAGGCGGGCCTTCTCGCGGTGCAGGCGGATCGCCGATCAGCGCCGGCGGGACTAGCCGGTCCCCCGGCGCCTGAAGATCTTCCCGAAGAGCCTGCGGGCGCCCTGGCGCACGCGGGAGCCGAGTTCCTGGCGCACGGCGGTGCGGCCCGTGTCGCGCAGCGCGCCGGTGTCGACGGCGACGCGGGGGGCTTCGGGGGTGCCGGTGACGGTCAGGGGGATGTCCACCCTGCCGTCCCGGCTCATCAGATCGAGGAGGCGCGGCGGGACGCGGGCGAGGGCCAGCATCTCGCGCGGGGCCCGCACGGCGACTTTGAGGTGGAGCGGCCCGGCGAGGTCCACGGCGCCGGAGACGCGGAAGGCCACCGTGGAGGTCTTCAGCTCGAAGGGGTCGAAGGCGAGGCGGTCGTCGCGGAGGCGGAAGCGCACCTCGAAGGGATCGTAGGCGGAGCCGCGGAGAGCCGTGCGGCCGAGGGCGGTTTCTAAGGCCTTGAAGACGGGCGAGTGGGGGAGGCGGCCGGCCGCCACGGCGAGGGTGCCCTGGCCGTCGAGGTCGCGGGTCTCGGTGCCGGTGCCCGCGCCCTGGAAGGCCAGGCGCCCCAGGCCGAAGCCGCCCTGCTCGCCGGCGCCGAGGACGAGGTTGGTGTCGAGAGGGTCCACGCGCGAGGCGAGCCGGTAGGCGAAGGGATCGCGGTTGAGGTCCACGTCCAGCTCGCTCAGCAGGAAGAGCCCCTCGGCGAGCTTGGAGCGGACCTCCTCCAGGCGCAGGTGGCCGTCCGCCAGCGCGATGCGCCCTTGGACCTCCGTGCCGCGCAGGGTCCCGGAGACGATCTCCCGGGCCTTGAAGTCGCCGCCCGCCCGGAAGGCCTGGATTGTGGTCGGCGCGCCCGGCAGCAGGGCGACGCCGCGCACCTCGGCGTCGAGGCCGCGGATCTCGACGTCGGCGGCCGGGGCGCTCTCGGTGCGCGTGGCGAGGGCCCCATCCTGGATCGAGATGCGGTCGATCCGCAGGTCGAGGTCCGGTCCGCCTTCCTGCACCGCGGGGACCGCGTAGACCGGAGAGCCGCCGCCCGTCCCCGGCGCGGGGACGGCTTTCGCGGCAGCGGCCCTGGTCTCGACTGGCGTCACCAGCTCCAGGCGGGGCTGGTAGAGGGCGACGCGATCGATCTCGATCCTGCCTTTGAGGAGGGGGATAAGCCGGTGTTTGAGATCCAGCTCGGCGGCGGTGGCTGTCAGGCGGCCGCTCGGCCCCGCCGTCTCGAAGCGGATCTCTCCCAGGCGGAAGCCCTTGAGCAGGTTGAGCCGAAACCGCTCCGCCTCGATGCGGACGCCGGCCTCCTGGCTCACTTTGGCGAGCAGTGCGCGGCCGAGGCGCGGCGAGTCGAAGTCGACAAGGAGGACGACCGCGACAGCCACGGCCAGGAGCACGAGGAGGACGGCTCCGATCCGCAGGAGCTTTTTCATCAAAAAAAGGATAGCAAACGGTCCGCGGGGTCGGCACTATTCCGTGCGCAGGACCTCGATCGGCCGCTTCTCCAGCGCGCGGAAGCTCGCCGCGAGGCCGGCGGCGACCGCCAGGGCCACGCTGGCGGCGAGCGCGGCCGTAAGCGAGAGGGGATCGAAGCGCCAGGGGATCTCGAAGCCGCGGGTCACGACCCCCCAGGCGAGCACGGTGCCGCCGGTGGCGCCGATCGCCCCGGCGACCAGTCCGATCAGGGCGTACTCCACGGCGAAGGTGGCGGCGACGCCGCGCCGGGTCATGCCCAGGGTCTTCAGCAGGGCCACCTCGCGGCCGCGGCGGGCCGAGCTGGCGCTGATCGCGCCAGCCAGGATGGCGATGCCGGCGACCACCGTGAAGCCGCCGAGGAAGCGGATGCCGAGGCTGATGCGGCGCAGCACCTTGAGGACCTTCTCCAGGATCTCGCGGATGCGCAGGACCGTGACGTTGGGGTACTGGGCCGCCAGCAGGTCCTGCATCCGCTGCTCGCCGCCGCGGGGGAGCCGGGCGACCGCCAGCCGCTGCTGGGGGGCGGCCTCCAGCACGCCGGGCTCGACCACCAGGAAGAAGTTGATGCTGAACGTCCCCCAGTCCACGGTGCGCAGGCTGGTGACGGTGAGCTCGAGCGGCACGCCCTGGACGTTGAAGGTGAGGGTCGAGCCCAGCCGCACGCCGATGTCGCCGGCGAACTCCTGCTCGACGCTCACCTCGGCGCGGGCGGGATCCTTCCACAGCGCTCCCTCGACCACCCGGTTGTCCGCGGGGAGGTCCTGCATATAGGTGAGCCGCTGCTCGCGGGTGAGGGCCCAGCGCCGGCCGCCGTTGCCGCCGGCGCGGTTCACCAGGTTCTCGGCGCGGACGCCGTCGATCGCCGTCAGCCGGGCCATCACCACCGGGACCGACTTGACGTCCTCGGCGCGGGCGCTGCGCAGCAGCCGCTCGACGCCGGGCCACTGGTGCGGCTGGATGTCGATCAGGAAAGCGCTCGGCGCGTTCTGCGGGAACTCCGCGGCGAGCTGGCTCGCCAGGCGCCGCTCGACCAGGGACATGGCGAGCACGACGAGCACTCCGAGCCCGAGGGCGACGATGGCGCCGCCGGCCGCGGCGCCGGGCCGGGCCAGGGCCGCGAGGCCATGCCGCAGCCAGGTGCGGGCCCACAGCGGCGGCAGATCGCGCGGCAGGCGGCGCACCCCCCAGGAGACCAGCCACGCCGCGCCGGCGAGCGCCGCGGTCACGGCCGCCACGCCGGCGGTGAACTGGATGCCCAGGCGGGAGGAGTGCGACTGCAGGGTGGCCATGCCCCAGATCCCGGCCGCCAGGACGAGCACCGTGGCCCCCGCCACCCAGCGGTGGCGCGGCAGGGGCTCGGCGTCGCGGCGCAGCACCCGCGCCGGGGGCACGCGCAGCACGGCCGAGAGCGGCGGCAGGCTGAACAGCAGCGCGACTCCCAGCCCCAACGCGAGGCCGCGCAGCAGGGCCGCCGGCTGCCAGGGACGGATCAGGTCGGCGGGGATGAGGTCCGGAAAGAGCGACGGCAGCACGAGCTGGACCGCCGCCCCGGCGGCGATGCCCACCAGGCTGCCGGCGAGCCCCAGCAGCGCCGTCTGCCCGAGGTAGAGGGGGAAGATCTCCCGCGGGCGCATCCCCAAGCACTTGAGCACCGCGATGGTATCCAGCCGGCTGGCGAGCCACGCGCGCACGCTCTGGGCCACCCCGATGCCGCCCACGAAAAGCGACAGCAGCGCCACCAGCCCGAGGAACCGCTCCACCCGCGAGAGGTTCTGCCGCAGGGCCGGCTGGGCCTGGCGGTAGGTCTCGACGCGGAAGGACTCCGTCTTGGGGAGGAGCCGCTTCAGCCGCTCGGCCGCGGCGTTCAGGGCGGCTCCCGAGGTCCCCTCCGGGAGCTTGACCAGGGCGCGGTAGCCGACGCGGCTCCCCTGGCTCTCCAGCGGCGTGCGGGCGAACCCCGCGCCCGAGAGGAAGACGCGCGGCCCGAGCGTGAAGGAGATGCCGACGCGGTCCGGCTCGGAGAGCACGACACCGGCGACGCGGAACGGCTTGCCGCCGATCTGCAGCGTGTCGCCGGCCTTCAGGTTCAGGCGGGACAGCAGCTCGGAGGCGACCACGGCGGTGCCGGGCTCGAGCAGCTCGTGCAGGGGGCGCCGGGGACGGAGATCGAGCGTGCCGTAGAAGGGATAGACGCCGTCCACCACCTTCAGCTCGACGAGCTGGCTGGGGCCGGGCCGGCCGCCGCGGGCCGGGGCCGCCGCCACCGTGACCGTCTCCCTGACGTCGGTCCGGCGGGCCCCGGGGAGCGAGGCGATCGCCTGCAGGGCCTCGGGAGGCAGCGGCTGATTGCCGCGGACCACCAGGTCGGCGGCGAGGAGCTGGCGGGCCTCGCGGCGGATGCCGTCGTCGAGGCTCGCCGAGAGCCCCGCCACCGCCACCACCGCGGCGACGCCCACGGCCAGACAGGCGATGAAGAAGGTCAGCCGGCCGCGCGAGCCGCGCGACTCGCGCACCAGGGTGCGCAAGAAGAAGGCGGGGCTCACGCCAGGACCCCGGCCGGGGCCAGCGCCACCGGCTCCTCGCGCTCGACGCGGCCGTCGCGCAGGTGGATCAGCCGATCGGCGAGGGCCGCCACCGCGGGATCGTGGGTCACCAGTACCAGCGTCGTCCCCTCGCGGCGGCGCAGCTCGGTGAGAATCTCGAGGACCCTCCTCCCTGTGGCGCCGTCCAGGTTGCCGGTGGGCTCGTCGGCAAGCAGGATGGGCGGCCGGACGGCGAAGGCGCGCGCCAGGGCTACCCGTTGCTGCTCGCCGCCCGAGAGCTGGCTCGGGTAGTGGTGGCCGCGGTCGGCGAGCCCCACGGCGTCCAGCAGCTCGTCGGCCCGGGCGAAGGGGTCCGGCAGGCCGAGCAGCTCGATGGGGAGCAGCACGTTCTCGCGCGCGGTGAGGTTGCCGAGGAGCTGGAAGCTCTGGAAGACGAAGCCGATCTTCCTGCGCCGCAGCAGGGCCAGCCCGTCCTCCGACATCGACTGGATGGGCGCGCCGTCGATCCGCACTTCACCGGAGGTGGGGCGGTCGAGGCCCGCCATCAGGGCGAGCAGCGTCGACTTGCCGCTGCCCGAAGGACCCAGGACGGCGGCGAACTCGCCGGGCTGGATGGTCAGATCGACCCGGTCGAGGATGGTCAGCTCCCGGTCCCCCGAAGGGAGCTTGCGGGTGAGCTGCCGGAGCTCGATGCGCGGTGGATTCATGGGAAGTCTGCGCGAGGGTTTCCGGTTTCCTCAGTTGAGAACGCCGCGGCCGCGACGATCTTTCATCCAGGGGGTGAGAGAGCGTCGCTCGCGGGTCATTTCTTTCAGGAAAGGTTGTATGTGGCGAAAGGTCCCAACTCTCGCTCTGGCGCTCCTTATTCCCGCGGTGTCCGCGTGCGGCCCGCAGGTCCCTGAGGACTCCCCCCGGACGGTCCGCAAGGCCGTCTCGACCCGGCCGGCCCCGGCCGCGCGGCCGGCCTCGGCTCCGGCTCCTGTCAAGCCGGCTCCCGTGGTCGTCTTCCTCGGCGACAGCCTGACGGCCGGCATGGGCCTTGACGAGGACGAGGCCTATCCCGCGGTCATCGAGCGTGAGCTGCGGGAGGACGGCACTCCCGTCCGCGTGGTCAACGCCGGCGTCAGCGGCGACACCACGGCCGGCGGCCTCTCCCGCCTGTCCTGGCTGCTGAAGCAGCTCCCGGACGTCGTCGTCGTGGCGCTCGGCGCGAACGACGGCCTGCGGGCCCTGCCGCTCGCCGAGACCGAGAAGAACCTGCGCGAGATCATCCGCCGCTCCCAGGCGGCCGGCGCGCGCGTCCTGCTGCTGGGCATGCGGATCCCCCCCAACTACGGCCCCTATGCGGACGACTTCGCCGACCTCTACCCGCGGCTCGCCAAGGAGATGGACGTACAGCTCGTCCCCTTCCTCCTCGAAGGTGTGGGCGGGGTCCGTGCCTTGAACCAGGAGGACGGCCTTCACCCCACGGCGGAGGGGCAGGAGAGGATGGCGGAGACGGTGATGCCGTATCTGGAGAAGGTGTTGGCGGAGGCGAATCGGAGGGCCGCGGCGGCGGGATCTGGATCTCCCTAGTCCCTCCCCTTCGCCCCCTCCCACAGCGCGTCCATCTCCGCCAGCGTGGCCTCGGCGGCCGTTTTTCCCTGGGCGGCGAGGCCCTCCTCGATCCTGGCGAAGCGCTCGCGGAACTTGCGGTTGGTGCCGGCGAGGGCGGCCTCGGGGTCCACCTCCAGCTTGCGGGCCAGGTTGGCGAGGGTGAAGAGGAGATCCCCCACCTCCTCGCGGACGGCGGCCTTGTCCCCCTTCGCAAGCGCCTCCCGCACCTCGGCGATCTCCTCCTCGGCCTTGTCGAGCACCGATTTCGCGTCCGGCCAGTCGAAGCCCACGCCGGCGGCCTTCTGCGTCAACCGGTACGCGGCGAGCAGCGCGGGGAGCGAGGTGGGGACGCCGGAGAAGAGCGACTCGCGCTTCGGTTCCTTCCTGAGCTTGCGCCGCTCCCAGGCCTGGCGGACGGCCTCGGCGTCGGCCAGCACCTCGTCGCCGAAGACGTGCGGGTGGCGCTCCACCATCTTGCGGTAGACGGCGTCGATGACCTGTGAGAGGCTGAAGGCACCGGCTTCCTCGGCGAGACGGCCGATGAAGGCGACCTGGAAGAGCATGTCGCCGAGTTCCTCGCCCAGCTCCTCCCAGTCGCCGCCGTCGATGGCTCCGGCCAGCTCGTGCGCCTCCTCGAGGAGGTAGGCGCGTACGTCGGGCAGGGCCTGCTCGCGGTCCCAGGGGCAGCCGTCGGGGGCGCGCAGGCGGGCGACGAGGTCGACGAGCTTCTGGAGGTCGGGGGTTTCAGGCATCATGGGGCTCCAGAGCCTCGCCGGGCGAGAGGGGCGCGCTTGCCCTGCGGGAAGGGCGCTTGCTACGATTTTCAGCAAATCTCCGCAAGCAGGCCAGAAAGGAACAGGGGTCCGAAGTGCCGAACGAGAAGAAGGAGATCAAGGTCACCGACAAGAGGATGTTCACGCCCGCCGGCGAGCTGCGGGAAGAGTACCGTTTCCTCAACGAAAAAGCGACCTCGACGGCGGCGGCCGAGCCCGCCGCAGCGCCGGCGTCCCCTTCGCCGGCAGCGGCGACCCGGCCGGAGCCGCCGCCTCCCCCCCGCGAGACGCCGCCCCGCGAGGCGCAGCGCCGGCCCCCCGAGCCGGACTCGCCCCGGGTGGACCTGCCCGAGACCCCCCCCGAGCTGGGCGGCCCCAGCTTCTTCGACCTGGTGGCCATGATGGCGGAGCCGGTCCCGATCTATCTCGGGGACGCCGTGCTGCCGGACGGCCAGGACGCGACGAACCTCGAGATGGCCCGCTTCCACATCGACCTGCTGGCCGTGCTGCGGCAGAAGACCGCGGGGAACCTGACGGCCCAGGAGTCGACCTTCCTGGAGGACCTGCTGTACCGGCTGCGGGTCCGCTATGTGCAGAAGACCCGGGGATAGCCGCCAGCGGCTCGCGGCGTTCGCGCTGGCCGTCTGCCTGGCGCCCGCGGGGGCGGCCCCGGCTGCGGCCGCCTCGGTGTCGTCGTCCCAGGTGACGGGGGTGGAGATGACGGCGCCGGTCCGGCAGATCCTCAAGCAGATCGAGGAGCAGTGGCTACAATGGGTCGTCCAGAACAACCGGCGGCAGGCGGAGAGCGCCGTCGACGACCTGCTGGACACCGCGCGCCAGCTCGGCATGCGGCGCCTGCCGGACCTCTCCGCGGCGGCCGTCGCCCGGGCGGTCGAGGCCGCGAAGCAGAAGGACTTCCCGCGCGCCCGCTGGGCCCTCGACGCTGCCGAGCGGTTCGATCCCGGGCGCCCGGAGACGGCGTTCGCGGAAGCCACCGTGGACCGCCTGCAGGGCGATTGGCCGGGGGCGGCCGCGGCCCGCCTGCGCGCCTACTCCCGGACGTTCTCCCCGCCGCTGGAGCGCTACCTCTGGTTCCAGGACCTGCTGATCTGGGGCCTCGTCCTCCTGCTGGTGAGCGGCGGCCTGTTCCTGGCCGTGCAGATGCTGGCCAAGGGGCCCGCGCTCTTCCTGGACGTGGCGGACCTCTTCGGCCGCCGGCTGCCGCGTCCCGCGGCCCTGGCCGCCGCCGTGCTGGCCCTGCTGTGGCCCCTGGTCCTCCCTTCCGGCGCGCTGTGGCTGGCCCTGTACTGGTCGATCCTGCTCTGGGGACACGGTTCGGTGAGCGAGCGCTCCGTGCTGATCGCCCTCTGGCTGCTGCTGGGGGTCTCGCCCCTGCTGCTGGAGGTCCAGAAGCGGCGCGTGGCGGTCGCCCTCTCGCCCCCCGCCCAGGCCATGGCCAGCCTGGAGGAGCACCGGCTCTACGGCAGCCTGTTCTCGGACCTGGGCGTGCTGCGCTCGGTGCTTCCCGAGAGCGTCGCCGTCAAGCACCTGCTGGCCGACGTCCACCGCTCGCTCAACCAGTGGGAGATGGCCCGCTCGCTCTACCGGCAGGTGCTGGAGGAGGAGCCGAACAACACCGCGGCGATGCTCAACCTCGGGGCCTATTCCTTCCTCAAGGGGGACTTCAACGGCGCCATCCAGAGCTTCCAGAAGGCGGCCGCGGTGGACCCGGCGAACGCCGCCGCCCAGTACAACCTGAGCCAGGCCTACTCCGAGTCCTACATGTTCGACGAGCAGAGGGCCGCCCTCCGCAAGGCCCAGGAGATCGACCTCGCCCGGGTCAACGCCTGGATGGCCAGCTCCCAGCAGCGGGTGGTGACCGTCGCGGGCGGCATGGCCCGCATCCCCGAGATCCGGCGGCAACTGCTGGCGGCCTGGGGCGGCGGCGGGCGGGAGGCGCGCTCGGGCCGGCTGGAGCTGTTCCGCCGCGGCCTCTCGCTGCTCGTCTTCCTGAGCCTCGTCCTCCTCGCCGTGGCCCTGCACCTGGCGCGGCGGCCCTTCGGCTACATGGAGAGGCCGGGCGCGGCGTTGCCCGAGGGAGCGTTCGACCGCTGGGGCCGGGTCCTGCTGCCGGGCGTGTCCTCGGCCGAGCTCGGCGAGGGCGGCAAGGCTTTCCTCGCCCTCCTGGCGCCCACGGCCCTGCTGATGCTCCCGCTGTTCGGAAAGCTCGGAGTCCGCATCCCCTGGCGGTATGATGCGGGCAACCTCCTGTCCTGGATCCTGGTGATCCTGGGTTTGTCGCTCTATTTCGGGGTGCGGCTCCGGCGAGAGCTGCGCGGCGAAGCGTAGAGCCTGCGTCCCGTGAGAGCTGAGGGCCTTGCAGCGATGGCGGTTGAAGGCACCCTGGACCTCTTCAAACTCCCGGAGATCCTGCAGTTGATCTCCCAGCAGAGGAAGACCGGCATCCTGACGGTCCAGGGCCAGCAGGACATCTTCGCCGTCTCCTTCCTGAACGGCCGTATCATGGCCGCCGACGCCCTCAACCAGACGCTGGAGGAGGGACTGGCGCAGGTGCTCGTCAAAGAAGGGATGATCGGGGCTCCGGACCTCGCCCGCGCCGTCGCCGAGCACCAGCAGGCCGCGGGCGGCCGGCTGATCGACCTGCTGGTGGAGCGGCGGTACGTCGAGCGCGCGCAGCTCCTCGAGGCGCTGCGGCTCCAGACCCGGCGCCTGCTGGAGCAGCTCCTGCGCTGGAACCAGGGAGAGTTCAAGTTCTACAGCGTCGACGAGGTCTCCTACGAGGAAGGCCTCGAGCCGATCTCGGTGGAGGAGCTGCTCATCCACGCGGCGCAGAGCGCGCCGCCGGCCGAGCCTCTCCGCCCCGTTCCGGCTCCCGCCCCGCTCCCGGTGGCCGCCGGCCCTCGCCCCGTGCCGGCCCCGGCGCCGGCGCCTGTCCCGGCGCCGGCGGCTCCCCGTCCCGTC
>DASWME010000367.1:0-33629 GCA_036399915.1 Thermoanaerobaculia bacterium
CAACAGCGGTTCGGGTACGTTCCCCCTCTCCCGCTTGCGGGAGAGGGGGCCAGGGGGTGAGGGTCCCTCCGCGAAATCTTTTTTGCCGGTCCGTCACTCCAGGCAGGACGATGATCACGGGTGTTTCGTATACATCGTGCAACTGAACGGCTGGAGGACCTCCCATGAGAAAGCACGTCTCGTTCGTCCTCGCCCTGCTGGTTGCTTCGCCCCTCCTGGCGGCGCCGCAGACGGAGATCATCGGCAGCTACTACAAGACCCCCGAGCAGAAGGCCATGGAAGCCTACGCCCGCGGGATGAGGGCGAAGCGCAAGGCCGAGGGCGAAAAGGACCCGGAGAAGCAGGCCAGGCTGTATCTCAAGGCGAAGGAGGAGCTGTCGAAGTCCGTGGGCTACCAGGGCCACTACGACGGCTATCTCGCGCTCGGGCAGGTGTACATGGCCCTCGGCCAGAAGGAGTCCGCCCTGGACGCCTGCACCTTCGCGCAGGGGCTGAAGCCGAACGACCAGACGGCGAAGAGCTGCATCGAAGAGGCGAAGAAGCAGCTCCAGGAGGCTGCCGCCACGAAAAAGCAGGGGGATGGGGGACAGTAGGGCGGCGCTCTCTGCTAAGCTGCCGCCAGATCTCGAACGGAGGGTCTCCCGATGAGAAAGAGGATGGTGGCGCTGGGTCTGGCGGCCTGCCTGCCGGCAGTGACCGGGTGTTTCGACGTCGAGCAGGCCTTGAAGCTCAAGAAGGACATGTCCGGCGAGGCCGGCTTCTCCATGACCGTCAACATGGAGCCGATGATGCTCTTCATGCTCCGCATGCAGCGGGAGATGGCGGGGCAGAAGGGCGAGCCGACGGCGGCGGAGATCGCGAAGGCGAAGCAGGAGTTCCTCGCCTCCAAGAAGACGGAGACGAGCGGGGATCCCATGGCGCAAAAGGCCGAGATCGAGAAGAGCCTCCCCGCAGGCGTCAAGCTCCTGGACAGCTCGGTGAAGGACGAAGGGCTCAAGCTCTCCGCCCGCTTCCGCTTCGGCTTCGACCACATCTCGAAGCTCTCCCAGATCCAGTTCCCGAAAAAGGAGGGAGCGGACCAGCAGCCCGGCGCGAAGAACCCGTTCGACCAGCCGTTCTCCGGTCTGCAGGTGAAGGACGAGGGGAAGACCCTGCTGCTGACCATGGAAGCCACCAACCCCGCCGCGGAGCAGAAGGAGCAGGCGGCCGAGATGGACCTCTCGCCCGAGATGAAGAAGCAGGTGGAGGACGCCTTCAAGGGCCTGCGGCTCGCCTTCAAGATCGACGCGCCCTTCGAGGTGGTCGAGCACAACGCCACCCGTAAGGAGGGCCAGACGCTCGTCTGGGAGTACGACCTCAAGTCGCTCGAGAAGATGACCCCCGAGCAGTTGGCCCAGGGGGTGCGGGTGCGGTTCAGGAAGTAGGCCGCGCCCCGGCCAGCTTCCACACCGCTGCCAGGGTCAGCTCGGCGATGCGGCGCAGCTCCTCCGGAGTGAGGTACTCGTCCGTGCCGTGGCCGCGGTAGGTCTCCATCGGCATCGCGGGGCCGAAGTCCACGCCGCCGGGGAAGAGGCGGGCCTGGGTGCCGCCGCCGATGGCGATGGGCTTGCCCGGCTTGCCGGTCACCTCCTGCCAGACCTCCAGCAGCGCGGAGACCAGCGGCCCTTCGGCCGGGGCGAGGTGCGGCTCGCTCAGCAGGTTCACCTGGGTCGCGACCGCGGCGCCGGTCCGCTGGTTGAAGGCGCCGGCCCGTTCGGCGAGCCCCTTCTCCATGGCCTCCTTGGCGATCCCGCGCGGATAGCGGATGTTGATCTCGGCGACGGGCGCGCCCTGGTCCTCGCGGAGGAAGGAGAGGTTGGAGGTCAGCTCGCCCATCACCGGATCGCGGTGGACGAGGCCGAGGGAGCGGCCGTCGGTCTCCGTGCCCACGGCGGCGCCGGTGAAGGCGGCGAGGGCTCCCCAGGGGTCCATCCGCAGGTCCAGGGTGGCGAGGAAGGCGGTCAGGTCGCCCAGGGCGTTGTGGCCGCTCCGGGGCTCGGAGGAGTGGCCGCCCCGCCCCATGGCGGTCACCTTCAGGAGGCCGCCCTCACGGCTCACCGCGAGCTTGGCGGGGGGATGCGCCCGGGCCCATTTCGCGGCGAGGCGGGACAGCTCGCCCAAGGCGGCGTTGCGCTCCCGGGCCGTCCCCGCGCGCTCCAGCAGGGCCTCTCCCCGCTCGGCGATGATCGACATGCCGCTGCCGCCGCTCATCTTCGCGATCCGCCACTTGCCCGGCCGCGGCGCCTCGACCGGCTGGGCGCGGAAGGTGAGGATGCCGTAGCCCTTCTGGGCGTGCGTCACGGGGTATTCGGCGTCGATGCCGAGGGTGCGCTCCGGCGTCGGGGCCCGCTCGAGGTAGTAGGGGATCTCGTCCCAGCTCGTCTCCTCGCCGTTGGCCACCAGCAGGCGGACGGTCGAGTCGCGGGGCCAGTCGGCGTCGCGCAGGACCGCCATGGCGTAGAGGGCGGCCACGATGGGGCCCTTGTCGTCCTCGGTGCCGCGGCCGATGATCCTGCCGTTCACCAGCTTGCCTTCGAACGGCGGCGAGGACCACCGCTGCCCCTCGACGCCCTGCACGTCGCCGTGGGTGAGGAGGGCCAGGACCGGCTTCGGCCCCGGCAGGGTGATCTCGTCCACGCGGCCGTCGTAGCTCTTGAACTCGAACCCCAGATCGCGGGCCTTCGTCTCCAGCCATTCGCGCTGGCGCACGAACTCGGGAGCGTTCCAGTTCTCCCGGCCCTCCACGGCGAAGGTCTGGAACCGGACCATCTCCTGGAGGTCCTGGACCATGCGCTCGCCGTAGCGGGCGAGGAGGTAGCGGCGCAGCAGGCAGGAGGCGAGCCCGGCGTCCGCGGCCGGCACCGGGGCCCCTGACCGCAGGGCCACGATCCGCTCGCCCAGCCCGGCCGGTCCGGCGCCGCGGGCCGCGAAGGAGACAGCCCGCTTGAAGACGACGAACGCCTGCGCCCCGGTCGCGTCCGGCCCGGGCAGGGATCTGGCGCCCACCGCGAGGAAGGGCTCGAGCTCCTTGCAGCTCCCTCCGGTCTGGGCGGTCAGGCGCGAGGCGGCGAGCGCGAGGACAAGGACGAAAAGGATGGGAACAGTGCGTCGCATGGTGGTCTCCGAACGGACGCTCCGTTCTATCACACGGAGCCGGATTACAATTTCGGCAAGGAGGACCCCCATGCCGGCCTCGCGACTCCTCGGGCTCGCTCTCCTCGTTCTGCCGCTCGCCGCCGCCACGGCCGAGCCGATCCGCGTCACGGGCGCGCGGCCGCGAGGGCCCCGGAAAAAAGCCTCGACGGCGCCCGGGTCGAGCTGTTCCGTGCCGGCGAGGACACCGCGGCGCCGCTCATCTCCGCCCGCACGGGGCCGGACGGCTCCTTCGAGATCCTTGCGCCCGAGAGCGGCGGCTTCCGGTTGAGGGTCCAGAAAGGGGGCTACCTGCCGCTGGAGTTCCCGTTCCTGGCCCTGGTGGAGGAGACGGAACTGCCGGTCGCCGTGCTTCCCCACGGGACTCCTCTGGAGGCGAGGACAGTGGGAGGGGACGGCCGGCCGCTCGCGGGAATCGAGGCCGAGTTCACCCTCTCGCAGCCCTGGCGTTCCCAGGAGGAGTCTCCTGCGGAGTGGAAGCCTGCCCGCCAGCGCGGCGTCAGCGACAAGGACGGCCGGCTCGCGTTTCTGGGGGACTATCAGCACACTGCGGAGTTGACCGCCACCTCGCCGACGTTCCGGGGCCAGAGCGCCGCACAGAGGAACCCCACTGCGCCGTTGATCCTCCGCTTAAGCCCGCGCCAGGCCGGAACCGGAGTCGCTGTCCGTCCCGGGTCCCTTCGCCGCATCGCCGGCAAGGTCGTCGATCTCGCGTCCGGGCGGCCTGTGCCCGGAGCCCTGGTATGGAGCGGCTGGCCCCTGCTCGCGCCGGTGTCGCGCACGGACGCGGAGGGAGCTTTCCAGATCGAGATCGCGGCGGGCGGGGAGCCCTGGGTGGAGGCGGCCGCGGCGGGTTTCCTCCCCGGCGATCGCCAGGTCCTGCGGTCGGGAGTCTCGGCCCCCGTCGTCCTGAAGCTTGCTCCCGCGGCCACACTCTCGGGCGTCGTCGTGGACGCGGCGGACCGGCCGGTGGCGGGCGTTCGGATCGTGGCGAGCCCTCCCGTCTCCCGTCAGGGCGATCTCCGGTGGGCCACGGCCAGGAGCCGCACGGACGGCGGCTTTCGCCTGACCGGCCTGCGTCCCGCCGGCGCCTACGAGCTGACCGTCACGCGCCAGGGTTTCGCCCGGACGAAGGCGACGGCGCGGACGGCCCCCGCCGGGCAGCCCTCCAAGCTCATCCGCATCGTCCTGAGCGACGGCAAGACGGCGTTCGGCCGGGTGGTGGACGAAGGCGGCCGGCCCATCGCCGGAGCCGAGCTGGCGCTGGTCCTCCCGAGCGGCGATACGGACGCCACATCCACTTCGGGCGAGGACGGGCGGTTCGAGTTCCGCCACCTGGACCCGGGGACGCGCGACCTGTTCGCCCGGGCCCGGGGCTACTCCTACGTCCATCGCCCGGGAGTCGAGATCCCCGCCGCAGCGCCGACCGTCGCTCTGGGCACGGTGAAGCTGCAGGACGGTGCCTTCATCGAGGGCCGGGTGACCGACACCCGGGGGACCCCGATCGAGGGAGCCCAGGTGTGGATCTCCTCATCCCAGCCGGTTCCGAAACTCTGGCATCTCGAGGATGCCCCGCAAGCCCGCACGGGACCGGACGGGAGCTTCCGCTCGGAAGGGCTCCGGCGCGGTGACCTGTACTACCTGGGCGTCGAGCATCCCGGGCACGTTCTGACGACGATTCCCGGCATTGCAGCTCCCACGCAAGAGCCGATCCGGATCGAGATGAAGACGGCCCACAGCCTCGCCGGCCGGGTGGTCGGCCCCGAGGGGGAACCGGTCGCGGGCGCCTCACTGATGCGGGTCGAGGAGATCCGGATCGATGGGGGTATCAGCAGCAGAGGCAGCCCTTTGGGAGAAACGGACCCGGACGGCCGCTTCCAGGTGACCGGGATTGCGGCCGGTCGCTTGAACATCGAGGTCAGAGCGGTGGGCTACGCACCCCGCCGGATCGAGGGCCTCCAGATCCCGGAGGGAGGGGATGTCGAAGGCTTGGAGATCGCCCTCGAACGAGGCATCCTCCTCGCGGTGCGCGTCCGCGATGCAGGGGGAGAGCCGGTCCGCGACGCCATGGTGTCGGCCTCTCTGGAGATGCCGCCAAGCCCGCGCAGATTCTCCGGGTTCAGTGACTCCGGGTTCGGCCAGACCGATGCTCAGGGGCAGTGCTGGTTGAGCGTCCCGGAGCCGGGGACCTACCAGGTAACGGCGTCGCAGGGGGCCCGGTCGGCCACCGCGTCCGCGACGGCAGGTCCCGGCAGCGCTCCCGTCGAACTGCGCCTGCCGTCCGGTTTCGAGGTGTCGGGTTGGGTCCGCGGCAAGGACGGTGGCGGAGTCTCTGGACTTTGGGTCCAACTGGAGGGCGCCGACCAGCGCGGCTCCTCGACCCAGACCGGGGCAGACGGCAGCTTCATCCTCTCCGGCGTGCCCGACGGGGAGTACCGTCTGCGGGCGAGAAACGGCTCCGGCAGGGCCTCCCCTCCGCTGGCAATCAGGGTCGCGGGGCAGCCCGTGCGGGACCTGGAGCTGAGGCTCGATCAGGAGGACGGGCGGGCGACGCTTTCCGGACATCTGCTCGGGCTTACGCCCGAAGCCTTGCCCAGGGTCGCGGTGACGGCACTCCCTGCCGATCCTTTGCGCTCCATGGACCAACGCCTGGGGAGGGTCGGTCTCGAGGGCGAATACCGCATCGAGGGCCTCGAGCCTGGAGACTGGAAGGTTCAGGCCACCCTCTCCACCCCGGGCAGCCGGGATGTGGAGGGGACCGTCCGAATCGAGCCCGGCGCCACGAGAGCGACCCTGGATCTCGAGTTCCCGCCGGGAGGTCTGACGCTCTCCGGCCGCGTGCTCGTGGACGGCTCTCCACTCGTCGGGGCGGAGATCGAAGTCTCGATCCGGCGCGGCATGAGTGCGAGCACGAGCCGAGGCGGTCTCCGAACCGCCTGGGACGGGAGCTTCGCCCTCCTCGACCTCGAGCCCGGCCTTGTGACCCTGACGTTCGTCACCCCGGAGGGAATCGGAGCGAGCCGGACCGTTCAGCTCAAGGAGAGCCAGGAGATCGCGGTCGACCTCGCCACCGGCCGGCTGCGGGGGACGGTCGTGTCGACGTCGGGCGATCTCGTGGAGGACGCCAGCGTGACCGTCGAGGCCTTGCTGCAAGGGGGAAAGATTATCTCCACTCCCTCTCTCCGTAGCGGGCCGGACGGCGGCTTCGAGGCCCCCCGCCTGGCCTCGGGGCCGTACCGGATCACGGTCCGCAAGGACGGCTTCGCGCCCGCGCAGGCGATGGTCGAGGTGCCGGCGGGCGACGAGAAGGTCGTAGAGATACGGTTGCAGTGACGGCCTTCGACCCGATCGTCGGCATAGAACTCCGCCGCGGAACCGGCTGACGGGTCAGCAGTTATGCTGGTGATTGCAGGTGTAGGTGCTGTCGAGCACGCCACCAGGACCCCAGCCGTTGCAGCAGTCAGGGAACCAGCCGCTCTTGCCGCCGTCGATCGTGTCCTCGCAGGTCGAGACGGTCCAGTAGGCCGAATCCGTGTTGCACTGATTGGTGTCCTGCCTCGTCACCCATTCCACCTTGTGGTGCGAGCAACTGAACATGGAGCCATTGCCGTAGGTGCCGCGGAGCTCGCGTGAGACCTCGACGAAGTTCGGCGTGCACTGCATGCAGGGCGAGCCACAGGAAGATTCCGCCTCCTCCAGGCAGCCATCCTGACTGAACGTGATGCAGTACGTACAGAACTGGCCACAAGACGAAAACGGCGTGCACTGGCTGCAGTCCATCGCCCAAGCGCCCGTGCCGAAGAGGATGGCGAGCAGCAGGGCCCATGGGATCGGCAACAGCGAGCGTGAGACAGTTTTCATGGTCACACCTCCTGGATTCACGAGAGACGCCTCGGGAAGGAGAGCGACTCTTTCAAGCACTCTCAATATTAGCATAAGCTGATATTCGGAGAGAGTCACGGCCCAGAAGGACGGCTTCGCGCCCGCGGAGGCGACGGTCGACGTACCGCCGGGTGGCGAGGGGATCGTGGAGGTTCGGCTGCAGCCCGGAGGAGAATAAAACTGCGGCAAGGATGCCGCACGTCTCCTGCCTCTCGTCGCGCGCTACCGCAGCCGGGCTGAAAAGGGGTTCTCGACGGTAATCCCGCCGTAGACCTGTCCGTCGCCGAGATCCTCCGAGAGCACCCTCTTGCACCCGGCCTGGCGCGCCGCCTCCAGGATGGCGCCATCCCAGGGAGAGATCTTCGATCGCTGAGCAAGGCCGAGTGCCGCCAGGACCAGCTCGGGAGTCATGTCGATGACGGGCCACTCCGCGAACGCGCGGACATACTCGAAGGCGTCGCGGGCAGGCAGACCGATCTTCGCCTTCCGAGTGACGTTGACGTACACCTCCAACATCACCTGGGTACTGATGGCGAAACACCCTTCGGCAAAGCCGCGCGCCACGATCTCGCGCGCCCTGGTCTGCTTCTCCGGTTCGTCGTTGCTGACGGCATAGACGAGCACGTTGGAATCTACAAAAGCCACGAGGTCAGCGCTCATGAAGCTCGTCCCTGGAGGGGCGGGGTCCGCCGAGATGAACGGCGGGGCGGTCCAGGAGAGGCTGAATACGCTCCCACGCCGCCAGGCGCCGGCTCTCCTGACTCACCACATCCTTCAGGAATTCACGCACCATCTCGTTCACGGAGGTCCGTCGCCGGGCCGCCACGGCCCGGGCTTCGCGCAGGAGGTCTTCCTCGACGACCAGGGTCACGTTCAGCCTTTTCATCGCCATCTCCTCTTAAGGCTCCGGAGGCCAGCATAGCACGGATTCCGTGCAGAATTTCCGATACATCTTGGTTGGATCCGTGGCGACCGCGTCCGGCGAAACGACACAGGAAGTGGCGGTCGCCGCATTCCGGCGCTCCTCGACGGATCCGGAATGGGTCTTCCCCGAAGGGAGGGCAGCCGCTGCCCTCCCTTCGGGCGACGCTCGGCGAGCTCCTTGATCGCCGCGACCGAGGCCGCGAGCTGATCGCGCAGCTCCCGCAGGTGCGGCCGGTTGAGGGCCTCGTCTCCGTCAAGGGCCGCGAGCAGCGTTTCCCCCTCGTCGAGCGTGTCGGCAAGAGCCGTCTTCGGCATGGTTCGTCTCCTATGAAGTTTGCGAGATTGTACGGATCGACCGACCGCGGAACAAGAACTCTTTCCCTTCCGAAGGGAACACACCAGTGGAGGTCTGTGCCATGCCTCGTCGTAGCACTGACGCATTCAAGGTTACAACCCACTCGCGATGAGGAAGGAAGCGCAAGGAGGTTCGAGATGAAGTTTTTCAGTCCCGTCCTAGCTATCGCACTGATCGCTCTCGCGTCCGGCGCGCCGCCGGCGTCCGCTCAATCCGGCGTCACCGAGCGGGTGAGCGTCGACAGCAACGGCGTCGAAGCGGACTCGGTCAGCGAGCTGGCCGCGGTCAGCGCCGACGGCCGCTTCGTGGCGTTCGCGTCTCTCGCCTCCAACCTCGTCCCGGACGACACCAACAACGCGAGCGACGTCTTCGTGCACGACCGGCGCACCGGCACGACGGAGCGCGTCAGCGTGGACAGCCGTGGCCGCCAGGGCGATCGCGACAGCGGCTTCGTCGGCGTCAGCGGCAACCCCGCCATCAGTGCCGACGGCCGCTTCGTCGCCTTCCCCTCGGACGCCACGAACCTCGTCCGCGGCGACACGAACGGCACGACCGACGTCTTCGTCCGTGACCGGCTCACGGGCGCGACCGAGCGCGTCAGCGTGAGCAGCGGCGGCGGCCAGTCGGACGGCTTCAGCGACGGCCCCGCGATCAGCGCGGACGGCCGCTTCGTCGCCTTCCAGTCGAGCGCCATGAACCTCGTCCCCGACGACACCAGCTTCGCGACGGACATCTTCGTGCGCGACCGGCTCGTGGGGACGACTGAGGCGCGTGAGCCTCACCAGCACCGGCGGGGAAGCCAACAGCGACAGCTTCTTTCCTGACATCAGCGCCGACGGCCGTTTCGTGGTCTTCACTTCGGGTGCCGACAACATCGTGCCCGGCGAGAACCAGTTCTTCTTCCAGGTGTTCCTTCGCGATCGCGCGGCGGGGACGACCGAGCGCATCAGCCAGGACGCGGCGGGCAACCCGGGGGACGGCAACAGCACCGGCCGGTGGTGAGCGCGGACGGCCGTTTCGTCGCCTTCGAGACGGTGGCGGCCAACCTCATCGGGGACGGCAGCCACCAGGGCCACGTGCTGGTGTTCGACCGCCTGACGGGCACGATGGAGCGCGCCAGCGTGGACAGCGCCGGCAACGCGGGCGACGAGTTCAGCAGCCGTCCCGACATCACGGCGGACGGACGTTTCGTCACATTCCAGTCGATCGCGTCGAACCTGGTCGCCGGGGACACCAACAACCGCTCGGACATCTTCGTCCGCGACCGCCAGAGCGGGACGACCGTGCGGGTGAGCGTCGCCACCGGCGGGGCGGAGGCGAACAACGGCAGCGAGCGGCCGAAGATCTCGGACGACGGCCTGGTGGTCGCGTTCCAATCGAACGCCGACAACCTCGTGCTCGGGGACACCGGCCCCACCACCGACATCTTCGTACACGACAGGAGGCCGCCCGCGGACCTGGCGCTGTCCAAGTCCGATTCGCCGGACCCGGTCGCCGTGCGGGCGGCGCTGACCTACACGCTGACGGTCGTCAACAACGGGCCTTCGCCTGCCACGGAGGTGGCGCTCACGGATCGTCTTCCCGCGGACGCCGTGTTCGTCTCCGCGAGCGCCACGCAGGGGAGCTGCACGCGCAGCGGCAAGGGCAGGCGCGACGGCGTGCTGACCTGCGATCTCGGCGCGTTCGCGGCCGGCGCCTCCGCCTCGGTCACCATCGTCGTCGAGCCGAGCAAGGCGGGCACGCTGACCAACACGGCCACGGTGAGCGCGAACGAGCCCGATCCCGACGCGGCCAACAACAGCGCGACGGAGACGACGACGGTGTTCTGACGTCCACCGGCGCCGTCGTCGTCTTATCTGTGGCTCACCGTGGTCACCGGGTGAGAGATGTTCGCCGGCAGTTACGGCAACCCATCAAAGCACATGCAACTGCCGAAGTCATACGGCCACCCCCTCGCTCGACAACGTTCTACAGCGAAGGGGTCACAGGCCCTCGGAAAGGGACCCAGGGTTTGGTTGTTGAAACAGACCCTGTTGGCCTGGACGAACGGCGCGGGCCAGTTCACGCGCGCCATCTCACCCTGGACCGCCCATTGGACGGGCGGCTGGCAGTAGATGTCTCTGGGGTAATTGGTGTAGAAGTGCCCGTACTCATGGCTATAGAACTGATAGAGCGGGTATCCCTGGTTGCTTCCAGCCGGCCACACATATCCGGCAATCCCCCCGTAGACATAGTCGCTGCCCGTCACGCCTGCGTAGGTTGAATACGCGAAGCCTCTCCGCGTGCTCCACCGGTAGAGCGGGACCTGGCCGGGCTCCGGGGACGTGGAGATGATCCCGACGTTCCCATCCGGGACCGTGAACCGGCCGAAGCCGTCGAACTCGGCGGGATTCCAGGTCAGAAAGGTCTGCCACGCATAACCGCCGCCGCCCCGCAGACGCCGAAACTCCGCGCCGCTGGAAACGCCCACGTGATTGAACGCGCAATCTCCTTGTCGATCCCAACCATCGCACCAGACGTGACCATCCCCGGGTGGAGGCGGAGGACAGGCCCCGCAATCACCGGGACAGGTCGAGCAGGTCTCACCGGAGCCGGAATCGCAGAGGCTATCCCCGCAGTAACTGCAGGTCCCACAATCATCGGGACACATCGAGCAGGTCTCGTTGGCATCGCAGCGGCTATCTCCGCAAACCCCCTCATCCAAGGGCGGCATGGCGGCCGACGAAGCCGCCAGGAAGAGGATCGTGGCGGGGATGAGGAGGAGCAGCTTGATCTTCAAGGGGGAGATGGACGAACTCATGGTCGCTCCTTGTAAGGAAGAGTGGTTGGCTATGCTTGCCAACTTGATTTGAGAGATATTACTATAGATTTTGCGTAATAAAAAAGTCTGGCCCGCACCCTCGTGCATCCGGCTTGGGCTCGCCGCCTCCAGGATGGACGACGGTTTCACCCGTTCCTCGGCCTCGGCCAGCTACACTACGCCGATGCCCACCGTCGGCCAGATCCTCGCCGAGGCCCGGCCGCGCCTGGCGGCGACCTCCTTCGGCGCTCCCACCCGTGAGGCACTGTTGCTCCTGGGTCACGTCCTTGGCCTCTCCGAGGCGCGGGTAATCGCCCGCGAGGACGCCGAGGTGCCGCCCGCGGCGGAGCGGCGGTTCCGCGCGCTGCTGGAGCGCCGGCTCGCCGGCGAGCCGGTCGCCTATCTGACCGGCGTGCGGGAGTTCTGGGGCCGACCGTTTCACGTCGACCCGCGGGTCCTGATCCCGCGGCCGGAGACCGAGCACGTGGTCGAGGCGGCGCTCGCCGAGCGGCTGCCCGCCTCGCCGTGGATCCTCGACGTCGGCACCGGCTCCGGATGCCTCGCCGTGACGCTGGCGCTGGAGGTCCCCGGCTCCCGCGTAGTGGCGACCGACCTCGCGCCCGGCGCCCTGGCGGTCGCGGCGGGGAACGCCCGGCGGCTCGGCGCCGCGGACCGGGTCTCCTTCGTGCGGACGGACCTCGCGGCGGGGCTCGACCTCTCCCGCTTCGACCTGGTGGTGAGCAACCCTCCCTACGTGGACCGCTCGGAGATCCCGGAGATCTCCCCCGAGGTTTGCAATTTCGAGCCCCTGCTGGCACTCTTCCCGCCCGGCGCCGGCGACTCCATCCTCGCGCGGCTCTTCGCCCAGTGCGCGGGGCTGCGCTCTGGGGTAGCATTGGCGGTCGAAATCGGACGCGGACAGATGGACGCTGCCCGCCGGCATGCCGAGGCTGCCGGCCTGGACCTCGCCGAGGTGCGGGAGGACTACTCCGCGATCCCGCGGGTCCTGGTGCTGCGGCGACACTAGATCAGGGAGGGGTCCCATGGACAAGTTCCACATCGTAGGGCCGACGCGCCTGGCCGGCCGCGTCGAGGCGAGCGGCGCCAAGAACGCCGCCCTGCCGGCGCTCACCGCCAGCCTGCTGACCGATCAGCCGCTGCGGCTCCGGCGCGTGCCGCGCGTGCGGGACATCCGCACCATGCAGCGGCTGCTCAACCACTTGGGCGTCACCGTCGAGGAGAGCGACGGGCTCGTGGCCCTGTGCTGCGAGCGGCCCAACCCGGAGCACGAGGCCCCCTACGACTTGGTCAAGACCATGCGCGCCGGCGTCCTGGTGCTGGGGCCTCTCGTCGCCAGGGAGGGGCATGCCCGCGTATCGCTGCCCGGCGGCTGCGCCATCGGCGTGCGGCCGATCGATCAGCATCTCAAGGGCCTCGCCGCCCTGGGCGCGGAGGTGCGCCTCACCCACGGCTATGTGGAAGCCACGGCCCGGCGCCTGACGGGCGCCCGCTTCCGCTTCGACATGCCCACGGTCACCGGCACCGAGAACGTGATGATGGCCGCCGCCCTTGCCCGGGGCACCACGGTGCTCGAGAACTGCGCCCGCGAGCCCGAGGTGGCGGACCTGGCCAGCCTGCTCAACGCCATGGGCGCCCGCGTCTCCGGAGCCGGCGGGGAGACGATCGAGATCGCAGGCGTCGAGGCGCTGGGCGGCGCCGAGCACGTCGTCATCCCGGACCGCATCGAGGGCGGCACCTACCTGATCGGCGCCGCGCTGACCGGCGGCGACGTCCTGCTCGAGAACGCCAACCCCGCCGATCTGGCGCCCCTGCTGGACAAACTGGCCGAAGTCGGCGCCGCGGTGGAGGTCACGGCGGAGGGGGTCCGCGTCCGCGGGGACGGCACCCTCAGGGCCTGCGACCTCGAGACCGCGCCCCATCCGGGCTTCCCCACCGATCTCCAGGCGCAGTACATGGCGCTGATGACCTGCGCCCATGGAGTTTCGACGATCAGCGAAACCATCTTCGAAAACCGCTTCCAGCACGCGCCGGAGCTCATGCGGATGGGCGCCGACATCCGCGTGGACGGCGGTCGGGCGCGGGTCCACGGCCCGGCGAAGCTGACCGGCGCGGGGGTGATGGCCACCGACCTGCGGGCTTCCGCCTGCCTGGTGCTGGCCGGCGTCGCGGCGGACGGGGAGACCGTCGTCGACCGCATCTACCACCTGGACCGGGGTTACGAGCAAATGGAACTGAAATTGCAGCGCCTCGGCGCGCGAGTCGCGCGCTGGTCGATCCCCATGGGCTGAAGCCCCGCTCCGGGGTCTGCGCCGGCTCCCTGCCCCGGATGTTCGGCACTTTCACTCTCGCCCTTACCGTATTGGTCGCGGATCCGCGGCCGGAACTGGTGGAGCTGCAGCTCGCCGGCCGGCAGCGCCAGGCCTTGGCCCGCGCCGAGCAGGAGATCGCCGATCGTCCCGAGGCGTCGCGGACCTTGGGGCTCAGCTACCTGCGCGGCCACCTTCTCGACTCCCTGGGGCGGCTGGAAGAGGCCAGCAAGGTCTTCGTCGAGACCCTGGGGGACACCCCCGCGCTCGCGCTCTACAGCCGCTTCCGCGCCGCCGTGGCCCTGGACCGCATGGGCCATCCCGAGATGGCCGCGGGCCTGGTCTCCAAGGTGGCCGCCGGCGATCCGGGCTCGCCGCTGATCCCGCAGGCGGTCCGCCTCCTTGTCCACACTCTCGCCGAGGGCGGCGACTGCCGGCTGCTGAACGGTATCCGCGTCGAGGCGCTTCCCGTGCCGCAGCGGCGGGAGATCCAGCTTGCGCAGAGCGACTGCTCGCTGCGCTCCGGCCGCCCCGAGATCTCCCGCGGCCTGCTGGCGCGGCTGATCGAGGAGGAACGCCGGGACGAGCCCGCCCGCGGCGCCGCCGACCGCCTCGCCGGCCTCGTTCCCCAGGCGGAGCGGGGCCGGGTGCCGATGCTGATCGGCTTCACCTTTTTCGAGCACCGCGAGTTCGGCCGTGCGCTGCGCCATCTCCTGCAGGCCGCCGGCCGGGGCGATTCCCTGGCCGCGCGGGACGCCTATGAGACGCAGCTCCGGATCGGCCTCGCGATGCTCTCCGAGCAGCGGTACGGCGAGGCCTCCATCGTCTTCGCCCGCCTCACGGCGCTGGCGAAGACCCCGGGCGAGCGGGCCCAGGCCTTCTACCACGAGGGGCTCGCCCACGAGCTGCGCAAGGCCTGGCCGGCCGCCGAAGCGAGATTCCGTCTGGCCTACCAGACCGAGCCGCAGGGCCGGTGGGCCGCGCCGGCGCTGCTCTCGGCCCTCCGCCTGGACTGGCGCGGCGGCGCCGAGGCCACGGCCCTCTCGCTCTACCAGCGGCTCGCCGCGCGGCCGGACTGGCGCGACGAAGCCTCCCGCGCGGCCCTGTTCCTCGCCGCCTCCGACCTCGTCCGCGGCCGGCGGGACCGCGCCCGGCCCTGGCTGGAGCAGGCGGCCGCCAGCGGGCGCGACGACCGGCTGGAAGCCTCGTACTGGAGCGGCCGGCGGGCCGAGCTGGAGCGCGACGGCAGAGGCGCGGTGGCGCGCTACCTGGAGGTGCTCCGCGCCGATCCCTACCATCCCCTGGCGCGGACGGCCCTGGCGCGCCTCGCGGCGGACCCGCTCGCCCGCACGGCGGCCGCCGAGGGCCGCCGCCTCGCCGGCTCGCATCGGCTGGAGGACGTATACGGCGCTTGGCTGCTGCTCGGCAAGGACGACCCGGCCGGCCGGGCGGCCCAGCACAAGCTCGCGCGGATGCTCCTCGCCGACCGGATCGCCGCTCCCTACCTGCGGCTGGCCGAGGTGCCGGTGCGGCGCTGGCCGCTGTGGCAAACCCAGCTCACCCGGCCCGAGGAGATGCTGCTGGCCCTGGGCGTCTGGCACGAAGGAGCTCCGGCTGTGCCGGAGCGCTTTCCCCTCTCCGATCCCTCCCTCGCCTTCACCGGCGGGCAGCTCCTCGTCCGCAGCGGCGAGGTCGCCCGTGCCATCGCCGTGGCCGAGGCCCTGCGCGCCCGCACCCCCGGCCGGGTCCCCCTGGCGCTCCAGCCCGCCGCGTACCGCCGGCTCCTCTACCCCTTCCCGTACCAGGCGGCCCTGATCGCCAACGGGAAGATCCGTGGCGTGGACTCCGGCCTGCTGACCTCGCTCATCCGCGAGGAGAGCCGCTTCGACGTCTACTCGCTCTCCCCGGCGGCCAGCCGCGGCCTCTCCCGGCTCTCCCTGGGCACGGCGCGGCGCCTCGCGGCCCAGCTCAACCTCGAGCGCCTCGCTCCCGAGGACCTCTACCGCCCCGAGGTCTCCATCGCCCTCGGCGCGGCCTACCTGGGGGCTCTCCTCAAGGACTTCGGAGGCGCCGTGATGCCGGCGGTCGCCGCCTACAACGCGGGCGAGACCCAGGCCATGGTGTGGCGAAGCCAGTGCTTCACCCAGGAGCCCGAGGAGTACTTCACCAAGATCGGCTCCCGCTCGGCCCGCGACTACGTCCGGCGGGTCCTGGCGGGCCGGGTGCAGTACGCGGAGCTGTACTGACTCAGGAGGACCGATGCTGTACGAGAAGCTCAACTCCGAGATGAAACGGATGGTGGACGACTACACCCGGCGGCTCCAGATCTACGGCTGGGGCCGCCGGAGCGAGCTGCTCGCCGGGGTCTCCCTGCCCTTCGCCGAAGAACTCGATCCCCGGCAGGCCCGGCTCGCCGCGGCGGGGTTCCTCACCGGCGTGCTCGAGCGCTGGGGCCTCGCGGAGATCGAGGACTTCCATCAGGCCCGGCTCTACATGATGTCGCTCAACCCCGAGCACCGGGCCCTGGCCGAGCGCTGGCTCGACGAGCATCCGGAGGAGCGGGCGGCGATCGAGGCGGAGGCGTCTTCGTAGGGGCGGTCCTGGTTATAGGATCTTCCAGCCACGGCGCACTCGCCGCGGGCGCAAGGGAGAAGGAGAGCGATGAAGACGCTGAGGAGCTACTTCTGTGGGAACTGGCACGCGGCGAAGTCGGGCTTCGCGGCCCTGGTGGACCCCTCGACCGAGGAGGAGATCGCCCGCGCTTCGAGCGAGGGGATCGACTTCGGAGCGGTGCTCGACCACGCCCGCGAGCGCGGCGGTCCGGCCCTGCGGGCCATGACCTTCGGCCAGCGCGCCCAGCTCCTCAAGGACATGTCCAAGGTGCTGCGCGACCACCGCGACGAGCTGCTCGACCTCTCCGCCCGCAACACCGGCACCACCCGGCCGGACGGCTCCTTCGACGTCGACGGCGCCTCCGGCACCCTGGCCTACTACGCCGCGCTCGGCAAGGGCCTGGGCGAGCGTACCTTCCTTACGGAGGGGGAAGGCGTCCAGCTCGCCAAGACGGAGGGGTTCTACGGACGGCACATCCTGGTGCCCCGCCACGGGGTCGCGGTCCACATCAACGCCTTCAACTTCCCGGCCTGGGGCTTCGCCGAGAAGGCGGCGTGCGCGCTCTTGGCCGGCATGCCGGTCGTCACCAAGCCGGCGACGGCGACCGCCATGGTCACCGAGCGCTGTGTCGAGGTCCTCGTCGAGGCGGGAATCCTCCCCGATGGCGCCCTGCAGCTCGTCATCGGCTCGACCGGCGACCTCCTCGACCGGCTCGGGCCTCAGGACGTCCTGGCCTTCACGGGCTCGGCCGACACCGCCCGGAGCCTCCGCTCGCGGGCGAACCTCCTCGCCGCCAATACGCGGGTGAACGTGGAGGCGGACAGCCTGAACGCCGCGGTCCTGGGGCCGGACGTCGAGGACGGCTCCACCACCTTCGGCCTCTTCCTGAAGGACGTGGTCCGCGAGATGACCCAGAAGACCGGCCAGAAGTGCACGGCCGTGCGGCGCATCCTGGCGCCCTCTGAGCGGATCGACGCCGTCGAGGAGGCCCTCGTCTCCAGGCTGGCCGAGGTCGTGGTGGGCCATCCGGCGGACCCCTCGGTCAAGATGGGGCCGCTCGCCACGGCCCAGCAACTCACGGACTCCCTGCGCGGTATCGGCGAGCTGAAGCAGGCGGCGCGGATCGTCCACGGCACGGGGGAGCGGACGGACGGCGCAGGTGCCCCCGAGGGAAAAGGCTTCTTCCTCCAGCCCACCTTGCTGCGGAGCGACGACGCCCGAAATGCCGGTCCTGTCCACGAGCGGGAGGTCTTCGCGCCCGTCGCCACGATCCTTCCCTATGACGGTACCGCCGACGACGCGGCGGAGATCGTGGCCCTAGGCGGCGGCACGCTGGTGACCTCGGCCTATACGGACGACGCCGCCTGGGCCGGGGAGTTCGTCTCCCGTGGGGGCGGCGGCACCGGCCGCATCTACATCGGCTCCGAGTCCTCGGCCGCGGACGCCCCCGGCTCCGGCGCTGCCCTGCCGCAGACCCTCCACGGCGGCCCCGGCCGCGCCGGCGGCGGCGAGGAACTCGGCGGGCTCGTGGGCGTAAAGCTCTACCTTCAGAGAGTGGCTGTCCAGGGGAGCCGGTCGCTGGTGGACGGGGTGGTGGGGGCGTGATGGACAAAGACCAAGCTCTCCGCGACCATCTCCTGGAGCTGCTGCGCAGCCGCAGCGCCCATCTGGACTTCGACAAGGCGATCGGCGGTCTCCCGCCGGAGCTGCGGGGCGCGAAGGCTCCGGGGCTCCCCCACACGGTCTGGCAGCTCCTGGAGCACCTCCGCATCGCGCAATGGGACATCCTGGAGTTCAGCCGCAACCCGGACCACGTCTCCCCCGCCTGGCCCGACGGCTACTGGCCCGCGACCGAGGCGCCGCCGGACGCCGCCGCCTGGAACCGCAGCGTCGAGTCCTTCCGCCACGACCTCAAAGCCATGCAGGACCTCGTCGCCGACCCCCAGACGGACCTCTACGCGAAGATCCCCTGGGGAGACGGCCAGACGATCCTCCGCGAGGCGATGCTGGTGGCGGACCACAACGCCTACCATCTCGGGCAGATCGTCAGCGAGCGGCAGGCGCTGGGGGCGTGGGGATCCTGATTCCTACAGCATCTCCAAATTCGCATACTTCGCCACCAGCTTCCGCTTGCCCGACCTCTCGAAGAAGACGGTCAGGCGGGCGTCGTCCCCATCCCCCTCCATCTCCAGCACGACGCCGTTTCCCAGCGTCGGGTGGCGGACGCGGCTGCCGCGCCGGATCGGCCGCCGAGGGGCCGCGGTCGCGGGCTCGGAGACGACCTGCCGCGGCGGCGCGGGCCGGCCGGAGCCGGAGGGCGGAGCGACCGGAGGCGCGGTCCGCGGAGGCATCGGCGGAGCGGCCGGGGCAGGGCGCGACTGTCCCCCGCCGAAGAAGGAATACACGCTCTGGGCGCGCTGATCGTACCGCTCGGGGATGAAGAGGTCGGGACTGACGGAGACATCCAGGAGCTGCTCAGGCAGCTCGTGGAGGAAGGGGGACTGCGCCTGATCCTGATAGCGGCCGGCCATGCGCCGGCGGCGGCAGCAGGAGAGGAACAGCCGCTCCCGGGCGCGGGTCATGCCCACGTAGAGGAGCCGGCGCTCCTCCTCGACGTCCTCCAGGGCGCCCTGGGAGTTGAAGTGGGGGAGGAGGCCGTGCTCTAGGCCCGCCACCAGCACGGCCTTGAACTCCAACCCCTTGGCGCTGTGGAGCGTCATCAGCGAGACCCCCTTCTCGGACTGCAGGGAGTCGAGGTCGGTCACCAGCGCGACGTGGTCGAGGAAGGCCGTCAGGAGATCCTGATCGTCGGCGTTGTAGCTGTTCGCCTCGGTGAACTCCTG
Organism: Thermoanaerobaculia bacterium; assembly: GCA_036399915.1. GTDB lineage: Bacteria > Acidobacteriota > Thermoanaerobaculia > Multivoradales > UBA5704 > DATARR01. The sequence continues at coordinate 18,937 of DASWME010000367.1, forward strand.
GGCGGCGGAGAGGAACTCGCCGATGTTCTCCAGCCGCGCCAAGTCCTCCGACTCGTCCTCGTTGTAGAGGTCGGTGTAGCCGGTCGCCTCGAGCAGGCGCTTGAGGAGGGCGGGCAGCGGCAGCTCGGCCGCGGCGTGCTGGAGACCCACGATCAGGTCGCGGAACCGGCGCAGGGCCGTGGCGCTGCGGGCCGGCAGGGTGCCGAGGTCGTCCAGGTAGAGCACGTCCCACAGCGGCTGGCCGAGCTGCACGGCGCGGTCGCGCAGCAGCTCCAGGGTCGACTTGCCGATGCCCCGCGGCGGCTGGTTGACGATGCGCAGGAGCGAGAAGTTGTCCCGCGGGTTGCGCAGCACCCGCAGATAGGCCACCAGGTCCTTGATCTCGGCGCGGTCGTAGAACCGCACGCCACCGACGAGGGAGTAAGGGATCTCCTGGGCCAGCAGCTCGTCCTCGATGGCGCGGGTCTGGGCGTTGGTACGGACCAGGATGGCCATGTCGCCCAGCCGGTAGTTGCCCCGCAGACGCTGGAGGGTGCGGACGATCCAGGCCGCCTCGTCCCCCTCGTCGCTCGCCTTGTAGAGCTCCACCTTGGGGCCGGCGCCGGTGTCCGTCCACAGGCGCTTGCCCCGGCGGTTGACGTTGTGGGCGATCAACGCGCCTGACACGTCGAGGATGGTCTGCGTCGAGCGGTAGTTCCGCTCCAGCTTGCGCACCACGGCGCTGGGGAAGCTCTTCTCGAACTCCAGGATGTTGTTGAGGTCGGCGCCGCGCCAGCGGTAGATGCCCTGGTCCTCGTCGCCCACGGCGGTCAGGTTGCCGTCCGGTCCCGTCAGCTCCTGGATCAGGCGAAGCTGGGCGTGGTTGGTGTCCTGGTACTCGTCGACGAGGAGGAAGCGGGTGCGCCAGCGGATCCGCTCCCGCAGATCGAGGTCGGTCGCGAGGAGCTTCACCGAAAGGGCGATCAGGTCGTCGAAGTCCACTCCGGACGCCTGCGAGAGCAGCCCCTGGTAGCGGCGGTAGAGGGCGGCCACCTTCTTCTCGAAGAAGTTCTGGGCCCGCGCCTCGTAGGCGGCCGGATCGAGCAGCCGGTTCTTGGCCGCGCTGATCTGGGCGAGCACCGAGCGGGGGGAGAAGGCGGTCTCGGAGAGCCCCTCGGTGGAGAGGGCTTCCTTGACGAGGCCGAGCTGGTCCGTGGCGTCGAGGACGTGGAAGTCGCGCCGCAGCCCCACCCGCTCGCCATAGCGGCGGAGCAGGATGAGGCTGTAGCGGTGGAACGTCCCCACCGAGGTCGGCAGCGGGTGCATGCCCAGCAGGTCCTCCACCCGCTCGCGCATCTCGCCCGCCGCCTTGTTGGTGAAGGTCATGGCGGCGATAGTGCCGGGATCGACGCCCATCTCCTCGATGAGCCAGAAGATCCGGTAGGTGATGACCCGGGTCTTGCCCGACCCCGCGCCGGCGAGGACGAGCTGCGGCCCCTCGCCGTGGGTGACGGCGGCGACCTGCTCCGGATTGAGGTGGCGCTCGAGCTCCAGGGAGACGGCTTTCTTCACGCCGGAAGTTTGTCCGAGGGGCGCGGGGGATGGCAAGACAGACATCCTATCGGGTCGCGCCAAAAGGCGACGATCCGCCGTAAGTGGAAGCAGCGACTTGACTTACGGGCGGAATCGCGGCATGCTTCCGCGCTACGGAACGCCGCCGAATCCGCCGTACAAGGAAAATCTTCCGGAGATCCGATCCTTGGGCCGACATCCGTGGGAACTGACGCTACGGGAGTTCATCGAGATCGTACGAAGGTATTACGGGATCGAGATCGATCCCGCCGCGGCGGCGATCGCCGGAGGCCGCTTCCTCAGCAAGGTTCGGCGGGCATTTCCGGTGCCGGTAATGACTGATGACGAGATCATGTCGATCTTTTTGCTGCGGTCCTTTTGCAAGCTCTACAGGGTTCCGCCCGAGGATTTCGGGCTGCCCGCTGAGGAGGAGGAGGACTGAGGAGCTTCAGGCAGCGAGGCGCGTATCGACGACGGGTGTGGAGCCGAGATCTTCGGGCAACTCGACTGGAGGAATCAGTTCGGTCCAAGGCTCCGCTTGCTCGTACATTTTCCAGAATCTGCGCGGTGCCGGAGAGTAGCCGTGGAAGGGCTCGACACCGAGGTGATGGCTGGCGGCGAACAGAACGCTCAGCCAGCGCTGGATCTCGCCGGGAACACCCTCCAGGCTCCGGGCCAGCGTCACAAAGTCATAATCCAGACCCTGGATGACCCACCAATCTCCGTCCCTGAACACAACGGCTCGGATTCGCAATGGGACCATTTCCACCTCCCTGGGACCATTCTACGGATCTGGTCCCTCCCCGGGAATGCCCACAACCCGCAGATCGGCTTAGGATAGAGGGTGGCCGAACAGACGTGCGGCCGGCCCTATCCGTATAAGAGTTCGCCGGCACCGAAAGCGTGACGGTTCGAGAGGAAGGCGACCCCATGTCCATGAAGCCCGTCGAGATCTTCAACGTCCTGTCCCAGAGCGTCATCGGCCAGGAGGAGACGCTGCGGTACGTCTCCGTGGCTATCTTCAAGCACCTCCAGGGGGAGAAATACGGCAACCTCCTGCTCATCGGCAACTCGGGGACGGGCAAGACCACGATCATGCGGGCCATCGAGTCGCTCTACCACGCTCACGAGGAGTTCGCCGACTACCGGGTCGTCCTCATCATGAACGCCAACACCCTGGCGACCGAGGAGGGGGCGGTCGACACCAGCCGCCTCTTCGCCCGTCTGGAGGAGCGCACCCGCCAGGTGCTGGGCGACGGGGCGACCACCGAGCAGATCGGCCGCGCCATGGAGCGGGCCACCGTCTGCCTCGACGAGATCGACAAGGTCTCGGGGATGATCGGCGGCAAGCCCTACGTGACCGGCATCAACATCCAGCAGGCCGTGCTCACCCTGATCGAGGGCGAGCGGGTGCCGCACCGCGTCACCGCCCTCAACAGGGAGGGGGTCCTGGAGTCGGCCAACGTCTGGCTCGACACCGGCAAGATGCTCTTCCTCTGCGCCGGCGCCTTCGAGACCCTCTACGACCAGGTCTTCCAGCGGGTCACCTCGCCCAAGAGCGGCATCAAGCTGCCGACGACCACGACCTACGTCAACGGCAAGATCACCATCCGCGAGTACTTCACCCTGCGCCATCACTTCCGGCAGGAGGATCTCTTCGAGTACGGCATGCAGCCGCAGTTCCTCTCTCGCTTCGACAACGCCGTCATCCTGGAGGACCTGACCGCCGGCACCCTGGCGCGCATCTTCCGCGAGCCGCGCGAGGGGGTGCTCCAGACCTCCCAGAACTTCTTCCGCAAGTACGGCATCGAGCTGGACGTCACGGACGACGCCGTGCAGAAGATCGCCGAGGAGGCCGCCAAGAGCAGCCGCATCGGCGCCCGGGCACTCAAGTCCGTCTACGGCAAGATCATCAAGCCCTTCGAGTTCGACCCGTTCTCGCGGGAAGAGGTCCAGCCCGTCAACGGCGGCGGCGGACCGCACCGGCTGGTGATCGACGACAAGCTGGTGGCCGAGGCGCTGAAGCCGGCGGTGTAAGTCACCGCCGGGCGAAGAACACCAGCACCTCCAGGTCCTCCTCGATCGAGTGGAACCGGTGCTCGACGCGGGCGGCCACGTAGAGCACCGTGCCCGGCCCGACCGGCACGTCCTCGCCGTCCGCCGTGAAACGGGCGCGGCCCCGGACGACGTGGTAGACCTCGTCCTCCTCGTGGGGCGTCTGGGGATCGGCCGAGCCCGCGGGGAGCACGTAGAGGCCGGTCCGCAGGGACGGCACGCGCAGGAACTCCAGCCACGGATCTCCAGCCCGCTGCTGCCGCTCGATCTCGGAGAGTTGGAAGGCAGTCCACTTCGCACTCATGGTTTGCTCCTTGCCTGGTCCCGGGCGCCGCCATTGTACAGGCTAGAATCCCCGAGCCATGACGTCCCCATCGATCAACCCTGAAGCCGTTCGGCAGACCCTCGACCGGGTCGTGGACCGCCACGGACCGGAGCACGCGGAGCGTGCCCGTCGCGGCGTCGAGCAGGCGGCCCGGCGCTGGTGGCCGGAGGACGGCGACGCCGAAGCCTTCGCCGCCTTCTGCGAGACCAGCTTCCTGACTGATCCCGAGGCGCTCGCGGCCACCTTCCGCCGCCTGGAGGGGACGCTCGAGCAGATCGACGGCCACCTCCACGAGGTGCGGCGCGAGCTGACCTGGCCCATCGACGTGGACACCGGCCCGCTCACGGCCGCGGACCGCCTGCTCGCCGAGCTGGACCTCGCGGCGCACGTGGACGAGGACCTCTTCCGCACCAAGGTGGCCTTCCTCGCTCTGCTCAACTACCCCGTCCACACGCTGGCCGAGCGGCTGGAGGAGGGCCCTGGCTGGGATCGGGAGACCTGGGCGCGCTCGCGTCTGATGGACCGCTTCGCTCTGCGGGTCCCCGCCATCGTGAACCAGGAGATCACCCGCATCCTCACCGCCGCCGAGGAGTACGTCTCGGGCTACAACCTCCGCATGGACCGGGTCGTCACCCCGGCCGGCGAGCGCCCGTTCCGCGACGGCCTGCGGCTCATCAGCCACTGGGGCCTGCGCGACGAGCTAGCCTCCTATTACGCCGAGCCGAGCCCGGAGAGCCTCGCCCGCCAGCGGATCATCCTGCGGGTGATGGAGCGCATCGTCCGCCAGGAGATCCCGGCGGCGGTGATCGACAACCCCGACCTTCTATGGGCCCCCGAGACGAACGCCGTCCGTCCGGCGGGCGAGGGCGCGGCGGCCGGAGACGGGGACCTCGCTGCCCGCGAGCCCGACACCCGCTATGCCACGCTCCTCGGGATCTTCCACGCGGTCCGCAAAGCCGACCCCTACAGCCCGGCCGAGCCGACCTTCGTCGCCCGCCGCTTCGAGCGGGACCGCCAGATCCCCGAGCGGGAGGTCGAGGCCCTGCTCGTCTCCGTGCTGGAATCTCCCGAGGTGGCGGACCTCGGGCGGCTCATCCAGAGCCGGCTCGGCCGCCCGCTCGAGCCCTTCGACATCTGGTACTCCGGCTTCAAGTCGCGGGCGGACCATGCGGAGGCGGAGCTGGACGAGGCCGTGCGGGCGCGCTACCCCGACCTCGGCTCTTTCGCAGCCGGCCTGCCAGACCTGCTCGAGCGGCTGGGCTTCTCCCCGGACCGGGCGCGCTGGCTTGCCGAGCGCATCGCGGTGGACCCGGCGCGGGGGGCCGGCCACGCCACCCAGGCCCTGCGGCGGGAGGACAAGACCCACCTGCGGACGCGGGTCCCCCGAGGCGGCATGGATTACAAGGGGTACAACGTGGCGATGCACGAGCTCGGCCACAACGTCGAGCAGGTCTTCTCCCTGAACGGCATCGACCACTGGGCCCTGGCCGGCGTTCCCAACACCGCCTGCACCGAGGCGTTCGCCTTCCTCTTCCAGCACCGCGACCTGGAGATGCTGGGCCTCGGCTCCCAGGACGGGGACGCCCGGCGCAAGGAGACGCTGGCCGTCCTCTGGAACACCTACGAGATCGCCGGGGTGTCGCTGGTGGACATGGGGGTGTGGAACTGGTTGTACCGGCACCCGGACGCCACGCCGGCCGAGCTCAGGGAGGAGACGCTCGCCATCGCCCGGGACGTCTGGAACCGCTTCTTCGCGCCGGTCTTCGGGGTGCAGGACTCGGAGATCCTGGCGATCTACTCCCACATGATCGTCTACGGCCTCTACCTGCCGGACTACGCGATCGGCCACCTCATCGCGTTCCAGATCGCGCAGAGGCTCCGCGAAGGGGACTTCGGCGCCGAGATCGAACGCATCGCCCGCCAGGGCCGGCTCACCCCCGACGCCTGGGTGCGCGGCGCCGTGGGCGAGCCGATTTCCGCCCGGGCCCTCCTCGACGAAGCGAGGGAAGCGATCGCGGCGGAGCTGTTCCTCAGCGGGTGAACGAGCCGCCGGTCGAAGACCCGGCCGAGATGCTGCCGGCGAGCGTCGAGCCCGCCCCGGCTGTCTCCTGCGTGGCCTCGCGGCTCCAGCACTCCCGTACGGTCTGCACCGCCCGCTCGGCGAGGCCGGTCTCGATGGGATAACCCTCGAAGGAGAGCTCCTTGAGCACGATCCGGGGGATGACCAGGCCCAGCTCCACGATCAGGGAGTTGATCTCCACCAGGTGGGTCCTGGCCAGCTCCGCCACCGTTCCCTGAGAAAGGCCCAGGGCCGTGGTGTGGAGCATCGCGTTGCTGATCGAGGCCAGCGACAGAGCGGTGTAGTCGTCGCGCAGGGCACGGCTCGCCGGGTCCTTACGGACCTTGTCGTAGACGCCGGCGATAGCGCCCAGCACGCCGGTCACCGCCTCCTTGACGGTCCCCGCGATGCCGCCGCCCTCGTAGCCCTGGAGGTGGCTCTCCAGGCCCTGGACGTGGCTCTTCAGGGTGCTCTCGATGCGGCCCAGGATCTGCAGCGCGTCCGGGAACTGCTTGACGTCGTCGTCGTTGCGCTGCCTCTCGACGGCTTCCAGGATGTGCTTGTCGACCGCGGCCATGTCGGCGATGTAGGGGCGGAGCGATTCGCGGTTGTCTTTCATCGTTGTACCTCCTTGCTGTGAGTCCTCGGGCCCGATCGGGCCCTGGAAGCTGAAGCAAAAGACCTGCCGCGCCACCCCAACGCTTTCCCGGGCTGGTGCGTTTACTCCGGTTGTGAGCGCCTTGACGACGAGCACGATCTTGGAACGAGCCGAACCCCAGACCGCGACCGAACGCCTGGCCCGGCTCTTCGACGCCCATCAGGAGCGGCTCTTCCGCCTGGCCCGGCGCCTCGCGGCCGACCGCGAGGAGGCGCGCGACCTCGTGCAGGAGGCCTTCCTGCGGGCGGCCCGGCGGCCGGCCTCGATCCCCGAGGGGGACCAGCCGGGAGAGGCGTGGCTGGTGCGGACGCTGGTCAACCTCTGCCGCGACCGCCACCGCCGCGTCTCGGTGAGGTCGCGCGCCCATGCATCGCTGAAGCGGGCGGAAGGAGACCGGGGGAAGCTGGAGGACGCGGTCGTGGCCCGCGCCACCGTGCAGGCCGCCCTCGGGCGCCTCTCGCCCCGCCGCCGCGCCGCCATCGTGCTCCATGAGATCGAAGGGGTGCCCGTGCGCGAGGTGGCCCGGCTGCTGGGGGTCGCCGAGGTGACGGTGCGCTGGCACCTGCTGGCCGCCCGCCGGGAACTGGCCGGTCTGCTGCTCGACCGGGCGCCCAAGGAGGATCGGAGATGAACGCCGAGACGAGAGACGAACGGCTGCGCCGGCTCCTGCGCGAGGCAGACCCCGCGGCGGACGAGCCCAGGTTGACTCTCGAAGAGGTTCGCGAGATGCGGCGGACTGTGCTGACCGCGGCTCCGGAGCCGCGGCGACGCTGGCTCGCTATTCCAGTCCTGTCCGGCGCAGCAGCGGCGGTCCTCGCGGCGGCCGTGGCCCTGACGATGTGGCCAGGGCCGCCCGAACCGCCGGTGCCGCCGAAGGAGACGCCTCGGGTGGCGGCGGTCCCGCGGACGGCGCCGGCTCCGGTCCCCGCGGCTCCCGCCGAGCTCGCGACGGCAGCGGCCGAGAAAGCGGAAAGGTCCCGGCCGGCGCTGGAACTCCCTCGGAGCAGAGCGACGAAGCGGCGGCCTTCCGTGCATCGAACGCCATCCCTTCCGGAGACCGCTCCGGAGGAGCCGGAAACGCAACAGGTCCAGTTCTCCACCCCGGGAGGCACCCGGATCATCTGGGTGCTGACCTCGGACAAGGCTACGGAATAGACGGCCGTTCCCAGGGCGGCCGCGGAGGAAACCGATATGAAGATTTCGTGTATCCGCTTGCTGATCCTTGCTCTGCTCCTGCTGCCGGGCCCCCTGGGCGCGGCCCAGGAGAAACAGCCCGAACCCCACGGGGTTCGCTATGAGATCCGCTACATGGACCTGCACGCCGCGGAAGTGCTCGCCTGGGATCAGTGCACCCAGAAGGAACGCTGCCGGGTGACCGGTCTGACTCTCCCCGGTGACGCCGCCCGGAAGGGCTACCTGGACGTGTTCGCCGACGCGGCCACCCACGAGAAGATCGCCCGCGCCGTGGCGCGGGAAGACGCGACCCCGCGCACCCAGAGGTTCCAGCTCCTGCTCCTGGCGGCTGGCGTCAAGGCCGGCAACACCGGCCTCGAGGTGCCCGCGAACGCCCAGAAGGCGCTGGCCGACCTCAAAGGGTTTCTCCCCTTCAAGAGCTACGAGCTGCTCGACACGGCCTGGATGAGCGCTACTCAGGACCGGCCCGCCGAGGCGCATATGGTCGGCCGGAAGACTTTCACCTATCGGGTGGCGCTGCGCTTCCGCAACGTCGGCTCCCGGCAGGACCGGAGCCTCTTCGTCGACGCTTTCCAACTCATCCTGGAGCCCTATAGCGGGGAGCCCGGAGGCGCGGACGGCAAGCCGGATCATCATGCGGGCCGGGAGCTGATCGATACCACTTTCGGCCTCAAGGAGGGGGAGACCCTCGTCGTCGGCACCTCCAAGGTGGACGGCGCGGAAGAGGCCCTGGTCGTGCTGCTGACGGCGGTGCCTGCCTCGTAGCGGATCTGATTCTCCTCCCCTGCTCCAGGGCGGAGCCGCCGCGGCCGGCTCCGCCTTGCGCCGCTGGCCGGGAAGACTGCCTCAGGCGCTCTCGCCTGCCGCTGCGACGAAAATGCTGCGCACTCGGAGGTGCCACGAGAAGGGGACCTTGGGGGCGGGGTTGCCGTTCGCGTCCCAGCTTCGCGCACCCAGGATCAGATTCCCAGGCGTGGGCCGGCTCCACTCCGTGGTGATGAAGACGGGTCTCGGTCGGACCTCCTCCTGTGAGAACGTGGGCGTCGCCACCATCGAGGGATCTTCGAAGATACCCGCTGGGATGCACAACGCCGGCCGCAGTTCCATCGTCCATCGGCCGGCGCCATCGGTGACGCCTGATCCCATGGCGATCAGATCGTTTTCCTCGAAGCAATCGCCGTCCGGCTTGGTGCCCTCCGGATTGATAGGCCTGATGTGCCCTGGCTGCTCCCAGTGAAATAGTGTAGGCATGCTTTCGCTCCTTTCCTCCCTCTAGGGAGAGCTGTTGCACTACTTTAGCACTGACAAACGAGGGAAGCCTCCTGGCTGCCTCCGCGAAGAGATCGGCTGCGACTTGCATCGCAACGCAAGCTGACGATGAAATCGGTTGCACCATGAAAGGCAACGAATATGAGCTACGTGGCCGACGCCGTCGTCCGCGCGCTGGCCGAGCCGCTGGCGGGCTTGCCGGTGCGGGTGGGCCTGGAGCGCGTCACCACAGTCTCCACCAACTTCGCCTGCTATGATGGCGGGGCAGCCTCGCGGCTCAGGAACAAAACGGAGGGCTGAAGTCTCATGAAACTCCAGGTCAACGGAAAGGAACACGACATTTCCGTGCCGGCCGACATGCCGCTGCTATGGGTGCTGCGCGACGTGCTCGGCCTGACGGGCACCAAGTACGGCTGCGGCATGGCCCAGTGCGGCGCCTGTACAGTCCACCTCGACGGCCGCGCGCAGCGCTCCTGCGTCCTGCCCGCCTCGCGGGCAGTCGGACATCGGATCACGACAATCGAAGGGCTCGATCCGCAGGGTGGGCATCCTGTGCAGCGGGCGTGGACGGAGCTCGACGTGGTGCAGTGCGGCTATTGCCAGCCGGGCCAGATCATGGCCGCGGCGGCGCTCCTCACGGAGGTGCCGCGGCCGAGCGACGCCGACATCGATGTGGCCCTGAGCGGCAACCTCTGCCGGTGCGGCACGTACCAGCGCATCCGCGCCGCGGTGCACCGGGCAGCCGATCTCGCGGGAACCGGAGGACGCTCATGAGCGCCACTCCCCTTTCCCGCCGCGCCTTTCTCGCCCGCTCAGCGGCGGCGGGAGGCGGTCTCCTCATCGGCCTCTCCCTGCCGGCCGGCGTCCGCAGGATCCTCGCCCAGGAAGCCGCACCCGCGGCGCCCAAACTCGTCCCTAATGCCTTCATCCGCATCGCGCCCGACGACACCATCACCATCCTCCTCAAGCACTCGGAGATGGGCCAGGGCGTCTCCACGTCGCTGCCGATGGTGATCGCCGAGGAGCTGGAGTGCAACTGGCGCCACGTCCGCTTCGAGCACGCGCCCGCGGACATGCTCTACGCCCACACGGTGTTCCACGCCCAGATGACCGGCGGCTCGACGAGCACCTGGGAGTCGTTCGATCAGCTCCGCACGGCCGGAGCGGCGGCGCGGGAGATGCTGATCGCCGCGGCGGCCGCCCGGTGGGGCGTTGCCGCCGCCGAGTGTCGCGCCGAGAACGGTCTCGTCATCCACGGCGAGCGCCGGGCGCGCTTCGGAGAGCTCGCCGCAGCCGCCGAGAAGCTCCCCGTCCCGGCTGCGCCGAAGCTCAAGGATCCGAAGGACTGGAAGCTCCTCGGCCGTCCGATGCACCGCCTCGACAGTCCCGCCAAGGTCACCGGCCAGGCGGAGTTCGGCATGGATGTCAGGCGCCCCGGCATGCTGGTGGCGCTCGTCGCCCGCTCGCCCTGGTTCGGCGGCAAAGCGCGGAGCTTCCGCGCCGGCAAGGCGAAGGCGGTCGCTGGGGTCGTCGATGTGATCGAGATCCCATCGGGGGTCGCCGTGGTGGCGGAAAACTTCTGGGCCGCCCGCCTGGGACGCAACGCGCTCGAGGTCGATTGGGACGCGGGGAGCCTCGGAAGTCATTCCACCGACGCCCAGCTCGAGGACTACCGCAAGAGGGTGCGAACCGCCGGCGCTGTGGCCGCCTCGAAAGGTGACTTCGAAACGGCGTTCGCCAAGGCGGCCAAGAAGGTCGAGGCCGAGTACGAGGTGCCCTACCTCGCCCACGCCATGATGGAGCCGCTCAACTGCACCGCCGAAGTGCGGCCGGGCTCCTGCGAGATCTGGACCGGCACGCAGTTCCAGACCGGCGACCAGGCCACTGCCGCGAAGATCGCGGGAGTCAAGCCGGAGCAGGTGAAGGTCAACACCCTGTTCCTGGGAGGCGGCTTCGGCCGCCGCGCCAATCCGCGCTCGGACTTCGTGTCCGAGGCCGTCCACCTCGCCAAGGCGACGGGACGGCCGGTCAAGGTGGTCTGGACGCGCGAGGACGATCTCCACGGCGGGTACTATCGCCCGCTGTGGGTCAGCCGGGTGCGCGCGGGCCTGGACGCCGAAGGCACGCCCATCGCCTGGGCGCACACCCTCGTCGGCCAGTCGATCCTCGCGGGATCGCCGTTCGCCGCGATGATCCAGAACGGCATCGACGAGACCTCGGTTGAAGGCGCCGCCGACACGCCGTATCTGGCGTCGATCGCCAATCACCGGGTGGATCTCCACAGTCCGGAGCTGCCGATCCCCGTCCTCTGGTGGCGCTCGGTCGGGCATTCGCACACCGCCTTCGTCGTCGAGAGCTTCGTCGACGAGCTGGCCCACGCCGCCGGCAAGGATCCGGTCGCCTTCCGCCGCGAGTTGCTCGCCGCGGACTCGCGCCGCCGGCGCGTGCTCGACAGCGCCGCGGAAGCCTTTGGCTGGGGACGTCCTCTGCCCGCGGGGCACGCGGCCGGCATCGCCGTGCACGAGTCCTTCGGCAGTGCCGTCGCGCAAGCGGCCGAGGTTTCAGTCGACCACGGGCGCATCCGCGTTCACCGCGTCGTCTGCGCCGTCGACTGCGGGCCGGTGATCAATCCCGACGGCGTCGAAGCGCAGATGCAGTCCGGGATCGTCTTCGGCCTTTCGGCCGCGCTCTACGGAGAGATCACGTTCCGCGACGGACGGGTCGAGCAGTCCAATTTCCACAACTACCCGGTCCTGCGCCTGCACGAGATGCCGCGGGTGGAAGTGCACATCGCCAAGAGCAACGAGAAGATGGGCGGCGTGGGAGAGCCGGGCACGCCGCCCATCGCGCCGGCGGTGGCCAACGCCCTCTTCGCGTTGACCGGCAAGCGGCTGCGGCGCCTGCCCTTGCGCCTGGCCTGAAGGAGTGAGGACGATGCGGAAAGCGACGCGAAGCGTTCTCCTGATGACAGGAGCGGCCGGGCTCGTCCTGGCGCTCACCGCCGCTTCCGGTCAGGACCGCCGGGAATCGGAAGCCCTGCAGGCCTTCGGCACCGTGCGGAAGGTCCTCCAGCATCCGCGCTGCCAGAACTGTCACATTCCAGGCGACGCGCCACTGCAGTTCGACGACGGGCGGGTGCACGCGCAGAACGTCAAGCGTGGGCCCGAGGGAAAGGGCGCTCCAGGGCTCGGCTGCGCGACCTGCCACTCAACCGAGAACCCGCCGGCGAGCTACGGCGCGCACATGCCGCCCGGAGCGCCCAACTGGCAGTTGCCGCCGCCGGAGCACAAGATGGTCTTCATCGGCCTTTCCGCTGGCGAGCTGTGCCGCGGTTTGAAGAACAAGGCGGAAAACGGCGGCCGTGACATGGCCGCCTTGCGCGAGCACCTCGACGACAAGCTCGTCCTCTGGGGTTGGGACCCCGGCCTCGGCCGCGCGCCGGTCGACATCCCGCACGACCAGTTCACCGCCGCCTTCGAGCGCTGGGCGAAGGCCGGAGCGCCCTGCCCGGCTCCCGGCTCGGAGCGAGAGAGGAGAGGACGATGAGTGAAACCGCAGAAGTAATGGTCCAGGCACAAAAAGAGGCGGCGATGGACTTCTTGCGCCTGGTCGCGTTTGGGAAAGTGCGTGAGGCGTATCGCAAATACGTCGGCCCAGAGTTCCGTCATCACAATGCGTTCTTCCGCAGCGACGCGGAATCGCTGATGGCCGCTATGGAAGAGAACGCAGCCAAGAACCCGAACAAGGTCCTGGAGATCCAGCGTGCCCTGCAGGACGGCGACCTGGTGGCGGTCCATTCTCACATCAGACAGCAACCAGGCGATCGCGGCGCTGCCGTGGTCCACATCTTCCGATTCAAAGGGAATCGCATCGCAGAGCTCTGGGACGTCGGGCAAGCCGTCCCGGAGAGCTCTCCCAACGAGCTGGGTATGTTCTAGAGGATTCGGAGGAGAGCGAGGAGCGTGGACCGCTCCTCCTGCGTGAGGCCCTGGTCATGGCTTCTGTTTTGTCGCTAATCCAGAAAATGCATTGGCCGGTGGCCGGTTTGGGCTTGGGCACACCAGCCAACCTCGCTGTACTTTCACCACGGCACCGCTCGTCTCTTGGGCGCATCGCTCTCGTCGCTCTCTTCATTGGGATCGCGGCCGCTCTGCTGGTCCTTGGGCTAGACCAGATCCTCTTCGCTGGCGTCAGCCGCGAACGAATCAAAGCGGTAGGCGACCTGCCGTTCGGCCAACGTATCCTCATCGTCCTCTTCTCCGCGGTGACAGAAGAGCTGATCTACCGGCTCGGTGCGGCAACGCTGGTTGCCTCTGTGACCTTCTTGACCCTCCGCCGGACCACGCGCCATGCAGCCCAGATCTCCATCTGGCTGGGAATTCTCGTCGCATGCATCCTCTTCGGGCTCGCCCATGTTGGCAATCTGCCCAACGTGCCCCATCCCTATCTCCGGGCGATCACTCTGAATGGGGTAGCGGGTCTTGTTCTCGGCTGGCTCTATTGGTTCCGCGGTCTCGAAGCGGCTGTTCTGGCCCACTTGGCGGCTGACGCCACGGTCTACCTCGTAATTGCAAGCCTCCTCTACTAGCTGATCTTGCTCTGAACGACAATGATCGCGTTCCTGAGGCTCAGTATCCTCGGTGTCCTCTTCGTTGCCGGCTGCCGGAATCCCTCTCCCGTCACTCTGCCTTCAGCCCCGACGGGCTTCCGGCCAGGAGAGCTGGAGGAGGTCGACCGCCTGCTCGAAAGCTATCGGGAACGCGGCGCCTACCCGGGTGGCGTTCTGGCGGTCGGCCATCAGGGAGCCCTGGTCCACCTGCACCCCTTCGGCCGCCTCTCCTACGGCGCGGACGCGCCGCCGGTGACCGCCGGCACGCTCTACGACCTCGCCAGCCTCACCAAGGTGGTGGCCACCACGACCATGGCGATGATCCTCGCCGACGAGGGGCGGCTCGAACTGGATCAGCCGGTGCAGAAGTTCCTGCCGGGTTTCCAGGGACCGGGCAAGGAGGCGGTGACGGTGCGCCACCTGCTCACCCACTCCTCCGGCCTCGACGCGGTGGCGCCTCTCTACAAGGAGCTGCGCGGCCGGGCGGCCTTTCGCGAGCGCATCGAGGCCATGGATCTCGTCTACCGGCCCGGCAGCCGCTCCACGTACAGCGACCTCGGCATCATCCTTCTGGGTGAGATCCTCGAGCGGGTCGCGGGCCAGCCGCTGGAGGCGTTCGTGCGCGAGAGGGTGTTCGAGCCGCTGGGGATGCACGACACGATGTTCCGGCCGCCGGCCGAGCTGCGGCCACGGATCGCCCCGACCGAGCACGACCCCTGGCGCGGCCGTCTGGTCCAAGGCGAGGTTCACGACGAGAACGCCTTCGCCATGGGCGGCGTCGCGCCTCACGCCGGGCTCTTCAGCACGGCCGGCGATCTGGCGCGCTTCGCCCAGATGCTCCTGAACGGCGGCATCCTCGAAGGCCGCCGCATCGTTTCCCGTGAAATCGTCGAGCTGTTCACCCGCCGGGCGGGAATTCCCGGCTCGGACCGCGCCCTCGGCTGGGACACCAGGTCCGCCGAGGGCTCCTCCA
>DASWME010000368.1:0-21327 GCA_036399915.1 Thermoanaerobaculia bacterium
ATGCTGGTCACCTACGATCTCGGCCTGCACGTCCGGCTGCCGTTCACCGGCGACCCCGCCGCCGTCGACGAGGCCCTGCAGGGGATCGAGAAGCTGTCGGCGCGGGGTCCGGAGGCGGACCGCGACCGCCGGCAGGCCTTCCAGACGATCCTGGCCATCCAGGAGGAATCGATCAACAGTCCCGATCCCCTCCCCTGCCCGCAGACCATCGCGACGCCGGCGCACACCTACGCCACCCAGCGGCGCCAGGAGGTCCGGCGCTCGATCGGGGCGTTGACCCTGCTGGTGAACTCCCTCTCCGGGGTGCCGGGCCGCAAGGCGGTGCTCCACGTCAGCGACGGCCTGCCCCTCACCCCGGGCGAGGAGGTGTTCCAGTTCCTGGCCGAGATCTGCGGCGGCGGCGGCACCGCCGGGATCGGCAGGACCGCGATCGCGGGCGAGACGCGCTCCGGCAGGGAGCGGCGCGGCGAGGAGGAAGGCGGGGGCGCGAGCGCTCCGCAGCCCCGGCAGGGCCAGGACACCGATCCCTACCAGATCTTCGACGCCCGGGAGATCGGTCCCCGGGCCTATCAGGCGGCCTCCCAGGCGCCGCTCGACGCCCAGAGCTACAACGTCGCCAAGGAGCTGCAGACCCTGGCGGCGCACGCCAACGCCCAGCGGGTCACCCTCTACACCCTGCAGGCATCCGGGCTGGCGGGGCCCGACGCCGCGGACGCGGGCGCCGGGCCGGCGGAGCGGCTGTTCCAGTTCCCCTCCATCGGCACCGTGCTGCGCGCCAACAACCGCGACTCCCTCCAGCTCCTGGCCGACAGCACGGGCGGCCGGTCGATCCTCGACGCCAACGACTTCCTGCCGGACCTCGCCCGCATGCGGGAGGACTTCGAGAGCTATTACTCCCTGGGCTTCACCCCGGCGCACCACGGCGACGGCCGCGAGCACAAGATCGAGGTGCGCGTGAAACGGCCGGGCGTCCGCCTCCGTTACCGGGAGAGCTACCGCGACAAGCCCACCCTGGAGAAGACGGTGGACCGCACCCTCGCGGCCCTGCTCTATGGGATCGAGGACAATCCCCTGGACATCAGGATGGAGATCGGCGATCAGACGCTCGGGCCGGCGGGCGCCTGGACGGTGCCCGTGCGGCTCCGGATCCCGCTCTTCAAGCTGGCCATCCTCAACCGGGAGGAGACCTTCGAGGGCAACCTGCGGCTGTTCGTGGCGACCCGGACGCCGGACGGCGGCAACTCCCCCATGCGCCAGGTCGAGGTGCCGCTCCGCATCCCGCGCAAGCAGGTCCTCCACGCCATGGGCCAGTTCTATCTCTATACGCTGACGCTCCAGCTCCCACCCGGCGAGCAGCGGGTGGCGGTCGCCGTGCGCGACGAGGTCGCCGCCACCACCTCGTTCCTGAGCCGCAGCGTGGAGGTAGGCGGCAACCTGCCCGCGCAACCTCACCCCCCTGCCCCCTCTCCTAAAGGAGAGGGGGAGTAAGACAAGCCTTGAGCCCCTCTCCTTTAGGAGAGGGGTTGGGGTGAGGTCGTAGCGGGCAGGACGCTCCAGCGTGCAAGAATGTGGCTCGTGGAGGAATTTTCGATCTTGCAGCTCCGAGCCCTCGCCCCGGCCCTGCTGACGGCCGCCTGGGGACTCCCGCTCCTCGCCCAGCCCCCCGCCGCTCCCGCGCCGAGCTTCGGCGAGGTCGTCGAGGTCAACGTCGTCAACGTCGAGGTCTATGTGACCGACCGGGACGGCAAACGGGTGACCGGCCTCAAGAAGGACGACTTCGCCGTCCTCGAGGACGGCAGCCCGGTCGCGATCACCAACTTCGAGGCCGTGGCCGTGCAGGCCGCTCCCGCTGGGCCCCAGGGCGGAGCGGAGCCCCAGGTCCCCTCCGTGGCGCCGGCGGAGCCCGGCCCGGAGAGCTGGCTCAACCTGGTGGTGTTCGTCGACAACCTCCACCTGCGTCCGGAGAGCCGCACGCGCGCCATCGAGCAGCTCCGCAGGTTCCTCGCCCGCAACCTGCGCCCGCTGGACCGGGTGATGGTGGCGACCCATGACCTGGGGCTCCAGGTGCGCCAGCCCTTCACCGGCGATCCGGCCGCCCTCGACGCAGCGCTGCGCCAGGTCGAGACCCTGCCCAGCTTCGGCGTCCAGGCGGACCAGGCCCGGCGCTCGGCCCTGCGGACGATGTCCTCGATCCACGAGGTCAACCCCTGCAGCTTCGAGATGATGACGCCCATCGAGAGCTACGCCGAGCAGACCCGCGACGAGGCCCAGCGCACCGTCGGAGCCCTCAAGTTCACGGTCAACTCGCTCGCCGGCATCCCGGGGCGCAAGGCGGTGCTCTACATCAGCGACGGCCTGCCGTCCACCCCCGGGGAGGAGCTGTTCCAGGTGGTCTACGAGATCTGCGCCGGCGGCGGGGCGACCTCCGGGCCGCCGGGTGACCCGCTGGCGAGATCCGTCCCGGGGGCGGACGTCACGGGGTATCCCGCCACGCAGGCCCTCACCGACGCCCAGAAGTACAGCATCGCCGAGCGCTTCACGGACCTCGCGGCGCACGCCAACGCGAACCGGGTGACCTTCTACACCCTCCAGGCGAGCGGCCTGCGGGGCTTCGCCGCCGCCGAGTCGGACCTCGATCCCGGCGAGCGGGCGCTCCAGCTCATGGCCGTCCAGCAGGTGCAGACGACCAACTGGCGGAATTCGCTCTCCGTGATGGCCGCCGACACGGGGGGCCGGACCATGCTCGACACCAACGACTTCCTGCCCGACCTCGGCCGGATGCGGGAGGACTTCTCCGTCTACTACTCCCTGGGCTACACCCCCGCCCACACGGGCGACGGCCGGCAGCACCGGATCGAGGTCAAGGTGAAGAAGCCGGGCCTCAAGGTGCGCTACCGCCGGAGCTACCGCGACAAGCCCCTCGCGGAGAGGATCGTGGACCGCACCCTCGCGGCGCTCTTCCACGGCATCGAGGACAACCCGCTGGAGATCGCCATGGAGATCGGCGATCAGGTCCCGGGGGCGAACGGCGAGTACGCGGTGCCGATCCGTCTCAAGATCCCCATCTTCCGGCTGGCCGTCGTCAACCAGCAGGAGATCTATCGGGCAAAGCTCCGCCTGCTGGTGGCGACCGGTGACGCCAAGGGCGGCACCTCGCCTGTGCGCAGCGTCGAGGTGCCGATCCAGATCCCCCGCAAGCAGGTGCTCAACGCCATGGGCCAGTACTACCTCTACACGCTGACCCTCAAGATGAAGGGCGGCGAGCAGCGGGTGGCCATCGCCGTGCGCGACGAGCTCGCCGCCGCCACCTCCTACCTCACGCGGAAGGTGGCGGTGGGGGGCGGGGCGTAGCTAGACCAGCGTCAAAATGATCTTCCCGAACACGCCTCCCCGCTCCATCGTCCTGTAGGCCTCGGCGGCCTGCTCCAGGGGGAAGGTGCGGTCCACCACCGGACGGAGGCGGCCGTCGCGGAGGCGCGGCAAGGCGAAGGCGGCGAAGGCTGAGACCAGTTGCGCCTTCTCCTCGCGGGAGCGGGCCCGCAGCACGGAGCCGATCACGCGCAGCCGCCGGGTCAGGATGGCCCCCAGGTCCACCTCCGACCGGCGGCCGCTGACCAGCCCCACCAGCACCAGCCGGCCGCGGTTCGCCAGCGCCGCCAGATGGCTGTCCAGCCCGGGACCGCCCGTCAAGTCGAGCACCAGATCGGCCCCGCGGCCGCCGGTCGCCTCGCGCACCTGCTGTGCCAGGTTGGCTCCCTCCAGGAAGAACTCCTCGATCCCCAGGCCGCGCAGCCTCTCCAGCCGCTCGCGGTTGCGGCCGGCGGCGAGCACCCGCGCTCCCAGCTCGCGAGCGAGCTGCACGGCGAAGCTGCCCATGCCGCCCGTCGCGCCGGTCACCAGCACGGTCTCGCCGGCTTGGAGCCCGCCCTCGGCCACCAGGTTCGTCCACGCCGTGAGGCCGGCCTCGGGGAGGGCCGCGCCCTCGATCAGGGAGAGGTTGTCCGGCACCGGCATGAGCTGGCCGGCGGGAATGGCGGCGCGGGTCGCCTGAGCGCCGCCGCCGGTCAGGGCCATCACCCGCACGCCGGGCGGCCAGGGGCTCCCCTCCTCCGCCTCCAGCACGATGCCGGCGCACTCGAGGCCGGGGACCTCGCTCTCGCCCGGGGGCGGCGGGTACTGCCCCCGCATCTGCAGCAGGTCGGCGTGGTTGAGGCCGGCGGCCTCGACGGCGACGAGGACCTCGCCCGGCCCGGGGACCGGGTCGGGGAGGTCCCCCACGCGTGGAGCCGGCGATTCGCGGTCGGCGGGGAGGACGGCGCGCACGGAGGTGATCCTACCGCAGGTCGGCTCACCCCCTTTCAAGGTATTCTCTGAACGTCAGAAGGTCTCGGGATAGAGGAGCTAACCTCGATGCTGACCAAGCTAACCGTCCGCAACTTCAAGCTCTTCGGAGAAGTCGTCGTGGAGCTCGCGGACCGCGTCGTCCTGATTGGCCCCAACAACTCGGGAAAGACCTCGGCCTTGCAGGCGCTCGCGTTGTGGGACATCGGCGCCAAGCGGTGGCTCGAGAAGCGCGGTGCCGGAAACGTCCCGGAGAAGCGGCCGGGCGTCACCCTCAACCGCAAAGACTTGATCGCGGTGCCGGTGCCGGCGGCCAACCTCCTCTGGCGCGACCTGCGCACTCAACAGTCCGCGCAAGGCAACGGTACCCAGAAGATCTACATCGACGTGATCGTCGAAGGCGTCTCCGGCGGCAGATCCTGGACGAGCGGCCTCGAGTTCTACTATGCCAATGAAGAGTCCCTCTACTGCCGTTCCCTGCGACTGCCAAGCGGAGGCCGGATGGAGGTCCCCGCGGAGGCAGGCGAGTTGGACGTCGCCTATCTGCCGCCGATGTCGGGCCTGGCGGCCAGCGAGACCCGCCTCGACGAAGGGGCAATCAAGGTGCGTCTGGGCGAAGGCAGGACGGCCGAGGTCCTTCGCAACCTGTGTTGGCAGGTGCTGCAGAGCCAGGATGGCGAAGCCAAGTGGGACGGCCTCGCGCAACGTATGCAGGCCCTCTTCGGCGTCAAGCTCGATCCACCCGAGTACGTCAAAGAGCGGGGCGAGATCGTGATGTCCTTTCGTACCCCGGGTAACGTCCGCCTGGACATCTCCTCCGGCGGCCGCGGGCAACAGCAGACGCTGCTCCTGCTCGCCCACATGGCCGTCAACCCAGGCTCGGTGCTCCTCCTCGACGAACCAGATGCCCATCTCGAGATCCTTCGCCAGCGGCAGATCTACCAAGTCCTGACCGCGACAGCCGCCGAAACCGGCAGCCAGATCATCGCCGCGAGCCACTCGGAGGTCATCCTTAACGAGGCGGCGGATCGCGACGTGGTGGTCGCCTTCGTCGGCAAGCCGCACCGCATCGACGATCGCGGAAGCCAAGTCTTGAAGGCGCTCAAGGAGATCGGCTTCGAGCATTACTACCAGGCCGAGGAAGCTGGCTGGGTGCTGTACCTCGAAGGCTCCACCGACCTGGCGATCCTGCGCGCGTTCGCTGAGCGGCTCGATCATCCTGCCAAGAAGAAGCTCGAGTGCCCCTTCGTGCATTACGTAGGGGATCAGCCCCGCAAGGCGCAGGAGCATTTCTACGGCTTGCGCGAGGCGAAACCGGACCTCGTTGGCCTAGCCGTCTATGACCGGTTGGCAGCCGGCCCTCCGGACGACCCCAACCTCAGCCAGACAGCCTGGCGTCGTCGGGAAATCGAGAACTATCTCTCCCAGAAGGAAACGCTCCTCGCCTATGCCGAAGCCCAGGGTGCACAGCAACGCGACCCCCTCCTCGGAGCCACCTGGCGCGACGCGATGAACGAGGCCATCGGTGAAATCGAATCCGCCCTGGCCGCACTCGGCAAGCCTTCACCCTGGGGGCCGGACCTCAAGGCGAGCGACGACTTTCTGGATCCCCTCTTCCGGAAGTTCTTCGAAAAACTAGACTTGCCCAACCTCATGCGCAAGACGGACTACCACACGCTCGCCCCGTTCGTGGACAAGGCTGAGATCGACGACGAGGTGACGGAAAAGTTGGATCTGGTGGTGAACACGGCCCGGCGTGCATCGACGCTTCAGCCAATCCCCCCAAGCAAGCGGCGAAGGCGCTCTCACCCTGAAATTGACATTAACGAACTCTAATGAACTGCGGCTCGGGGTCTGCCACCCACAGAACCGGAGCTCCACGACTGGCGGGAGGGCAGAGAGCACGGCGTGATACCTTCGCAAGAGCCGCGTACTGCTTGAATTCCGATGCTGCGACTCTCCCTTTTCAACTCCTGAATCCATCCGTTCCAGCGGCTGACACCAGTCCTTTTAGCCACCGACACCAGTCCTTTCCGCTGCCGGCAGGAGTCCTTTCAGCGGCCGACACCAGTCCTTTCGGCGACGCCAGGAATCCTTTCAGCGGCTGATACCGGTCTTGGCGATCGCTGAAACCAGTCCTTTCAGCGGTTGACACGAATGGGTTCAGCGATTGGAACCACTCGAGGCAGCCGCCGACAGGAGTGGATTCACGGATCGGAAGGACTGGAGGCAGCCGTTGACACGAATGGATCCAGCGGTTGAAAGGAGTCGATGCAGCGGCCGGCAGGAATGGATTTCGCTCCCTGAACAGATGCATCCGGCCGCTGCAAGGGACTGCTGGATCGGCAACTACGCAAGGATCTTCAGTGCGTGCCGACCGGCCGCACCTTCGGCATCGGCACCGGATCGGGCTGCGCGGCGTCGACCGACTTCGGCTTCAGGGCCTCGGCCCGCTCGCCCAGGCCGAGGATGCCCTTCTCCAGCCAGGCGTGCTTGCCGTCGAGCACCTTGAGGGCCACCTTGTACTTGCGCACGTCGTCGTTGGCCCACAGCTCGTGGAACAGGCGGACGACCTTGCGGCGGGCGTTGCGGCAGAAGAGGTCCGCCAGCTCGGCGGCGTTGGCCGCCTCGGAGTGCTCCGCCTGCTCCATGGCGTGGGCGCGGGTGATCGAGGCCGCCATCGCGAACAGCTCGTTGGCGATGTCCACCAGGCGGAAGAGGAACGCCTGCTTGTGCTGGAGCTTGCCCTGATGGACGATCATGCCGTGGAAGATCTGGCGCGACAGCCGCCGGGTGTTTCGCTCCACGAACCGCAGGTGCGTCGCGAGCGCGCCGAACTCCTGGTAGCGCGGCCACTGGCCCCAGCCGAGCCAGCGGGTGGGGTACCAGGAGGCATAGAAGGACGTCAGCTTGGGCAGCTCGCCCAGCTTCTCCGCCACGCTCTTCTCGGGATCGATCATGGCGCCGGCCACCTGGAGGTGCTTGTCCACCGCCTCGCGCGCCATGAACAGGTGCATGATCTCCGAGGAGCCCTCGAAGATCTTGTTGATGCGGTAGTCGCGCATCATCCGCTCGACGCCGATCGGCTCCTCGCCGCGCGCCGCGAGCGAGGTCTCGGTCTCGTAGCCCCGGCCGCCGCGGATCTGCATCGTGTCGTCCACGATCTCCCAGGTGCGATCCGTGTTCCACTCCTTGCAGCCCGCGGCTTCCAGGCGGATGTCGTAGCCGCCGCGGTCGGACATCTCGGTCGCCAGGGCGGCGATCGACTCCATGGCGAAGGTCACCGCCGCCATGTCGGCGATCTTG
This sequence comes from Thermoanaerobaculia bacterium, assembly GCA_036399915.1. GTDB lineage: Bacteria > Acidobacteriota > Thermoanaerobaculia > Multivoradales > UBA5704 > DATARR01. The sequence goes on from DASWME010000368.1 coordinate 7,648, forward strand.
TGGGCGATCGCCTCGTGCTTGCCCACGGGCTTGCCCCACTGCACCCGCTCGCTCGCCCACTTGCGGCAGATCTCGAGGCAGATCTTGACCGTGCCCACCGAGCCGTTGGGGATCGACAGGCGCCCGTCGTTCAAGGTGGTGAGCGCGATCTTCAGGCCCTTGCCCTCCTCGCCGATCAGGTTCTCGGCCGGCACCCGCACGTTCTTGAAGCTGATGACCGCGTTGGCGAGCGCTCGGAGGCCCATGAAGTGGCAGCGGTGCTCCACCTTGACGCCCGGCCAGGCCATCTCGACCACGAAGGCGCTGATCTTCTTGCTCTTGGGATCGCGGGCCATCACCACCAGCAGCTTCGCGAGGGTGCCGTTGGTGCACCAGAGCTTCTCGCCGTTGAGGATGTAGGCGTCGCCGTCCGGGGTCTTCTCGGCGCTGGTCATCAGCCGGGCAGGGTCGGAGCCCACCTGCGGCTCGGTGAGCGCGAAAGCCGAGATGTCCCCCGCGGCGCAGCGCGGCAGGTACTTCTCCTTCAAGGCGTCCGAACCGAACAGCTTCAACGGCTGCGGCACGCCGATCGACTGGTGGGCCGAGAGCAGGGCCGAGAGGTTGCCGTCGATCGAGCCGATGAGCTGCATCACCTTCTGGTACTCGACGTTGGTGAAGCCCAAGCCGCCGTACTTCTTGGAGATCTTCATGCCGAAGGCCCCCAGCTTGCGCAGCCCGTCCACCACGTGCTCCGGGTACTCGCCGGTCGTGTCGATCTCGACCGCGTCCACCTGATCGCGCAGGAACTCCTTGATCGCGTTGTAGAAGGCGGCGAACTCGGGACGTTCCTCCGCGGGCAAGGGATACGGATGGATCAGGTCCAGCCGGAAGTTGCCGAGGAACATCTCCCGCAGGAAGCTCGGCTGCTTCCACTCGGTCTCGCGGGAGGCTTCCGCCACCTTCCTCGATTCCAGTTCGCTGATTTGCTCCAGTTCCTTCGACATGTCTCTCTCTCCCTTGCTCGGCTTAGAGTACAGCCCGGATCCGACCCGGCCAATGCCGCACTGCGACAATCATAGCAGGACCGCCCTCGTCCGCGCTAGACCCCTGCAAAACATCGGCCTAACGGCAAGCAACGTAGTGCTACTCCTTCACCCTTTGCCGCACTGCGGCTGAGGACCTCTCCGACTTGAAGGGTACGGTAGGTGGGCGATATCATCCGAAATCGAAGATTCCGACGTAGCTTCCCCTGGAAACAGACGAAACCGCCGGCCCGGTGTCGGCGCCTACGATCCCTAAGGAGGAATGAAATGAGAGGAAGACTTCGCTTGGGCCTCACGGCCGTCCTGCTCTTGGCCCTCGCGGCCCTGCCGCTCGCCGCGGCCGACCAGGCCGCCGCGCCCCGCCTCTTCGTGCTCCATCAGGAGTTCGCGCGACCCTCGATGCTGAAGCAGTACGAGGAGACGAGCAAGGAATTCATCGGCTACGTCCGCCAGCACCACGACGCGATCCCGTCCTTCAACTTCGTCGCCGTCGCCGGCGAGGACTACGTGTATACCTTCGTCGCTCCCATCCGGAGCTTCGCCGACCTCGATGCCATCAACGGCGGGTTCGGCAAGGTCGCCCAGGCCGTGGGCGAGGCCAAGTGGGGCGACCTGATGAAGCGTGGCGGGCAGGCGACGGAGTTCATCCGGGAGTCGGTCCTGATGGAGGACCCGAGCCTCTCCTACACTCCGGCCCAGCCGCGCCTCAAACCGGAGGAGGAGCGGTACCTCCACGTCGACCTCTACTATGTCCAGCCGGGCCGCGAGGCCGAAGCCGACGCTCTGGCCAAGGAGTTCGTGGAGCTGTTCCGCAAGAAGGGCATCACCGAAAGCTACCGGCTGTTCAAGGTGGTCATGGGTCCGGAGATGCCTCTGCTCATCGTGACGGTTCCCGCCAAGGATGCCGCCGATTATGAGGTCCACAACCAGGCGGGCATGCAGGCGCTGGGTGCCGAGGGGCAGGCCCTGTTCGCGCGCGCCTTCGCTCTGACCCGCCGCTTCGAGACCCACGGCGGCACGATCCGCCCCGACCTCTCGCTCGAGCCGATGAAGTCGATGCCGGGGAAGTGACGACCTGCGACCCTAAGCCGCGGCGCCGGTGCGGGCCGCGGCTGTCTCCCGGCGCCTCCCCCACTGCACGAGGCCGAGGAGCGGACCGGTCATGAACGTCGTGATGAGGGCCATGAGGACCATCATGGCGAAGATCCGCGGCGAGAGGATCCCCAGGTCGTAGCCGATGTTGAGCGCGATCAGCTCCACCAGTCCCCGGGTGTTCATCAGGACGCCCAGGGAGAACGAGTCCGTCCAGCTCAGCCCGGTCCAGCGCGCGGCCGCCATGCTGCCGCCGAGCTTGCCGGTGATGGCCACCGCGATCACCGCGAGGCACAGCAGCCATCCCGTCCAGTCGTTGAGGAGGCCGATCTGCGTGCGCAGACCGGTGAAGGCGAAGAACAGGGGCAGCAGGAGCACGGAGCTGAACGTCTCGAGACGCGCGCGCAGGAACTCGCGCAGGCCCGCGTCCGGCGGCATGCACACGCCGGCGAGAAAGGCGCCGAACAGGGCATGGATGCCGATCGCCTCGGTGAACAGGGCCGAGGCGAAGACGAAGATGAAGACCGCCGCCAACATCCCCGTGCCCATCCGCACGTGCGGCCACTTCTCAACCGCCCGCGCGATCCGCGGCCGCACGAAGGCGAGCATCAAGGCGATGAACAGCAGGGACAGGGCGATCGTCACCAGCGAGCCGCCGAGGCCGTTCGAGTTCACGATGGCCACCACCACCGCCAGCAGGCACCAGGCCGTGACGTCGTCCACCGCCGCGCAGGCGATGGCGGTGCTGCCGAGGAACGTCTTGGCAAGGCCGCGCTCCTCCAGGATGCGCGCCAGCACCGGGAAGGCCGTGATGCTCATGGAGACCCCCATGAACAGGGCGAAGGCGCTGAAGTGCAGCCCGGCCGGGGCCAGGGAGCGGTAGAGGAACAGCGAGAAGACGGTCCCCAGGAAGAAGGGCACGATGATGCTCGCGTGGCTCACCAGCACCGCCGAGTCCGTCTTCTTCCGCAGGTGCTGCACGTCGAGCTCGATGCCCACCGTGAACATGAAGAGGATGACGCCGATCTGGCTGAGGGCCCTGAGCGGGCCCATGGAGGACGCCGGGAACAGGAACTCCTGGGCCACTGGAGCCACCCACCCCAGGAGGGACGGCCCCAGGAGGATGCCCGCGACCATCTCGCCGATGACGCGCGGCTGCCGGATCCGCTGGAACAGGGCCCCCAGGCTCCGCGCCGCCACGGCGATGACGATGACCTGCAGCAGCAGCAGGGACAGCGGCTGCTTGAGGTTGCCGAGCAGCCCCTGAAGGACGCCGCCCGCGGCGGCGCCCTCTGCCGCCGGCTTCACCTGCGCTTCCGCGGCCGTCGCCGGAGCCGCCGGTTGCACGGAGGATTCCGTCCGCAGGTGCGAGGAGCCATAATCGAGGGTGAAAAAAATGCCCGCACCGAACAGCACGAGGACGGATACATAAAACAAGAGATTCTTCGACATATCTCCCCCAACCCCAGGAGGGCGCACCCTTCCCGAGAGCATGCCACAGGATGGAGAAAGAGGGGACCCGCTCCCTGGACCCTATAAAGATCCGCCTGGGAGCCGTTGTCCTCCCTTCCGCCGCCCGGCGCACTGTAGGAAGGGCCTTGATTTCGGCTCTCCGGGCCGTTACCGTGGGCCCTCAAAGGAGGTAAACAGCATGCACAAGCTTCTGGTATTCGTGGGTGCGGCTCTGCTCGCCGCGAGCCTGCCCGCAGGGGCGATCACCTATGGCCAGCCCGACGGCAACGGTCATCCCAATGTCGGCGCCATCGTGGCCGAGTACGACGTCGCGGGACGCAAGGACCTGTTCTGCAGCGGCACGCTGATCTCGCCCACGGTCTTCCTGACCGCCGCCCACTGCACCTCTTACCTCGAGGCGAACGGGCTGCAGGCCTGGGTGACGTTCGACTCAGAGTACACGTCGAGGTCCAAGATCTACGCCGGGACCATGCACACCAATCCCGGCTACAACTTCGCGCAGGACGATCCCGGGGACATCGCGGTGATCGTCCTCGACCGGCCGGTGCGCGGCATCACCCCGGCGTCGCTGCCCTCCGCAGGGATGCTGGACCGGATGGCCGCGGATGGGAGTCTGCACCAGGGGAGCCGCTTCACGGCGGTCGGCTACGGCGTCCACCAGGTGCAGGTCGGCGGCGGCCCGTACGGCTTCCCGTACGACAACCTGCGCTGGGTGGCGGTCTCGGAGTTCAACTCCCTGAATCCGGCGTGGCTGCGCCTCTCGCAGGTCGGACCCAAGGGAGACGGCGGCACCTGCTACGGCGACTCGGGGGGACCCAACTTCCTCGGCGCCGGAGCCAGCGAGACGCCGATCGTCGCGGGGATCACCGTGACGGGCGACGCGCTCTGCCTGGCGACCAACGTCACCTACCGCCTCGACACCCCCGCGGCGCGCGCCTTCCTGAGCCAGTTCGTCACTTTGCCCTGATCCAACGAAAAGACAGGGGCTCTCCCCCTCCCAGAGAAGAGGACGGGAGAGCCCCCTCCGCCGGCTCAGCGGAAGAGCGCAAAGTACGCTCCCGTGGGATCGCTCGCCACGGCGAAGCGGCCGACGCCGGGAATGTCCCTGGGCTGCACCCAGATCCTGCCGCCCAGCGGCTCGATCCTGGCGGCAGTGGCGTCCACGTCCTCGACGCTGACATAGGGCAGCCATGACGAGGGAGCGGTGCCGTCGGGCTTCTTGAGCATGCCGCCGGCGTCCTTGCTGCCGCCCGCGCGCTTGAAGAGGTGGTACGTGCCCATCTCGCCCATCTCCATCTCCGCCAGGGTCCAGCCGAAGACCTCGCAGAAGAAGCGGCCCTCGGTTTCCGGATCGAGGGCCAGCAGCTCGTGCCAGGCGAAGGTGCCCGGCCGCGGCGGCCCCTCGTAGCCCTCGCCCCTCCAGGTGTTGGGCTTGTACGGCGAGACCGCCGCGCCCTGGGGATCGAGGATTACGCCGAAGCGGCCGATCCCGGGGATGTCCATCCCCGGCACCGGCGCCTGTCCGCCCAGCTCCACGGCCCTGGCGGACGCCGCGTCCACGTCGTCGACCGTGACGTAGCCGATCCAGTGGGAGGGGACGTTGTCCTCCGGGCTGAGCTGGACGAAGCCGCCGTGGTCCTCGCCAGCGGCGCGGATCATCTTGTACGTGCCGAAGCCCTCCATCGCCTGCTCGTTGATCGTCCACGGCAGTAGCTCGGTGTAGAACGCCACCGCCTTCTCGAGGTCGGTCGTCATCAGGTCGTGCCAGACGAACTTTCCCAGAACCTTCTCTTCCGCCATCGTGCTCTCTCCTTTCCGGTTCCCTGCCTCCCGCTCCTGTCGCGGCTTTGTCCCGGTGTCGGCGCCGATGGAGATGTTCCGCATCGAGGGAAAACCTCCCGGGAAGCGATACCGAGTCTACCCCAAGGCATCCATCCGGGCATCTATCCCGATGCCCGTCGCTGAGGAGACGATCCAGGTCACGTTGCACGCGTTTCGCGTCCCATTGAACGCGTTCGACGTGACGTTGTCCGCGTGCAACGGCCCGTTGTCCGCAGACAACGCTAAAATACGTGCGTCCAACGTCACGCTGCACGCGTGCAATGGGACTGTGCCCGCGTGCAACGGGCATTGCATGCGTGCAACGCCTCGTTGCACGCGAACAACGCCACGATGAACGCGCTCACCGACACGTTGCACCCGTGCAACGGGGCGTTGCTCGCATGCAATGCTAAAATACACGCGCTCACAGGCACGTTGCACGCGTTCCGAGTCTCGTTGCCCGCGTACAACGGGACACTGCACGCCTGCAATGGGGCGTTGCACGCGTTCAACGCCACTGTGGACGCAGACAACGGGACCTACGACGCGTGCAACGACCCTCGCAGCGGTCACACCTTTCGTCGCACCGCGACCCCCACTCCCACCAGCACCAGCGCCGCGCCGATCAAGATCCGCAGCGTGAAGGGCTCGTCGAGGAAAAGGGTGCCCAAGGCGACGGCGATCACCGGGGTGGCGTAGTTGATCAGCGAGAGGGCCGTGGCAGTCTGGTGCTTGAGGAGCCAGAAGTAGAGGGTGAAGGGCAGCGCCGAGCCGATGATCGCCAGGTAGAGCAGCGCCAGGACCGGCGCGGTGCCGAACGCGAACTCGCGGTCCGCCTCGACAAGCCAGGAGAGGGCACCCATCAGCAGCGCTGTGAGCCCCATCGGCACGGCCGAGATCGAGATCGGGTGGATGCCCTCTCCCCAGCGCTTCACGGCCACGTTCGCGAGCGCCGCGCAGAACGGCGAGACCAGCAGCACGGCCGCGGCTGTGGCCACCCGGGAGCCGCCCAGGGCCCGGAAGTCCTCGGAGAAGATCACCGCCACGCCGGCGAAGCCAATCAGGATGCCCAGGAGCTTGCGCCGTGTCAGCTGGTCGTCCGGCAGAACGAAGTGCGCAGCCAAGGCGACGATCAGGGGGTGCGTCGCGAAGAGCACCGCGGCGAGCCCGGAGGGGACCCACTGCTCGGCCCAGTAGAGGACGCCGTAGGGAGCCGCGAAGGTCAGCAGGGTGTTGGCCAGCCAGAGGCGTCGCTCGGTGCGGCTCCGGCCCAGCCTGACTCCCAGGACCGGCACCACGGCGAACAACGCCGCCGCGGCGATGCCGAAGCGCAGCGCCACGCCGGCGATCGGCGGGATGCCTTCGAGACTGACGCGGATCGCCGCCCAGGTGGTGCCCCAGATCAGGGTGAGGGCCGCGAGGACGGCCCAGGTGAGAGCGCGGTCGGGCTTCACGACGAGCCCTCACCACCCCGGCCCTCCTCTCCCAGAGGGAGAGGAGGGAGAAAGGCAAGACGGTCTCCTCTCCGTCCTCCCTCTCCCCGTGGGAGTGGGAGCCCGCGGGTGCGGGCCCGGCGGTGCGGTATCGGCAATTCTGCGGATTACGGATAGATCTTGTACAGCATCCGCGGATACGGGATGGTCTCCCGCACGTGCGTCAGGCCGCCCATCCAGGCCACGAAGCGCTCGACTCCCATGCCGAAGCCGCTGTGCGGGAAGGCCCCGTACTTGCGCAGGTCGAGGTACCACTGGAAGGCCTCGAACGGCAGGTTGTGCTGCTGGATGCGCTGGAGCAGCAGGTCGTGGTCGTGGATCCTCTGGCTGCCGCCGATGATCTCGCCGTAGCCCTCGGGCGCCAGCAGGTCGAGCCCGAGCACGAGGTCCGGGTCCTCGGGGTCGGGCTGCATGTAGAAGGCCTTGAACGAGGCCGGGAACCGGGTGACCATCACCGGCCGGTCGAACTGGCTGGCGAGGAGGGTCTCCTCATCGCCGCCGAAGTCGTCGCCCCACTGGATGGGGTTGCCCTGCCGGTTGAGGATCTGGATCGCCTCGCTGTAGGTGATGCGCGGGAAGGGGGGCAGGACCTGCTCGAGCTTCGCGGTGTCGCGCTCGAGGATCTTCAGCTCCTGCTTGCAGCGGTCGAGCACCCGTCCCACCAGGTAGACGGTGAACTCCTCGGCCAGGGCGCAGAGGCCGTCGAACTCGAGGAAGGCGACCTCAGGCTCGACCATCCAGAACTCCATGAGGTGGCGGCGGGTCTTGGACTTCTCGGCGCGGAAGGTGGGCCCGAAGCAGTAGACCTTGCCCAAGGCCGCGGCGGCCGGCTCCAGGTAGAGCTGGCCGGACTGGGTGAGGTAGGCCTTGTCGCCGAAGTAGTCGGTCTCGAAAAGGGTCGAGGTCCCCTCGCAGGCCGCCGGCGTGAGGATGGGCGAATCGATGAGCGTGAAGTCGCGCTCGTAGAAGAAGTCGCGGATCGCCTGCTCGGCCTCGCTGCGCACCCTGAGAGCGGCGCGCTGGCGGCTGGAGCGCAGCCAGAGGTGGCGGTGCTCCATGAGGAACGCCGTGCCGTGCTCCTTGGGGGTGATCGGGTAATCCTGCGCCAGGGAGAGGATCTTGAACCCCTTGCACTGGATCTCGACGCCGGTCGGGGAGCGCTTGTCCTCCTTGACGGTCCCCGTGACGCACACGGTGGACTCCTGGGTGACGCGCTCGATCTCCGCCCAGTCGGCGTCGGGCACGTCGTTGCGGCCGGCCACGGCCTGGACGACGCCGCCGGCGGTGCGCACCTGGAGGAAGGCGATCTTGCCGCTGGAGCGCTTGTTGTCGATCCAGCCTGCGAGCTCGACCTCCTGGCCGACGTGCCGGGACAGCTCGCGGATCGAGGTGACGGAGACGGCAGTGACGGGGACGGGCTGGCTCATGGGGGCGGGATTGTACTACGCCCGGCGATGAATCGCCGGGCTAAGAACAGCGCCCCCTGAAGGGGACTTCAAGCCGGGTTCACCCGGCGTCGTTCTTAGCCCGGATATTGATGTCCGGGCGTGGAGGGATGGAACGACTGGATGAGTTCTACTTCTCCTGCAGCCTCTCCAGGGCGTCGGCGGCGGCCCGCTGCTCCGCCAGCTTCTTGCTGGGGCCCTCGCCCTGGCCGGCCAGCTCGCCGGCCACCCAGCACTCCACGACGAAGGTCTTGTTGTGGTCCGGGCCCGAGGAGCCGGTCAACCGGTACTCGGGCAGGTCCCAGCCGAGGGCCTGGGAGAACTCCTGGAGATGGGTCTTGGCGTCGAGGACGGGCTCCCCGGCCTTCTGGTCGTAGGCGTCCTCCAGCATCGGGAGGATGGCCTTGCGCGCCACCTCCAGGCCGCCGTCCAGGTAGAGCGCTCCGAAGACAGCCTCGAGGGAGTCGGCGAGCAGGGAGGGCTTGGTGCGGCCGCCCGAGCGCTCCTCCCCCACCCCGATCTTCAGCTCGGCTCCCAGACCCAGCTCCCGGGCGTGCCGGGCCAGGGTCTCGCGGCTGACGAGCTGCGCCTTGAGCTTGGAGAGCTCCCCCTCGGGCAGCTCCGGGTGCTGGCTGTAGAGCCACTCGGCGGCCACGAGCCCCAGCACGGAGTCGCCCAGGAACTCCAGGCGCTCGTAGTGCTCGGGCACGCTCTGCTCGTTGGCCCAGGAGCGGTGGGTGACGGCGAGCTCCAACAGGTCCGGACGCTTGAAGCGGTAGCCGAGCCGCTTTTCGAGGGGGCTGGAGTCGCGGCGGCCGAAGGGCATGATGCGGGGAATGGTACCGCGAGGCAATGTCCAGGGTGTCGCCGAGGGGGCGGTCACCCTGGAGTTCGTGCTCCTTCTGCCTGCCGGCTGTCCTTCAGCTCTGACCTCCTCCCGGCGGATCTTCAGGGCACAGATATCCATCATGCGGGACGCACTGCTCGTAGCATTGATAGACGATGCGGCCGTCCACCTGGTACATGCCTTTCATCGAGTTCCACCAGCAGTCTCCGAACTGGAAGCTCTCCATGCAGGTCCCATAGGGGCAGTAGACTAGCGCCGAAGCATTTGCGTACAGGTCGTCGATGGCCTCACCGCAGTTCGCTCCGACTCCCCAGCTATTGGCGTAATAGAGAGTGTTGTCACAGAGCAGGTAGGCCTCGGCTGGCGAGGGAGTCAGGGTGAAAGCGCTGCTCAGCAATACGGTAGCCAGGATGACGAGAGCCGCTCGGGTCCAGGACTTCATAGATGACCTCCTTTGTGCGTTGTTGACCGGTCAGAGCCCTCCATTTTCAAGGTGCTCAAACCCTGAATAGAGGAGCCCGGCTTCAGCGCACGCACGGGTGGGAGGGGCACTCCTACCGCCGCCCGAACCGCCGCTCCAGGTCCGAGTCCGTCATCTGCAGCACGATCGGCCTGCCGTGGGGGCAGGCGTAGGGCTGCTCGGCGGCGAACAGCTCGGCGACCAGGGCTTCCATCTCCGGCGTGGAGAGCGGGTGGTGCATCTTGACCGCCGCCTTGCAGGCCATGCTGGCGGCCAGGGATTCGAGAATGCGGCGGGAGAGGTCCGCGGGTCCTCCCGTGCCGTCTCCGGAGTCCGCGGCCAGACTGCGCAGCAGCGCCTCGGTCTCACCCGCGGAGAGGATGGCGGGCGTCGAGGTGAGCGCCAGGGTGTTGCCCGACAGGGCGGCGACGCCGAAGCCGTGCTCTTCGAGGCCGGGGACGAGCTCGAGGAGGCGGAGGCGCTCGGCCGGCCCCACCTCCAGGAGCACCGGCGTCAGCAGGTGCTGGACCGGCGGACGGTCGGCCGCCATCGACCGGCGCAGGCGCTCGTAGAGGATGCGCTCGTGGGCCACGTGCTGGTCGATCAAGTAGAGTCCGTCCGGCCCTTCGAGCAGGATCAGCGTCCCCTTGTACTGGCCGAGCAGGCGGAACGGCCGCGCCTCACCCCTGCGCCCCGACAGCGGGACGATGGGCCGCGCGACCGGCGCATAGGACGGCGTCGCCAGCCGGGTGGGTGTGACAGGCAGCTCGACGAGCGCAGGAGGCGCTGCGGTCTCGGTGCGGGGACGGTCCCAGGCGACGGGAGGTCTTTTCTCCCCGAGCCCTTGCCAGGCGAAGGGGACGTAGGGCTCCGAAGAGGGCGGCCGCAGGGGCGCGGCCTCTTCGCCGCGGGCGCGCTCCAGCGCGCGGCGGAGGGCGTCGTAGATGCGGTCGAGCAGGCCGGGATCACGGAAGCGGACCTCGGCCTTCTGAGGGTGGACGTTGACGTCCACGTCCTCCGGCGGCACGTCGAGGAAGAGGAACAGGGCCGGGAAGTCCTCGCTCTTCCACTCATCGCGCACGGCGCGATAGAAGTTGGCGAGCACGGCCCGGTCGCGGATCAGGCGGCGGTTGACGTAGACGAACTGGCGCCGGCCGCGGGCCGTCTCGGGCGTGCCCACGAATCCGTGGATCGCCTCCTCCCCTTCCCCGCTCTCGGGAATCTCGGCGAGCTGCCGCGAGAACTCGGCGCCGAAGATCTGGCCGATCCGCTCGCGGGGACCGACCGTCCCGGGAGCGGGCAGGGCGTCCAGCAGCTCGCGCCCTTCGTGGCAGACCTGGAAGCGCACGTCCGGGCGGGCCAGGGCATAGCCCTGCACCACCTCCAGGCAACGGCGCAGCTCGGTCTGGGGGGCTTTGAGGAACTTGCGCCGGGCGGGCACGTTGAAGAAGAGCGAGCGGATGTCAAGCGTGGTGCCGCGTGGGCGGGAGAACGGCTCGGCCGTCCTCACCCGTCCTCCCTCGATCAGCACGCGGTGGCCTTCCCCGGGCTGCTCGGCCGTGGTCAGCTCGACGCGGGCGACGGCGGCGATGGAGGCGAGGGCCTCGCCGCGGAAGCCCAGGGTGGCGACCCGCTCCAGGTCGTCGAAGCTCGCGATCTTGCTGGTGGCGTGGCGGTCGAAGGCGAGGAGGGCATCGTCCCGGCCCATGCCGCAGCCGTCGTCGGCCACCTCGATCCGTGCCTTGCCGCCGTGCTCGAGCTGAATTTCCAGGTGTGCGGCGCCAGCGTCGAGGGCGTTCTCGACCAGCTCCTTGACCACGGACGCCGGGCGCTCCACCACCTCGCCGGCGGCGATCTGGCTCACCAGGGTGTCGTGAAGAAGGTGGATGCGGGGCATGGGAATCCAGAAGAAGTCGTGTCGGGAAAGATCCTCAGAGCCTGTACGAGCCGGCCAGAGGGAGTCTATACTTACGACTGGAGCTGACTCTATGCATTCCTACAAGGTCGCCACCAGGATCGATGAGAGTGGAGAGATCCGCCTCTCGGAGTTGCCGTTTCAAGCCGGAGAAGAGGTCGACGTCATCATTCTTCGTCGCGAACCTGAGGCCACCGTCATTGAGGCACCCGATGGCTTCCACGAGCAGTTGCCTCCCATAACACGGCGCCTCCTAGGAGTGGCGCGAGGAGTGAGCGAAGAGGACTACCTCCGCTATCTCGAAGAGAAGTACCGGTGAAGGTCCTCTTCGACACCAATGTCGTACTGGATGTCCTGCTCAACCGAGCGCCCTTTCGGGACATCGCCGCGCAACTCGTCGCCAGAGTCGAACGTAAAGAATTGGTTGGAGTTCTGGGCGCTACCACCCTGACCACTCTCTACTACCTGGTGGCCAAAGCCTCGGGGAAAAAGGCGGCCCGTTCAGCGGTGCGGGACCTGATCAACCTCTTCGAGATCGCGGCCGTAGATCGGCAGGTTCTAGCGCGAGCCCTGGAATCGCCGATCAAGGACTTCGAAGACGCCGTGCTCGTTCAAGCAGTGGCTTCGGCAGAGGTCGATGCCGTCGTCACCCGCGACCCTGAAGACTTTCAGGGCAGCAGCCTTCAGATCTTTTCTCCGCAGCGACTCCAAGGGATCCTGGGTTAGAGGGGAGCAACCCTGCTGCAGTCGATCAGGCGGGAGAAGTCGCGTTCGAGCGATACGTTGCGGGTCTGACCGGGGAGGACCTCCAGCCAGACCCACTATGAGATGGAGCGCTCAGGCCGGGATCAGCACTCGATGCACCAGCGCCAGCACCTATTGATAACCTCCTGTTCGCAACACGCCGGGTCTCCTCCGCACCATGTGTAGATGAGACCCGCCTCGCAGTTGGCCTGCCGATCGTCGCAACTGCTGCAGCAGGGAGCCGCGATGGCGTTCTGGTCAGCGGTGCCGACGATGCCCAGGGTGACCGCGAGGACGAACAGGGTCAAACAAAGCCGCACCTTGGTCTGTCGCTTCATACTTCCTCCTTCGGGAGACGTTCCTCAGCCGCTGCCGAGAAATCCCTAAAAGAAGAAGGTGCGCTTGCAATCCGCGTTCCGTCATCTCGTCGGCTTCGTCACCGGCTCACCGCGCGAGGCGCCCACCTCTTCCCGGGATTCCGGAAGCTCCTCCCCCTCGCCCGTCAGGGAGGTCGGGACCTCGCGCCCAGGCTCGCCTGCGGGGTTGTCCCAGGTGAAGGATTCCACGGCGGCGTAGGTGCTCTCGCGGCCGTGGTCGTACTCCGGCGTATCGGGAGCGGGCACGTTCTCCTCGTTGCGGGGGCCTTCGACCCGGATCGCCTCCTCCTCGGGGGAGAGCTCGCTCCCCTCGGCGTCTCCAGTGCCTTCCGCGCCGTACTCGTAGCTCTTCTCGGCGCGCTGGCCGTGGTAGATGTCGTCGCTGTAGCCGTAGCTCTTCTCGGAATCGTCCATGGAAACGACCTCCTTCGACGAGGTCGTATCTGCAAGGAACGGGCCGGCAGAAAGGACAGCAAGAACAACAAGGACCCAAGGACACCGGCCGAGGCGTGCTCGTCCTTGATGTCCTTGGGGTCCTCGATGTCCTTGCTGCGGCCTTTCTGCCGCGCGTGCCCTTATCTCTCCACCACCGCGGCAGCCACGGACGCCACGGCAGTGCCGGCAGCGGCGATGGCGGTGGCGACGCTCGGTTGCGGCTTCTCTTCGGCCTTGCCGTGCTTGAGGCTCGCCTGCGCCGCGGCCAGCCGGGCGATGGGCACCCGGTAGGGGGAGCAGGAGACGTAGTCGAGCCCTACCCGCTCAAAGAAGTCGATCGACTGGGGATCGCCGCCGTGCTCGCCACAGACGCCAAGGTGCAGGTGCTCGCGGGTGGCGCGGCCTTTCTCGCAGGCCATCCGGACGAGCTGGCCGCAGCCCTCCTCGTCGAGGCTCTGGAAGGGGTCCCAGGGCAGCACCTTCTGCTCCACGTACTGGGGCAGGAAGCGGCCGGCGTCGTCGCGCGAGTAGCCGTAGGTCATCTGGGTCAAGTCGT
>DASWME010000369.1:0-10599 GCA_036399915.1 Thermoanaerobaculia bacterium
TCCGTTGGGGCCGGATGCCCAGGTCTCTCGATCAACCTAAGCATCGCCCCTTCGGAGGGGATCGCAAGCTGTGTCGGCTCGGGCCCAAGCATCGCTGCGACCTGCCACCAGGACGTGGCTTTCTTATGATGCCGAGCTAGCACCGCAGTCTACTCCACCCCCACCTGACCCCGACGAACCGCCGGCCTACCCCTGGGAAGACCATGCCGCCTTCCGGTCTTCCTTCCTCCTGCACTTCACAGAGGAGGGCCACCGGCCCGCCCTGGAGAAGCTGGGCCAGATGCTCTACGACATGGCCCTGGAGGCGAAGCACTGGCCCGCCTGGGAGGAGTCGGCAACCCGCGCCGAACTGCGGGCCATCGCCGAAGATCTCCGGCACGCCGAAGGCTTCCTCTGGACGGTCGGAGAGGAGCAACACAACGTCTCTCTGGACCCCCAGGACGTGCGGCTCGCGCTCATGGCGGCGGAATGGTCGCGGATGGTCCGCCGGATCGCCCACGCGATCGAGATGATGCTCGGCCCCGTCTGGAAGGGCAAGCGGTAGAACCGCCTCACGGGGCGGCGCTCTCATCCGCCGCCCCGTGGTACCATCTCCCCATGGCCCACGATCCCGCCATCCGCCCCAAGCGCTCCCGCGATGCCATCAAGGCGGCCTATCAAGTGTTCCAGGAAGTTATTGGAAAAGCGCCGACCGCAAGAATAAAAAAGCCGACTCCACAGCCGTCCGCCAAGAACCAGGGTCTTCCCAAACCCAAGCGTTCAAAGTAAACTACGGGTCTGACCCCGCCGCTCTCGCCCCCATGGCTCAAGAGGGCGCGCCGGGAGGCCACCACCCCGGGGCTCTAATACCGGGAGAGGGTCTAGGGGCAGACCCGAAGCTCCCTCAGCGGAGACTTCCCAAAGCCAGAGCCTGAAGCCGTCCGCATTGCGCGGACATTCCAGGAGCTTGCTATCAGGAGATCTCCGCCAATGGTGATCCAACCGACGCTCTAAAAAAACAGAAACCCGACGTTGCGAGCGTCGGGTCCTGGTAGCAGCCTGCGGGCGCGCCAGGCGGCTGGCGTTCTCCAAAATGTCCGACGCCAGTGTAAGCCCGAGGTGCGCCCACGTCAATCCGAAAGGGAGTGACGCATGGCTCACTTCTACAGAGGGCCTGTACCCAGGCACCGCTTCATCCTGGGGTTGCTCTGGTTCTCGCGGCCCCGGTCGCTTTAATCAAAAATCGGGCCGGAAAGCAGCACGATTTCGGCCCAGACTTTTTCGCCTAAACTGTTGATTTTTCTGGCGGTTAGAGGGAAAATAACATCGTGGCAAACATCCTCAAGCTGAACAAGCGAACCGCCATCGTAGCGGCTCTCTGCGAGGGTAATTCCGCGCGGGCAACGGCCCGGCTGGTGGACGTGTCCTATGCCACCGTAGCCAAGCTCTCCCTAGGACTCGGGGAGGAGTGCATCCGCTACATGGATGAGAACCTGCGGAACCTCCAGTGCCGCCGCCTGGAGGTGGATGAGATTTGGGCCTTCTGCTACTGCAAGGCGAAGAACGTGCCGGCGGACAAGGCGGGGACGCTCGGGCTGGGGGACCTCTGGGCCTACACCGCCATCGACCCGGAGACGAAGCTGATCCCCGCCTTCCTGATCGGGCATCGGGACGCCGAGCACGCGACCGCCTTCATGAAGGATCTAGCGTCCCGGCTGGCGCACCGGATCGCTCTGGTGACGGACGGGCACCGGATGTACCTGGAGGCGGTCGAAGCGGCGTTCGGCTCCGACGTGGACTTCGCGCAGCTCATCAAGGAGTTTAAGGCCGGTCCTCCCGATCCCGACCACCGCTACAGCCCGCAGCCGTGCGTCCGCCAGATGAAGGCCGTCATCACCGGCAACCCGGACAAGGCGGCGATCAGCACATCCCTCGTGGAACGGAGCAACCTGACCGTCCGCATGGCGATGCGCCGGTACACCCGCCTTACCAACGGCTTTTCCAAGCGGCTGCGGAACCACGTTGCCGCCTTCGGGCTTTTCACGTTCCACTACAACTATGTCCGCATTCACCGGGCGATCCGGGTCACCCCTTGCATGGCGGCGGGGGTGACCTCGCGGCTGTGGAGCTACGAGGACATGGTTGCTCTCCTGCCGGACACCGTGACCGGGAAGAGGCGGGGACCGTACAAGAAGCGGGCTAAGGAGCTTGCGGCTTAAATATAGTTCTCGATCGCAGCCCGAACGAACTCCCTGATCTTGTCCCGGACTTTTTCGGCCGTGAGCATGCCCTTTTCGTAAGTCTCGGAAAGGCCCTTCTCGGAAGACTCACAGACGACGCCCCCGGTGTCTTCGTTGAAGCGGAACGTCAACTCGTGTTCTGGATCTTTGTTATGAGGCCTAACCGCCAAATAAACGGCATCCCCGTTCTTCCGACCGGACGACGCGAAAACTCTGCCCTCTTCCCGCCACGCTCCTACCGCGTCAGCGAGTGCCGGAGCAATGGCGGTTGTCCTGAAGTCGCCCCACCATTGGCGAGCCTCCGTCCGGGCTTTCGCCAGCGCGTCTCGCTGCTCCAGCTTGGTCTCTCGTGCCTCTTTGATGATAGCGGCTAATTCTTCTCTGAATGACATGGGTAAGATGGTAACACGCCTGAGCAAGGCCCGTGCCACCCGAAATTCAAACTAGGGCACTACCCCCTTTTTCTGTGCACTTGGAGGCGGGCGGTGCGGTAACGAAACCGCCGCGCCGCCGCCCAACGGAAAAGACGAGCCTCCAACCCGGCCTGGCGATGCTTGCAAATTTACAACGAACGCTCTAGCATGGAACCTTCAGCTGACAAGAGAGGTCGAAAAGCTCTTCGCGCACGGCGCGGGTGATCGCCTGGGAAATTCACGCCGCAGGGGAGGACCGGAGACCCATGACGCCTACGCCGAGCGAGATGTTCCACCGCCTCTGGAAGGCCCAGGGACAGACCCGCGCTGCCCGTTCGGTCGAGGCCTTCGGGTGGCTGGACCTGATCCTGGGGACCGTCATCCTCCTCGCCCCCTCCTGGGTCGCGTCGGTGCTGCATCTACCGCCGCTTACCGCGCAGGGCGCGAACTATCTCCGGCTGGCCGGTCTGCTGGTCGGCGGGCTGGGGATGCTCTACGTGGTGAGCGGGCGCCTGAACGCGCAGGGGTTCGTCTTCGCCTCTCTGCTCGACCGGCCGCTCGTGCCGCCGGTCATGGCGCTCCTGTGGTACCGGGACATCCTGCCGGGCCCGCTGGCGTTGGCTTTCTCGATCACCGACTTCGGGGGGTTCCTCTGGACGCTGTCGGCGTGGCGCGCGGAAGCCCGCCACGGCCAGCAAACCCCTCGCCCCGGGCTCGTCGCGAGAATGGCTGCCGGCTTCTTCGGGTTCGTCAGCGGCGTGGTCCGCAACGCGCGCACGTTCCACCCCGACGGGAGGGTGTTCCTCGGCACCGTCCGCTCGCTACAGCCGGCGGACGCCAGCCTCGCGCGGGCCGCCGAGCAGTTGACCGGCGCGGTCCTCCTGCGCATGGGCATGGGCGTCATGAAGCGGGGCTGGCCGCGCTGGCTGGCGGACCTCGTTCCCGACGCGCCGAGCATCGCGGCGCGCTTCTTCACCGCCGCGACGCCCGGTGACGTCAGGCTCGAGCGCCGGCCGGGCGAGGACCTCGACCTGCTGTGCACGGCCGGCGGCGACCGGCTATGGAAGCTTGTCGTAAACCTGGCGACGGGCGGCAAGATGTACGGCCTCCGTCAGTTCGATTACCTCCAGAACGCCTACTACGCCGAAACGCCATACTGGATCGACGACGGCAAGCTCGACGTCTGGATCCGCTTCGTCCCCGATCTCGCGGCGAGCAACTTGGAGCCGGGCTCGCCCAAGGACGGCGCTGAGCGCGAGGAGGGCCTCACCCGGGCGGTGGCCGCCCACGCGGCCGTCCGCATCGAAGCCCAGCGCGTCGGCGACGCTCGCGAGCCCTTCGTCCCCTTCGCGGAGATCCGCTTCGAAGGTGAGATCGAGGTCGATCAGGAGGCGCTGCATTTCGATCCGTTCGAGGGGCGTGGGTTCGCGCCCCACGGCTACCTGACCGAGCTGCGCAAGAGCGTCTACCCCGCAAGCGTCCACAGCCGTCCCCCCAGCAAGCAGGAGCGGGCGCGCCGCGAGAACGAGAGCGCCGCCAGGAGGCTGGCGCGGTACTTCAACCAACCTCCGCGCTCTGCCCTCGCGGTAGGGAGCCCCGCCATAAAAGCCCCGACTGAAGCGGACGTGCCAACCCATGGCAAGCGCCGGTGGATCAAGATCGCCTTCCTCGCCCTCCTTGCCGTCGTCCTCCTGTCCTCTCTCTACCTGGCCGTGCGGCTGACGCGCGACCGCCCCGTCGACTACACGGACGTTGTCGACCACTTCAAGTACGGATCGACCGGCGGCGAGCGCATGTCGGGGTTCCCCTACTGGATCTGGGTCGCTCTGCCCGAGCTCTTCCCCGAGCACCTGCCGGACAAGAAGCCCGGCCGCGGCTACACCTCGTTCGGAATGATCTATGAGAAGGGCAAAGACCCGCGCTACGACCTGCCGATCGGCGTCTCGCGGCGCAACGTCCAGGGCATCGACCGGGTCTTCCTGAACTGCGCCGTCTGTCATACCGGCACGGTGCGGGACGCGCCCGGCGCCCCGCCGTGGGTGATCGCCGGCATGCCGGCCAACACCTTCGACCTCGGCGCCTTTGAGCAATTCCTGATGCAGGTCCCCCTCAGCGAGAAGTTCACGGCCCGGACCCTGCTCGGCCAAATCGAGAAGATGGAGAAAGCCCCTCACCAGCAGGTCGTCGAGCCCGACGACCTGCTCAACCGCCTGCTCCTCCGCTACGTCGCCGTCTCCCTGATGCGCGACCGCCTGCTGATGATCCGGGATCGCCTCCTGTTCATCGACCCCGGGTCCGCCGGCCCGGGGCGGGTCGACACCTTCAACAACCCCAAGGCGCTCTTGAACTTCCCCATGGAGAACGCCGATCCAGCCGAGCTGCACGGCAACGTCGACTTCCCGTCGATCTGGCATCAGGGGCCGCGGAAGGGGATGCAGCTCCACTGGGACGGCAACAACACCTCGGTCGACGAGCGCAACCTCTCCGCCGCGTTCGGCACCGGCGCCTACCCGCCGACGCTGGACGCCGAGCGCGTCCTGCGCACCGCCAAGTGGCTGGAGACCGCCAAACCGCCGTGCTACCCCTATCCCATCGACGCGGCGCTCGCTTCGCAGGGTGCTCCGATCTACCGGCAGTACTGCGCCCGCTGCCACGGAACGCGAGAGGCACCCTTCCGCGGCGAGCGCGTCGGCACCGTGGTGCCCATCGGCGAGATCGGCACCGACCGTCACCGCCTGGACTCCTACACCTGGCCCCTGGCAGTCAACCAGAGCACCCTCTACGCCGGCTACGAGAAGGACTGGGGCTTCGACAAGCGCTACCCCCACCGCTTCACCCACTTCCGCAAGACCCAGGGCTACGCCAACTCGCCGCTCGACGGGATCTGGCTGCGCGCGCCCTACCTGCACAACGGCTCGGTCCCCAACCTGCGCGAGCTGCTCGAGCCGGCAGCGGCGCGGACCAAGCGCTTCTACCGGGGAGACGACGTCTACGATCCCGTCAACGTCGGCTTTGTCTCGAACGTCGCCGCGCGGGACGGGCGCTGCTTCTTCCACTTTGATACGGCGGCGCCCGGCAACGGCAACGGCGGCCATGAGGGCCCGGCCTACGGCACCCATCTCCCGCCCGAGCAGAAACAGGCCCTGCTCGAGTACCTCAAGACCTTCTGAGGCGAGGACCTGTCATGGACAAGCGCACGAAGAGAAGGATCCTGATCGCCGTCCTCGTCGTGCTCGCCGTCATCGCCGGCATAACGGCCTGGTACAAGCTCTACCGCGACGTGCCGCAGCCCGCGTGGATCCGGGCCAACCAGCGCGACGACTTCCTCTACGGCTCGGTCGGGGCCGAGACCACCGCCGGCATGCCGTACTGGATCTGGCTGGTGCTGCCGCGCATCTGTAAGGAGCCGATGCGCGGCCAGCAGGGCGGCTACGCCGCCCTCGGCCGGCCGTGGGATCAGGGCGTGGAGATGCCGGCCGGCTTCGCGAAGAAGACGGTCGGCTACGTCCGGGTGGCTGGCAACTGCGCCCTCTGCCACGCCACCTCTCGTATTGGACCACAGGGGGTGCCGGTCGTCGCCGTCGCCGGCCCCGGCCAGACCACGGACATCCAAAGATTGCTGACGTTCTTCACCGAGTGCGCCCAGGACCCCCACTTCAACGCTGACGAGATCCTGTCCGAGATCGACATGGCGACGAAGCTCTCCTTCGTCGACCGCCTTCTCTACCGCTTCGTCCTGATTCCGCGCACCCGACAGGCGCTCCTCGACCGGCGCCTGATGCTCGACTCGGCGCTCCGGCGCCACAGCCGGAATCCGCATGCCCCCTTCACCCAGCAGCGGATGCAGGACCTCGCGGCCTGGCTCCGGGCGCAACACCAGACGGCCGCCCGGCCGGAGACTGTCAGAACTGGAGGGCGAAATTAATCAGCCGCTTCTTTTCCCCGTAGACGACCCCGAGGTAGAGACCCGGGCCGATCTGGCGGATCTCGTCGCGGATCCAGCTCGCCACGATAGAGGTCTCGGAGTAATCGAGGACGATGCACTCCTTGCCGTCCAGCCAGCTCGGCGCCTTGTAGACCTTGGCGACAATGGCGTTGAAGCCGAAAACGGAAATCCGGTTCTTGAGCACGCCCTTGGCCGAATCGAAGGTCTTGCCCTGCCATGCGAAGAAATTGATGAACTTGGCGATCTCATCGCTGAAGGTGGTGCCCGGGGCGATGATGGCCGTACCTTCCGCCTCACCGTCGGGGATTTCGCCTGCCGGGCTGCTCTTGAACAGCTCGTCGAGCTGGGCTTGCGACATTTTCAACAGCTGCGGCACGTCGTATGCCATGTCCGTCGCCTCCGCTGGCCCGGCAGGACCGGACGCTTGGGTGTTTTTTCCGTTGCTCTTCGATGTCGGCATCCTACAGAAATCCGGAGATTTTTGTCAATCGCGGAAAAGACGTTCACGAAGGCGATCACCTCCCAGTTCCCTTTCTTGTTCGGAGCCATTCTGGTAAAATTCCATTAAATACGTCTTTCGCGGAGGGAGAGACGCATATGACCAGGAACGTCCCGCGCACGCTTTGCAGTCTGGCCCTGCTCCTCTGCCTGTCCACCCTCCCGGGCTGCCGCAAGGTCCTCGACGAGGCCCTGACCGTGGAGCGGGACGCCGCCTCGTTTCCGGCGGCGGACGAGGACTACTTCCGCGACATGGACGGCGGAATCAAGCTGTCGCCCGCGGCGGTCAGGGGGCGCAACACCTGGAACGTCTGGACCGGGGGGAACGATCGCTTCTGGGACGAGATCTCAAAGACCAGCGTCGGCACCCTCGACTTCCTGAAGACGCTCTCGTCCCATCCGGCGCTCAAGGCCAGCCGCGACAACCGCTGGCGGTACCTGGGCCTGGTCAACGAGCCCTGCTTCGAGAAGGCCACCGGCCCGGACCCCGCCCGCTACAACCTGTGGCTCGACAAGCGCCGCGCCGACTGCCCGCCGGACCCCTTCGAGAACGAGCAGAAGTACCCGGGCGTCAAGGTCGGCGCGCGGGGCAAGAACCTGCCGGTGGGCTCCTCCTACGGCTGGGCCACGGGCGTCGTCGGCCTGCGGCTGTTTCCCAATCCCGCGTTCGACGAGGCGGCGGCCAAGAAGTGGGATGCGAAACGCTACTACGAAGATCCCAAGTACTACCTCTCGAAAGACTTGGTGAAGCCCTATCGGGTCGGCATGTCGTGCGGCTTCTGCCACATCGGCCCGAGCCCGGTCAACCCCCCCGCCGATCCGGAGCACCCGCAGTGGGCGAACCTCAGCTCTACCGTCGGAGCGCAGTACTTCTGGGTCGACCGCATCTTCACCTGGGAGTCGGATCCGACCAGCTTCGCCTTCCAGCTCTTCCACACCTCGCGGCCCGGGGCCCTGGACACCTCCTTCATCTCCACCGACTACATCAACAATCCACGGACGATGAACGCCCTCTACCACGTCGGCCCGCGGCTGGAGCTGGCCAAGCGCTGGGGGCGCGAGACGCTGGCGGGCGGCGGCATGAACAACGCGCAGTTCAACGACTATCCCGCCTACAAGTCAGGGCACCTCGCGCAGTTGTTCCAGTCGCCGAGCACCTCCTTCGCGCCGCGCGTCCTCAAGGACGGCAGCGACTCGGTGGGAGCCCTGGGCGCGCTCAACCGCGTCTTCCTCAACATCGGCCTGTTCAGCGAGGAGTGGCTGCGGCACTTCAATCCACTGGTGGGTGGCAAGCCGATCTCGCCCATCGAGATCGAAGTCGCGCGCAAGAACTCCACCTACTGGCGGGCGACGGAGGCGCAGACGCCCGACGTGGCCACCTTCTTCCTCGCCGCCACCGGACCGCACCTCCTCAAAGACGCCCCCGGCGGCGCGGCGTACCTGACCCAGGACCTGGCCCGGCTTACACGCGGCAAGGAGGTCTTCGCCGAACGCTGCGCCCGCTGCCACTCGAGCAAGATCCCCAAGCCCGCGCCGGGAGTCGATCCCGGAGGGTGCTCCGGACCCGGGTACCTCGACTGCTGGAACCGGTACTGGGCCTGGACGAAGACCGCCGACTTCAAACAGAAGATGCGGCAGATCGTCCTGGCCGGCGACTTCCTCAAAGGCAACTACCTCTCCACCGAGCTGCGCGTGCCGGTGACGCTGCTCCAGACCAACGCCTGCAGCCCGCTGGCGACCAATGCCATTGAAGGCAACATCTGGGACAACTTCTCCTCACAGACGTACAAGACCCTGCCGTCGGTCGGCACCATCACCGTCCACGACCCGTTCACGGGCGCGCCGCGACCGTACAAGATGCCGGCTGGCGGCCGCGGCTACACGCGCCCGGCGTCGCTGGTCAGCCTCTGGTCAACGGCCCCCTTCCTGCTCAACAACAGCGTGGGGAAGTTCAACTGGCAGCCTTCGGTCGCGGCGCGGATCGACTCGTTCCAGGACTCGATCGAGCAGATGCTGTGGCCCGAGAGGCGCCAGAAGGACTCACTCCTGGGCGGCAGGATCCCCGGCCCCAGCCTCATCGACCGAACGACGAGACCCAGCTATCTCAGGGTGCCAGGGGGCTATCTGCCTGAGTTCCTGCAGAAGCAGCGGGCGCTGGCGGAGCGGCTGACCCCGGCGATCATCGGGGACGGTGGCATCGAGATCGGACCGGTCCCCGCCGGCACGCCGGTGAACCTCCTGACCAACGTGAACCTGCGGCCCGACAAGATGAGCTTGGAAGAGCGGGTCAAGCACGACGAGAAGCTTCTCAAGCTGCTGCTCAAGATCAAGCAGGACCTGCGGGCGCTGCCGAAGGGCGCGAGCGACGAGCAGGCGCGCAGGGTCTTCGCCAACCTCAGACAGCCGTTGCTCGAGCTCAGCAAGTGCCCCGACTTCGTGGTCAACCGGGGGCACTACTTCGGCACCTCCTACTTCAAGGAGGAGCCCGGCTTGAGCGACGACGACAAGCGGGCGCTGATCGAGTTTCTGAAGACGTTCTAGCTGCAGGAGGGCAGGCCCCTGAGCTCGCCCTCCACCTTTTCGAAGAGCTCTTCGAGCGTGGCTCCCAAGGGGAGCTTGTCGAGGATCGTCCCCATGACGTGTGAGCCCAGCTCGCGGTAGCTCTCGAACTGCGATTCGGAGTAGAGCTGGTCGGAGGTGGGCTCGTGCGGGAACAGCGGGTGGAGCCGCGCGTAGTGGAAGACATCAGCGGGCTCCGTGCCGTTGAGCGACGGCTTGACGTAGAGCAGCAGGCCGTCCTCCACCTTGCCGCCGGGCACGCTATCGACGCAGGAGTAGCAGATGCGGGCGATAGCGCAGTAGGGCTGGCTGGAGCGGGCAGCGTCCTGATTCCGCGTCGTGTCATAGCTCTCCTGGTCCTGCGGCCGCGGGCGGATCAGGATCTTCCCGAACTTGATCGGCACGCCGAGGTCCACCCGGACCTTGGAGAGGGCGTTGCCCAGGTCCTCGAAGGTGAACTCCGGATCCTGGCCGCCGTCGGAGACCACGATGT
This sequence comes from Thermoanaerobaculia bacterium, assembly GCA_036399915.1. Lineage (GTDB taxonomy): Bacteria > Acidobacteriota > Thermoanaerobaculia > Multivoradales > UBA5704 > DATARR01. The sequence goes on from DASWME010000369.1 coordinate 10,129, forward strand.
AGCGGCAGCGTCGCAGGACCATCTCGTAGAGAGCGAGGTTCTCGAAGTGCCCGCCGTCCGACAGGTAGACGTACGGGTGCTCGTTGTCGGTGAGCCCGAACGCCTCCGAGAACAGGGGGCGCGGCGCGAAGCGCGGACCCGGGGTGTTGTAGGTCCCGTCGCCGAAGGGGCCGGGATTTCCCAGCCACCAGCCCAGGCGCACGTTGAACAGCGCGAGCAGGAAAGTGACCACCGGCGAAGAGTGATAACCCATGTTGGGGCTCGCCGCCGCGCCCGAGATGGCGACCGCAGTGCCGAGGGAGAGGGCGGCCTTGCCGTCCCGGTGAAGGCCATACTCCGCCGCGTCCCGGTAGCCGAGGCGGAGGCTCCCGGCGTGCAACGGCGAGGCGGTGAAGGTCTCGGCCTTGCGGTCCTGCCAGGCGAGATCCTTGCCGCCGACCAGGTTGAGCGCCATGTTCACCACATGGAAAG
>DASWME010000370.1:0-36972 GCA_036399915.1 Thermoanaerobaculia bacterium
CCCGTCGTCCACGAAGACGTACTCGAAGTTGGGGTTGAAGAACCATTGCCGGGTGACGTCCATCAGCAGCTCGACGCCGAGGAAGCCGGCGTCCGCATCGCTGTAGAGCCCGGTCCTGACGCCGAAGTCGATCTCGGCCCGGGCGGTCCCGGGGATGAGGAAAAGGCCGGCCAGGGCAAGCATCCACACCGCGCGTCCGATCGTCTTGTACATGGCGATTCCTCCCTTCCAGGAAGCTCGCTGCGAGCTTCCGTTGCCGCTGCTGCAAGGGATCTGCCATGAACGGCTTTTGAAGATAGCATCTGCGGCATGTCGGTCCGCGGCCATTTCTGGACGATCGCTCCCCGGCTGCGCCACGGCGTGCGGCCGCTGCAGCCGCCGGAATCCGGCCCCTTCAGGACCACGCTGCTGGACCCGGTCGCCGGCGAGGTGCCGGTGACCGGGTGGCTGCGGGAGGCGCCGGGGAGCGACGAGATCCTGGTGGTCGTTCACGGCCTCGGCGGTTGCACGGAGAGCCACTACATGCACCGGGCCGCGCAGGCCGCCGAGGCCGCGGGGCTCTCCTGCCTGCGGATCAACCTGCGCGGGTGCGACCGCCAGAGCGGCGACTTCTACCACGCCGGGCTCACGGACGACCTCCACGCCGCCCTGGCGAGCGATCCGCTGAGCCGCTACCGGCGGATCTACCTGCTCGGCTACTCCCTGGGCGGCCACGTGGCCCTGCGCTTCGCGACCGAGGACGCCGACCCGCGCCTCGCCGCCGTGGCCGCCGTCTGCTCGCCGCTCGACCTCGCGCTGTCGCAGCGGGAGATCGACGCGCCCTCCCGCTGGGTCTACCGCCGCTACCTGCTGGGCAACCTGATGCGGATCTACGCCGCCGTGGCCGCCCGCCGGCCGGTGCCGATGCCGGTGGAGGAGGCGGCCCGGCTCCGCACGCTGCTCGACTGGGATGACCGGATCGTCGCTCCGCGCCACGGCTTCGCCGGCGCCGCCGACTACTACGCCCGCGCCAGCGTGGCTCCGCGGCTGGCGGACCTGCGGGTGCCCGCCCTGCTGCTCAACTCCGAGAGCGATCCCATGGTGCCCGCCGGACCCGTCCGCGCCGCGCTGAAGGGCGCCGCGCCTCGCCTGGAGGTCCGCTGGGTCTCCGGGGGAGGCCACGTGGCCTTCCCCCGGAGCATGGGGGTGGATGCGCGGGTGGTCGGCTGGCTGCGGAGCTTGGGGAAATAAAAAGACGCTCCCGGGCGGTCGGTCCAGGAGCGTTCGGACGAGGAGGCCGGTCCTGGGGACCAGCCACGGGGTGAGGCTCGTCAAGAGCCTGCCTCCCGCTACGCGCGGGAGACCCCGTTCCGGTGCTGATTGTTTAGACGAATGGGCGCCGGCTTTTTCACGCGGACGCGCCGTGGAGGATCTCCGCCAGCCGCTCGACGCCGTCCACCAGGCGCGGCCCGGGACGGCTGAAGCAGCCGTTGGCATCCACGGGGTGGACGCGGCCCTCGCGCACGGCGCGCAGGGAGCGCCACTCGGGGCGGTGGGCGATCGTCTCGATCTGCGCGCGGGCGCCGGCCTCGTCGAAGCCGCAGGGCATGACCACGATCGCGTCCGGGTTCGCCGCCGCGACCTGCTCCCAGGTGAGGCGGGCGGAGTGTCCGCCGGGCTCGCCGGCGACGTCGATCCCGCCGGCGAGGTCGATCATCTCGGGCACCCAGTGGCCGCCGGCGAACGGCGGATCGAGCCACTCCAGGGCGAGCACGCGGGGACGGGGCCAGCCCGCCACGGCCGCGCGGACCGCCTCCAGCCGCCGCTCCAGGCTCGCGAGCAGCGCTCCGGCCTCTGCGGTGCGCCCGGCGAGCTCGCCCACCCGGCGGATGTCCGCGAACACGTCGCCGATCGTCCGGGGATCGAGCGAGACCACGTCGGGGCAGCGGGGGAGGGGGCGCACGGCGCCGTCCACCTGCGCGGTCGAGACCGCGCAGACGGGACAGAGCCGCTGGGTGACGATCACGTCCGGCGCCAGCTCGGCGATCCGCGCCTCGTCTAGGGTATAGAGGCTCGCGCCGCTCCCCACCTGGGCGGAGACGGCCGCGTCCACCTCGGCCGCGCTCATCCCGGACCGCAGCGCGCTGCCGGTAAGGACCGGCCGCGTCCGTGCCTCCGCCGGCCAGTCGCACTCGTGGCTCACGCCCACCACGAGGTCCCCCGCGCCCAGGGCGAACAGGATCTCCGTGCCGTTGGGCACCAGGGAGACGATCCGCATGGCAGGGAGTCTACGGCCTCAGGTCCATCACCAGGTAATGGTAATCGTTGAACGCGACCCGCACTCCGGGGGAGCGCGAGAGCTGGAGCGCCAGGGGCTTGTGGACTGGCTGCTTCCAGATCGTGACCCACCGTGCCCCGAAGCGCTCGCGGATGGCCCGCGCCGGGTCCGGATGGCGCCCCTGGACGATGTTGACATAGGTCTGGAAGAGCTGCGGGTCCTTGGCGTAGAAGACGGTCGGGTCCAGGGCCACCAGCGATTGGAGCTGCGGCGCGGAGTAGAACAAGGGGGATGAGTCCGCCCACTGGGCCGTGAAGACGCGCTCCCCCGGCGCGCCGTGCTCGCCGAGCCAGCGGGCCATCTCGCGGGGCGGCGAGGCCTTGCCGACGTCATAGGTGCGAAGCGCGGCGGCGGTCCAGAGCGTCCCCAGGACGATGCCGGCCGCGGCGAGCATCCGGCCCCAATTGGGCAGCAGAGGGGGCAGGCCCTGGTCTCGCCGCTCGCGCAGCACGAGTGCCAGGGCCAGCAGCGCGAGGGGCGTGCCCAGCTCCAGGAAGCGGCGGGCGAACAGGCTGCCCGCCAGGAAGAACGCGAGCGCGACGGCGCCCGCCGTCAGCGTGGCGCGGCTGCGCAGCCGTGGCTGGAAGAGCAGCGCGAAGGCGACGAGCGCCGGGGCGACGAGCGCCGGCCACTGCTCCAGCAGGAGGTCGAGCCCGGGCGGCGACAGCTCGGTCCCGAGCTGGGTCCGCAGGGCGGCGTCGCCCGCGGCCGTGGCCTGGAACGGGATGACGAAGTTCGAGATGAAAAACAGCCGGAAGTTCGCCGGCACCTCCGGGTGGACGAGCTGGCCGAGCAGCCATCCTCCCGCCGCCGCGGCCACGGGCTGCCAGGGGATCCGCCGCCCGGCCGGCTCCCCCCGCACCACCAGCCCGGAGAGCGACCAGAGGAGGGCCAGCGGGATGGAGATCCATCCGGCCGTATGGGTCAGCCCGAACAGCGCGCAGACCACGAACAGCGCCTTCCACCGCCGCTCGACGAGCAGTGCGATCACGAGCACCGAGGAGCCGATCAGCCATACCTGAGGCCGGCACATTCCTACCCGATGCGCGAACAGCGTCCCCAGCGCGGGTAGGGCGAGCACGAACCACCACGGCCGCGGCACGCGGAGGCTCCACAGCGCCCAGGCGAACGAGCCCACCAGGAAGAGCTGCCCGAAGAGGGCCCCCAGAAAGGCGGCGGTCTCCAGAGGGAGTCTCGCGATCGGCATGAGCAGGAGATGGAAGAGGGGCGCGCTGTCCACAAAGTGGTCGAAGAGGATCGAGAACGGGGTCCAGCGGAACGACTCGATGCGGAGGCCCGAGAGCATCTCCCGCGCCAGCCCTAAGTGGTAGTACTCGTCGTAGGACCAGGGCAGGGGGAGGAAGATCCGCCTCAAGGCGAACAGCGCCACCACGACGGCGCAGGCCAGGAGGAGCTTGGCGAGCGGCGGAATGCGCTCGCGACGGGTCTCCACGGCGGCCTGGGCGGCGGGCTCCTGCTGGCGTTGCGATCGGCGGGCCTTCTTGGCGCGGGCCATGGGCGGGAAGTGTATCCGCCGATCCCACCCTCGTCGATGGTCGAGGCGCGGATGCGCTCCAGCCATCGGTGACGGCGGGATCGGTATAGTACCCACCCATGACCTGGGTCGGAGCGACGGGCTTCGCGCGGCGGCCGCTGGTGATCGTGGAAGACCACCTGCACCACGTCACCGAGCTGCTGGCGGTCCTGGCGGCAGCCGACCCCGCGATCCTCGCGATGACGACCGCGGTCTGCCTGGACCGCACCGGGCCGGACACCACGCGCCTCGTGGCCTGGTGGCTGGAGACCTACCCCGCGCTCCAGGTGGCAGCGAGCTTCGGCCCGGGCGACGACGGTCCGCGGGACGCCCGCCGCGCCGCCCTGGACCCTGCCGTCTTCGAGAGCGCCAGCCGTTGCGGCAAGGCCCTGGCAGGCATGCTCCGCTCCGGCGGGCTGCTGCTCCAGGACATCCAGCTCTCGACACTCGCCTTCATCCCGCCGGACCGCTGGTGGGAGTCCATCTACCTCGCCAACACGGTACGGGGGATGTTCGCCGAGAACCCGCCCACCTGCCGGTTCCTCTCCAACAAGCGCGGCTACGAGGCCACCTTCGGCCGCGACCTGATCGACGCCGGTTTCAACCCCCGCGACGTGATGGACAAGGGCGAACTGCGGGAGATGGTCGTGCCGGTCGTGCGCTCGTACCTGGACCGAGCCTTCCCTCTCAAGCTCGAGGTCGCCCAGGGCGGCGAGAGGCCGCCGGCCGCCGCCGTGGCCCGGACGGAGGAGGACCGCCGCGAGCTCGAGGGCGAGCTCGACCTGGTGGTCTGGAGCGCCGAGCCGGCGGTCGAGATCGGCGGCCGGATTCTGGCCGGCGAGGGCGATCCGCGCCGCGTGGCCTTCAAGGCGGGCAGCCAGGAGGCGATCACCTGGGTCGAGCTGGTGGAGGACTGCCTGCGGGGCGGCGTGGGCGTCCCGGTTCTGGAGGTGGGCCAGCGGATCGCCCCCGAGGGGGCGGGCCGCGCCGAGATCACGAACCTCGCGGCGCGGCACCTCCACGGACTGCGCAGCCGCCTCAGGGACGGCGCCGCCATCGTGACCGCCCACCACGCCTACCGTCTGGCCGACGGGCTCCGGGTGGGACGGGTGGCGCCGATGTCCGCTGCTGGGTGAAAAAAGGCGAGCCCCCTCGATCGAGAGGGCTCGCGGAGGAGGAGAGAGGCAGCCACGCTATGGGGAGGCGTACTGCACGGCGTGGCCGCGAACGACGGGCCCGTTGACCTGCGAGAAGTTCAGCGACTGGAAATCGACGAAGTTGAACATCAGAGTACAGGGCGAGACGTCGGTCGCATCGCCCTGGAGGATCCCCTCCACGCAGTTGGCGTAGTGGTGGTGTGCCCCCATGAGGTGGCCCAGCTCGTGGGCCGCGATCTCCGGGTGGGCGTCCACCTCGAAGATGAAGGGTCCCGCGCTGAACGGGTCGATGCCCACTGCCTCGCCCACCGCGAAGGCGCGGGTGGCGAACCGCACGCCGCCGATGCAGTCGGCCAGGCCGGCCAGGCCGGTGTCTCCGGCGTCGGTGATGTCCTTGCTGGTGAGGACGTAGACCAGATCCGAGCCCGCCGGCCTCTGCCCGCCGTAGTAGCTCTTGGCCTGCTGGATGATGTCAGCGCCCTCGGTGCCGGTGAAGGCGACGCTGCGGTAGGAGACCACGTTCAGGTCGACCTTGAGCGGCGCGTACGACTCCGCCGCCTTGGTCATGATCTGGTTGGCCAGCCCGAGGTCCACGCCGTCCAGAAGGACCGCGACGTCGAGCGACACCGTCTGGCCGCTGTCGGTCACCCCGGCGATCCCGACGGCGGCCGGGGTCGGCTGCAGGCAACTGGTCAGGTCGTTCCCTTCGATGGGGACGTCGCGGCTCGCCCGCGCCACCCCGTCATAGGTCGAGCCGATGGCGACGGAGAAGGGGAGCACGCGCACCGCGTAGGGGCCGCTGCCGTGCAGGGTGGTGTGCTCGATGACGACCGACTCGTTGCCGCCCGAGTTGGCGGAGCGGCCGGCCTCGGTGCCGTCCGGGTAATAGACGTAGAGGTCGTAGTCGTCATCCACGGCGGCGGTCGTGATGGCCACTGCGAACCGGGAGCCCGGCCTCACGTCAACGGTGAGGGCGAAGGCGTCGCAGGTGGGATCCGACGGCCCGATGCACCCGAGCTGGTTGGGAACGCTGGCGGTGAAGGGCCCGCCCGTCCAGTTGGCGGTCCGCTTGCCTTTGCTGACCGTGCCGGAGCCGGGCTCCGCGGCATAGGCGGTGGCGGTGAACAACGCTGCTATGGCCAGGTAATTCAAGGATAGGCGAAGATGTCGGTTCATGGCGCTCCTTTGGAGGTAGAGGTAGTAGTCACACTACTGATCCTCTCTCCTGCGTCCTCCGGAGCCAAGAGGAGATACCCCCATCCCGAATAGGGGAAATCCCTCACTGTGGGAGGGGGAATACCCTCACCTCCTCCCACCTCCCCTCTCCGGCCCGTTCTCCCTGAAGGTTGCGGAATAGTCCCGTCCCCCGGCCGCGCCCTAACCTCCTTTCCAGGCTTGGAAGGAGGTGACCCGTGGCCAACCCTCTCTTTGCGAAGAAGCCCCTGAGCCTGCTGCTCGAGGAGCTCCGGGGCGAGAACCGGCTGCGGCGGGTGCTGGGGCCCGTGCAGCTCACTAGCCTGGGCGTCGGCGCGGTGATCGGCGCCGGCATCTTCGTGGCCACTGGAGCGGTGGCGCGGCAGACGGCGGGGCCGGCCCTCATGCTCTCCTACGCGGTCGCCGGGCTGGTCTGCATCTTCGCGGCCCTGTGCTATGCCGAGTTCGCGTCGATGGTCCCGGTCGCGGGGTCCGCGTATACGTACGCCTACGCCACGCTGGGCGAGCTGTTCGCCTGGATCATCGGCTGGGACCTGATCCTGGAGTACGCGGTCAGCTCCGCCACGGTGGCGGACGGCTGGTCCGGCTATTTCCAGAGCGTCCTCGACGTCTTCGGCTGGAAGCTTCCCCATGCCATCGCCGGGCCGGTGGTGAACTACGACCCTCAGATCGGCCGGCTGGTCGCCACGGGATCGTTCATCAACCTGCCAGCGGTCCTCATCGTCGCCCTGATCACGGTGGTGCTGGTGGTCGGCATCCGCGAGAGCGCCAGCGTCAACACCGCCCTGGTGGCGATCAAAGTCGCCGCCGTGCTCTTCGTGATCGCGGTCGGCGCCTTCTACGTGAACCCCGCCAACTGGCACCCCTTCGCGCCCTATGGCTACACCGGCCTGAACCTCTTCGGCCGGGCTCTCCTCGGCCAGAGCGACGCCGGCGGCAACCCGAGCGGGATGCTCGCCGGCGCCGCTCTGGCCTTTTTTGCCTACATCGGCTTCGACTCGGTCTCCACCCATGCCGAGGAAGCCCGGCGGCCCCGGCGGGACGTCCCCATCGGCATCGTCGTCTCCCTCGTGCTCTGCACGCTGCTCTACATGGGCGTCGTGGCCGTGCTCACCGGCATGGTGCCGTACGGCCAGCTCGACGTGAACGCTCCGGTGGCCGACGCCTTCCGCCGCGTGGGGCTGCGCTGGGCCCAGTTCCTGATCGCTCTCGCCGGCCTCGCGGGGATCACCTCCGTGATCCTGGTGACCATGCTGAGCCAGGCCCGCATCCTGCTCGCCATCTCCCGCGACGGGCTGCTGCCTCCCGGCTTCTTCGCCGCCGTGCACGAGCGCTTCCGCACGCCGTGGAAGTCGACGCTCCTGACGGGCGCCTTCGTGGCCTCGCTCGCGGCGTTCCTCCCCATCAGCGTGCTGCTGATGCTGGTCAACATGGGGACGCTGTTCGCCTTCGTCGTCGTCTGCGCGGCCGTGCTCATCATGCGCCGCACGCACCCGGAGGCCGAGCGGCCGTTCCGGGTCCCCTTCGTGCCGCTGGTGCCCGTCCTCGGGATCGCGAGCTGCCTGCTGCTGATGTTCTCGCTCCCCTCGGAGAACTGGCTGCGCCTGTTCGTCTGGCTGGGGATCGGCCTGGTGATCTATTTCTCCTACGGTCGCAAGCACAGCACGCTGGCGCGCCTGCGCGAGGGTGGGGTGATCTTGGTCGAGGCGCCGGAGGAGGCAGAGACGGCATGAGCCCGCTCGCGCGGTTCCACGCCGCCGCCGCCGGCTTCTCCCGCACGTTCTGGGTGGCGAACACTCTGGAGCTGTTCGAGCGCTTCGCCTTCTACGGCTCCAAGGCGGTGCTCGTGATCTACCTTGCCGAGCGGGTCGGCCTGGGTCCCCAGGCGGCGGGCTCGCTCGCGGGGCTCTTCTCTGGCGTCCTCTACTGTCTGCCGATCCTGGCCGGCACGGTGGTGGACCGCTACGGCTTCAAGCGCAGTCTCGCGGCCTGCTTCTCGATCTTCTGCGTGGGCTACTTCCTGATCGGTCTCGCTGGGTTGCGGTTCGGACAGGGGATCGTGGAGGCCGTGGGCCACGGGCCCTACGTCGCCGCCGTGCTGCTGCTGACCGCCGTCGGCGGCTCGCTCATCAAGCCCTGCATCGTCGGCACGGTGGCCCGCACCACCACGCCGGACTCCAAGTCACTGGGATATTCGGTCTATTACACGCTGGTCAACCTCGGCGGCGCCCTGGGGCCGATCCTGGCGCTCGAGGTGCGCGAGGGACTGGGGATCGAGTACGTGCTGGTCGCGTCTTCCGTCACCTCGCTGTTCTGCCTGCTGGGGACCTTGCTGTTCTTCCGCGAGCCCGAGCGCACGCCCGGCGAGGCGGCACCCACCTCGTTCGGCAAGGTCTTGCGGGATATGGCGCTGGTCTTCCGCAACGCCCGCTTCCTCGGCTTCCTGGTGATCTTCTCGGGTTTCTGGATCATGTTCTGGCAGATCTTCTACTCGCTGCCGTTCTATCTCACCGAGGCCCTCCGCTTCGAGCGTTTCGAGCTGATCGAAACCGTTGACGCATGGTCGCTGATCCTCCTCACGGTGCCGGTGAGCGCCCTGGTGCGGCGCTGGCGGCCCATCCTCGCCATGACCGTGGGCTTTGCCGTGGCTTCCTCGGCGTGGCTGCTCATCGCGTTCTTCCCGTCGTGGCAAACGGTTGCCATAGCGATGGCCGTCTTTGCCTTCGGCGAGGCCCTCCAGGCGCCGCGCTTCTATGAATACGTGGCCGACTTGGCGCCGCGGGAGCAGGTAGGAACGTTCATGGGCTTCGCCTTCCTGCCGGTGGCCCTGGGCTCGTTCGTGGGCGGCGCGCTCGGCGGCTCGCTGGTGGAGCGCTTCGTGCGCGGACCGTCGAACCCTGGCGGCATGTGGTGGGTGATCGCCGGCATCGGCTTCGCCGCGACCGGACTGATGGTGCTCTATGATCGCCTGGTGGCCGTGAGCCCCGCGGCCGCGATCGAAAAGGAGCAGATGACATGACCGCTGCGAAAACGGTTAGATTCCTTCTGGTTCTCCTGATCGTGACGGCGCAGGCCGTCCGGGCGCAGCCGCCGGCGCCCTGTGGCGACCTCCCGCCGGGGAGCCGCGAGGAGCAGGAGAAGATCCTGGTGGAGTTGGAACGGCGCCGGAGCCACGCGATCTGGGAGAAGGACCTCCAGTCCCTCGACCGCATCTACGCCCCGGACTTCCGCGGTCTCCTCGCCAACGGCCGCTTCGTGGACCGGGCGGGGCTGTTCGAGATGTTCAAGACGCAGGACCCCAGCCTGCGGTTCACCGTCGAAGAGCTCGACGCCCGCGTCCTCGGGCAGACCGCCGTCACCCACGGCAAGATCACCGGCCGCAATCCGCAAGGGGAGATCGTCATCCTCTCGAAGTTCACTCACGTCTACGTCTGGCGCGACGGCCGCTGGCAGGCTGTCGAGGGCGCGAACACCCCGCTAAAGCAAGGGTGATCGCAGAGGAGCCGAAACGATGATCGCTGCGAAACCATCCACTGTCGTCGAGTCCCTGGTTCCCGAGCCCGCGCCGTCCGCGGGAGCGTTCCAGCCCTTCGTGGCGCCCGGGGTGCGCATGCGCGAGCTGACGGTGCGCGGCCTCGTGATCGGCTCGGCGCTGGGGATCGTCTTCGCAGCCTCGTCCGCCTATCTCGCCCTCAAGGTCGGCATCACCGTCTCGGCGTCCATCCCCGTGGCCGTGCTTTCGATCACGTTGTTCAAGTGGCTTGCGAAAGCCTTTCGGTTGCAGCCCGGCACGATCCTGGAGAACAACATCGTGCAGACGACCGGCTCGGCGGGCGAATCGATCGCGGCTGGAGTCGCGTTCACGCTGCCGTCGCTGTTGCTGCTCGGGTTCGACATGGAGATCGGGCGCATCCTCCTCGTCTCGCTGCTGGGCGGGCTGATCGGCGTGCTGATGATGATTCCACTGCGCGAGGGCCTGATCGTCGAGGAGCACGGAAGACTGACCTATCCCGAGGGGACCGCCTGCGCGGACGTGCTGATCGTGGGCGAGCGCGGCGGGACGAGCGCGCGCACCGTGTTCCTCGGCTTCTTCGTGGGGCTCCTCTATGCGACCTGCAACCTGATCCTGAAGCTGTGGAACGATACCGCCAACTTCGCGCTGGAGTTCTGGGGGCGCTTCAAAGGGGCGCTGCTCGCCTTCGAGGTGTCGCCGCCGATGCTCGGCGTGGGCTATATCATCGGCCTGCGCACGTCGGCCAACATGATGGCCGGCGGCGCGCTCGCCTTCCTCGTCCTGGTGCCGCTCGCTCACCTATTTGGCGACGCCCTGCCCGGGCCCATGTATCCGGCCCTCAAAAGGATCGCCGAGATGACCCCGGCCGAGGTGCGCAGCAACTACATCCTTTATATCGGGGCCGGGGCGGTGGCGACGGGCGGCTTCATCGCCCTGGCGCGGGCCATCCCCTCGATCCTCGCCGCTTTCGCGGGCGGCTTGCGGAACCTGCGGGCGGGACGGGGGACAGCGCAGTCCGAGCGCCCGCGCACGGCCCGGGACCTGCCGATGCCGGTCGTCCTCGGCGGCTCGCTGGCCCTGGCGGTCGCCATTGCCTTGGCGCCGATGCTGGAGATCAACGCGGTCACGGCGGCGCTCATCGTGCTCTTCGGGTTCTTCTTCGTCACGGTCTCCTCCCGCATCACGGGCGAGCTGGGCTCCTCCGCGAACCCGATCTCGGGGATGACGGTGGCCTGCCTGCTCCTCACCTGCGGCCTGTTCGTGGCCCTGGGCTGGACGGGCGTGGGCTACAAGGCCATGGCGGTGACCAGCGCGGCCCTGCTCTGCGTAGCGATCTCGAACGGCGGCACCATCTCTCAGGATCTGAAGACGGGCTTCCTGGTGGGTGCGACGCCGAAATACCAGCAGATCGCGATCATGGTGGGCGTCGTCACCAGCGCCATCGTGATCGGTCTGACCCTCCAGCTCCTGAACCGCGGCAACACCACCTACATGCCGGTCAACCTGTCGGCGGCCCTTCTCCAGGCCGCGCCCGGCGCGGAGCGGCGCGCGGGGCCGGACGGCAGGACCTATCAAATTATGGACCTGCATGAGGACCAGGGGGCTCTGCGCCGGGGCAAGTATCTGGTGGACGGCGAGGGCCGGCCCGCCTTCCTGGCTGATCCGGGCGTGGCCGGCGGCTTTCCCTACCGCTTCGAGCGGCTGAACGCCCAGGCGCCGAAGATCGCCGTGCCGCCGAGCGCGCCGGTCGAGCTGGGCCCCGACCGCCGGCCCTACCGCGCCGTGGACCTGGGCACCGCCGGCCGCTATCTGGTTGCCGCCGATGGTGCGCCGGTGTGGGCCTTCCGGCCGGCGCCCAAGTTCGATGCTCCCAAGGCGCAGCTCTTCGCCCTGGTGGTGGACGGCACCCTGGGCGGTCGGCTGCCGTGGGGGCTGGTGCTGGCGGGCGTCTTCCTGGCGCTGATGATGGAGCTGGTGGGGGTCGCCTCTCTCCCCTTCGCCGTGGGGCTCTACCTGCCGATCTCAACCTCGGCCGCCATCTTCGCGGGAGGCATCGTGCGCTGGCTGGTGGACCGGCGCAACGCGGGCGAGAGCGCCTCGGAGGCCGAGTTCTCTCCTGGCATGCTGATGGCCTCCGGCCTGATCGCGGGAGGTGCCATCGCAGGCGTGGCCCAGGCGGTGATCACCTTCCGCGAGGCCGAGGGCGTCTTCGATTCGAGCGGACTCCTGGGCGCCCTCGGTCACAACGTGAACTGGTGGCCGATGGTGCCGTTCCTGGGGTTGGCGGCATTGCTGTACCGGGTCGGTGTGGCGAGAAGAGGAGAGTAGGGGCGGGGCTTGTCCCCCGCCCGGGCCTTCACTCCGCATACATCCTGATCATCCGCTCGATCGCCCGGGCGCAGACGGCGCAGAAGGACTTCGGGTTGCGGCTGAACATGACGCAGTCCACCTCGGGACGGTACAGCCCCTTGGCCTCGTAGGCGGCGCCCTGGAAGGCTCCCACCTTGCCGAAGTACTTCTCGGAACGGAGCATGGGCGTGGTCTTCGCGCGCATCTCGCGGAAGAGCGCCTCCATCTCCTCCTCGGGAGCGTTCTGCTCCCGCAGCTCCCGCCGCCTCTTCTCGAAGGCCAGCACGACCTTGTCGTACTCCTCCTGCTTCCAGGGCGTGGGGACCGGCGTGGCAGGCGCGACGAGGTCCCGCCATTTGAGATTCGCGGGATCGGGCAGGGCGGTGACGTTGGGCTCCCAGGGCTCGGTGCCGGGCGGATTGAAATCCTCGTAGGCCACTTGCGAGGTGTAGTACTCGTCTCCCAGGCCGGCGAAGGAGTGGCCGAACTCGTGGACCACCAGGTAGGCCGCCTCGGCGCTGTCCACGGCGGCGGTGTTCCAGAGGTTGAAGATGCCGCCGCCTCCGTACTTGCGGCTGTTCGCGAGCAGGATCAGCGCGTCGTAGGGGGCCTGGGCCGCGGCCTCGCGGACCGCCTCGTCCGCGAAGGTCAGCATGTAGCGCTCGGAGTCGAAGGCGTTGTAGGCGAGCCCCAGGGGTGTCTTCCGCCAGGTCCCCGTGCGCGGATCGGTGACGCCCGAGACGGGGGAGGGAAGGTCGATCGCCCGCACGTTGAAATCGCTCCGGTGGCTCCTGTAGGGCTCGATGGCGAAGAGGGCGTCCGTCAGCCGGCGGACATCGGCGTGGAACTTCTCCATCTCGCCGGCGGCGTAGCCGTCGCCGAGGACGAGGAGGTCGGCCTTGACGGCCGGCGGACCGCTCTCGAAGACCGCCCAGACCGTTCCTGCAGAGGAGACCGGCGAGCGGTCCACGAAGCGGCTGGCGGGATCGACGACGGTGGAGAAGATCTCCCGGAAGGAGCCGTCCGCGGCGCGCTTCTTGATGACGAGCTGGGCCTTGCCTCTGGGCTCCGGGAAGCGCATCGACTCGCGGAACGTGCGCCACGCGCCGGCCGCGGCCTCGCCCGTGGTCTCCCACTCGCCGTAGAGGCTGGAGAAGCCGCGCGACCAGACCGCCCGGTTGGTGGCGGGATCGATCACCTCGAACAGGTACTTGCCGAGGTTGGTCTCATCCAGCAGGTGGACGCGGCTGCCGGGCCAGTCCCCCTCCAGGCGGAGCCCGCCGAGGCTGACATGCTCCTCTCGGGCGGTGCCGTTGTGGAAGTAGTCGAAGCGCAGGGTGCGGCCGGTGAAGCGGGCGTCGAAGCCGGACGGCTGGGGGGTTGCCGCGGCGGCAATGGCGAGGAGGAGCCCGAGCAGGCGGATCGGCATGAGGTTATCTTAGTTTTTCGATCCGCTAGAGTGGAAGCAATGGCCGCCGCACGCACCTTCCGCGCCGACCGGGGAGACGCCCGGGAGAGGCTCGACCTCGCCCTCGTGCGGCACCTGGCGGACCTGCCGGAGGCCTCGCGCTCGCAGATCCAGGCCTGGATCGAGGCCGGGCGCGTGCGGGTCAACGGGATCGCCGCCGTCAGGCCTGCGGCGCGGCTGGCCCTGGGGGACGAGGTGGAGGTCGCTTTGTCGCCTCCGCCCCCCGCGCGGCCGGCGATGGCAGCGCAGGAGCTGCCCCTCTCGGTCCTCTTCGAGGACGAGCACCTGCTCGCCATCGACAAGCCGGCCGGCCTCGTCGTCCATCCCTCGATCGGCCATCGCGAGGGCACCCTGATCAATGCCCTGCTCTGGCGTGCCCGCGAGTGGGGTGGGGACCGGCGCCCGGGCCTGGTCAACCGCCTCGACAGGGGCACCTCGGGGGTCCTGCTGGCGGCGAAGACTCCCGCCGTCCATGCCGCCCTGGCACGGGCCCTCCGGAGCCGCCACGCCGGGAAGGAGTACCTCGCCGTCGTCTATGGCGCGACGCCCTTCGCCAAGGGGCGGATCGAACTCAAAATCCTGCGGGATCCCGGGGACCGGCGGCGGATGGTGGCCTCGAAGGCCGAGGGGCGCGACAGCGTGACGCTCTATGAGAGGCTAGCCGAGGGCGGCGGACTGACGCTCCTGCGCTGCCGGCTGCTCACCGGCCGCACGCACCAGATCCGCGTCCACCTGAAGGCGCAAGGCTTGCCGGTCGTGGGCGATCCTGTCTACGGCGAGCCGCACTGGAAGGGGATCGCTGATCCGTACCTGGCCGCCCGCTGCCGCGACTTTCCCCGCCAGGCCCTGCACGCGCGGCGGCTGGCGTTCGTCCATCCGGCGACCGGCGCGCCGCTGGAGATCGTCGCGCCGGTGCCGGACGACATGGCGGGTCTGCTCGCCGCGGCCGGCCTCCCGTTCGGGCCATAGGGTCAGGGCCCGAGCGGCTCGATCTTCGTCACGAAGTAGTCAGTCTCGCCGAAGCAGGTGGTGGGGATGCCCTTGTGCTGCTCGTAGTGGAGCCGCACGCGCTGGCCGAGGGTCCGGTTGAGGCGCTCCGCGACGGCGTCGTCCCGTACGGTGAAGTTGAAGATCTGCGGCATGGCCCCGGGGAGGTTCACCATCGCCAGCTCCCCCTCCCAGGTCTTGCAGAGCCATCCCTTGCGGGAGAACTTCTGCACGTAGCCGGCCCGCTCGCCCTCGGAGTAGTTGAAGTTGAGGGCGATCCAGACATAGAGGGCGAAGAGCAGGACCGCCACCAGGAGCAGGAGGAGCAGGCTGCAGCCCAGCTTGCGGCGCCTGCGGGGCGGAGGGGTGGGTGCGGAGGGTTCCTGCACGGGTTCGGCCATGGCGGTCTCCTCGGGAAAGGCGGCGCGGGGACGCCTTGCGGAATCATGTCATGGATGGCCAACCGTCTCGAACCGCCGCAGCTCGGCCGAGACGTACGCCGCGAGGGGCGCGATCCGCCTGTCCCCGAAGGGTCCTTCGTCCTTCAGTCCGCGCAGGACCGACCGGACGTAGGTCTCGGGATCGCCGTCCGGCGCCGGCCGGTCGCCGTCGGGGACGCCGGCCACGTGCTGGGCGAGGCACCAGGCGGCGCGAAGGACGCGCGTCTCACGCCAGCGGGGGAAGGAGTCACGGAGGAGGGCGGCGGCCGCCAGGAGAGAGCGGGGACGCCGTCGGGCGAGGCGGACGAGCTCGCGCAGACAGAGGGCGTCGATCCGCAGTCCCTCCAGGAACGAGTCGTCGGAGGTGCGGCGCTGCACGGTGGCCACCGCGGCGAGCCCGAGCATGGCCCCGCCGGCGATGTCGAGCAGGTGGTGCTCGTGCATCAGCAAGGTCGAGACGCCGACGCCCGCGGCCCAGAGGGCGAACATGGCCCTGCCCAGCCAGCCGCATCGCCGCCCGAAGACCATGGCCGCCGTGACGGCGAAGGCGATCTGGAGCGACGGGAACTCGTTGTGATCGAGGTTCAGCCGGTCGGCGAGCCGGAAGACGCCGCCGAAGAACCCGGAAGCCACCCGCTCCGGGTAGCTCTGCGCCACCGGGACGAGCAGGAAGAAAGCGCCGGCGACCAGCGTCTCCGCCGTCAGCGTGAGGAAGAACGGCGTGAGGGTGCGCCACGTGCGCAGGATGAACGGCGTCAGCGCCAGCATCAGGGGAACGGACAGGTAGAGCAGGGCCACGGACGGCACGAACGGCAGGTGCAGCTCCCAGCCGAAGTGGAAGACCGGGCGCGGCGCCCGCAGCCCCGCGAGGAGGCTGGTGCCACCGTAGACCGAGAAGAAGATCTTGAAGAAGAGATAGGACAGCGGCAGGGTCAGCCGCAGGCTGGCGATTCCCGGCCAGGCCAGGAAGGGCTCGGCGATTCGGGTGCTCCGTGCTTCCATTGATGTTTAGCGCGCCTCTCGGGCCAGTATATTGAGATCGAGAACAGGATCTCCAGGCGAATCCTTCCCTCCCGGCCTTTCCAGGCGCAGAATCCCCACAGCGGAGGTCCGCCTCCGGGGAGGTGCTCCATGAAGAAGCGTCTCGGATCAGCCCTGGCATTCGTCCTCCTCCTCGCCGTCCTTCCCGAATGCAGAGGGGAGGAGACCCCCGCCCGCGGCGGCAGCGGGTTCCAGATCACCTCGACCGCGTTCGCGGCCGGGCAGGCGATCCCCAGGCGCTACTCCTGCGACGGCGAGAACGTCTCGCCCCCTCTGGCGTGGTCCGGCGCTCCGCCGGCGACGAAGTCGTACGTCCTGATCGTCGACGATCCCGACGCTCCCGGCGGCACGTTCACCCACTGGATCGTGTTCAACCTGCCCCCTGAGACCCGCTCGCTGCCGGAGGCGGTGAAGGCGCCGGCGCTGCCCTCCGGCGCGGGCCAGGGCGTCAACGACTTCGGCAAGGCGGGCTACGGCGGCCCCTGCCCTCCAGGCGGGCGCCATCGCTACATGCACCACCTGTATGCCCTGGACGCCAGCCTGGGAGACCTGAAGAAACCCGGCCGGCGACAGATCGACGCGGCCCTTCAGGGGCACGTCCTCGCCGAGGCGACCCTGATGGGCACCTACCAGCGCTGAGCCAGCGTGCAGCGGATTGCCTCGCTGACCGTCGCGGTGTTCCTCGCCGCCGCCGGCCTGTCCGCGAAGGCCGGCCTCGACCTCCTGCGGGAGCGGGAGAGCTTCCCGCCCTGGTTCGTGCCCGCGTTCGTGGCAGGCCTGGCGGCGCTCGTCGCTTACGCCGCCTTCATGAGCGTCCGCGTCTGGCGGGCACAGGGCACCGCCCGGCCGGCGGCGGGCGCCGTGAGCGATGTGGTCTGGGTCCTGCTCCCGCTCTCCTTCGTCTGCACCTCGGCCGTGCACCAGTTCTATCCCTTCCGTCCCTCGGTGGCAGCCGTCTACGGCGGGCTCGACGCCATGCTCCGGTTCAACCTGGCGCTGACGGGCCTCGGCTTCCTCGCCGCGGCGGCGCTCGCCGTGCTCTACCGCGCCGGCCGGCGCGAGGCGGCCCTCCTCGGCCTGCTCGCCCTCGACGCCCTGCTCCTCGTGCCCAACGACGCCTGCGCCAACCCGTTCAACGAGTGGTGGATCGCGACCGTCGGCGCCTCGCCGCTGATGTTCGTCCCCAACCTGTACGCCAGCCTCTTCGCCGTCGCGGCCCTGCTCGGCGTCCGCCCGCGCTGGAACGCGGCTGCGCTCGGGGCCGCCTGCCTGGGTGTCGCGCTCCTGGGCCTCGGCCACATGACGCGGCTGATCTGGTGAGGGCTTCGCCCCCTCCCGGGCGATCGCAATCCGGGCGCAACTTGCGCTATACTTACGCCATGGCGGAGACGGCACCCCGCGGGCGAGGCGTGGCCCTCAATCCCACGAACCGGTTCGAGACGATCGCGGTGGAGCGCGATCCGGAGGTCCCCGGGCCGGAGCGGGTCGAGACCGAGCTGCTGCGCGACACATCGCGCTCGCTCATCACCCGCAACGACAGCCCGGACGTGGGCTTCGAGGTCTCGATCAACCCCTACCGGGGGTGCGAGCACGGGTGCGTCTATTGCTACGCCCGCCCGTTCCACGAATACCTGGGCTTCTCGGCGGGGCTCGACTTCGAGAGCCGTATCCTGGTCAAGGAGGACGCTCCCGAGATCCTGCGCAAGGAGCTGTCCTCCCCGAAGTGGAAGCCCCAGACGCTCGCCATGAGCGGCGTGACGGACCCCTATCAGCCGGTCGAGCGGAAGCTTGAGATCACCCGGCGGTGCCTGGAGGTGCTCGCCGAGTTCCGCAACCCGGTGGCGATCATCACCAAGAACGAGCTGGTGACGCGGGACCTCGACCACCTGACGGCCTTGAACGAGCACGGAGCGGTAGCGGTGTACCTCTCGATCACGACGCTGGACGCCGAGCTCGCCCGCAAGATGGAGCCGCGGGCCTCGCATCCCCGCGACCGCTTGAAGGCCGTCGAGCGCCTGGCCGCCGCCGGCATTCCGGTCGGGGTGATGGTGGCGCCGGTGGTGCCCGCCATCACGGACCACGAGATGCCGAAGATCCTGGAAGCCGCGGCGGGCGCGGGGGCCACCTCGGCCGGCTACGTCGTGCTGCGGCTGCCCGGGGCGGTATCGGGCCTCTTCGAGGACTGGCTCGAGCGGCACTTCCCGGACCGCAAGGAGAAGGTCCTCAACCGCCTGCGCGACCTCCGGGGCGGCCGCCTCTACGATCCCCGCTTCGGCAGCCGCATGCGCGGCGAGGGCCTCTTCGCGGACCAGATCCGCGTCACCTTCGAGACCTTCAAGCGCCGCCACGGCCTGGACAAGCCCCGGCCGGAGCTGTCCACGGCGGCCTTCCGGCGGCCGGGGCAGGGAGTGCAGCTCGGGCTGTTCGGGTAGCCGCGGCCCTACTTCAACGCCTCGGACAGCACCCTTCCCTCGCAGCCGCTCGGCTGAAGGACTCCCAGCAGGTCCGACAGGGTCGACGCGATGTCGAGCGTCGAGACGCGCCGGGTGTAGCGACCCGGCTTGATGCCCTTGCCGGCCAGCAGCAGCGGCACGGAAGTGTCGTAGGCGTAGGGCGTCCCATGGGTGGCGCCGGTCGCTGCGTAGTCGGGGACCCAGAACGGCTCTGGGACGATCAACACGTCGCCGCTCACTTTCGGGTGGAAGCTGCGGGCCACGCGTTGCGCGACGTCGTTGTCGAGCATCCGCCCGCCCAGGATCTGGCTGCGGGTGTAGGCGTTGTAGATCCCGGGCTGCGCCCGCAGCGCGGCGGCCGCGATCTCCTCGGCCCGCTCGGGCGCGATCCTCTTGGCCTTCAGCTCGTCCAGGTTGAGATAGAAGTTGGCTTCCGAGAGGCTCTTGGACCAGTCGCCTGCCCCGAGCGCTTCGTCGAGGGCCTTCTCGGCGGCTTCCGCGAGAGCCTTCTCGTCATAGAGGCCGGCCGTGAAGCCCGCCTCCCGCGCCGCCTCGGCGATGGGCGCGACCCCATGGTCGGCGGTCAGCACGACCGTCACGCTCTGGAGGCCGCCCGGGACCGCCTTGTTCAGGAACTGGAAGAAACGGCTCAACTGGCGGTCGGTCTGGACCGTCACGTCCAGCACCTCGGCGCTGTCGGGCCCGTAGGCATGGCCGATGTAGTCGTTGGTCGAGAGGTTGAGCGCCAGGATGTCAGGCGTCTCGTCCTGCCCGAGCTTCTCCTGCCGGATCAGCTCGCGGGCTGTGTCCAGCACGTAGTCGTTGGCGTAGGGAGTGTAGGTGAACGCCTTGTAGAAGACGGGGCCGGGCTGGGTCAGCCCGCCGTCGATCTTGTGCCCGTTCGGGCCGAAGCTCTTGCCGAGCTTGCTGGGATCGGAGGCGAACTTGTTGTCCGGCGTCCAGAGCCGATCGAGCGCGGAGGCAGGGACGGACAGGGTCCAGTACTTGCCGAAGAAGGCGTCGATCTTCTTCTGCCCGTTCCAGTCGGACACCCACTTCGGCAGCGTGCCGTCCTTCCTGTAGTACCGGCTGCTGATCCAGGCGCCGGTCTGATCGTCGTACCAGAGCACCCCGTCGGCGAGGTGGCCCGCCATGAGCACGGCGGCGCGGTCCTTGAGCGCCAGCCCCCAGACCTTCGCGTGGCCGCCGGTCGCCATCTTCAGCTCGTCGCCCACCGTGCTGACCCGCAGGGTGATGGCGGACACACCCCTCTTGCCATCCGGGTCGGGAGCACCGACCAGCGGGCTCTTCGTGTCCCGCACGCAGTAGCGCTCCTCGTTCAGGTCGCGGTCGAACCAGTCGTTGCCCACAATACCCGTCTTGTAGGGGGGCGCGCCGGTGAAGTGGATGGAGTGGCCGGGGCCGGTAAGCAGCGGGTAATGGTCGTGATGGGCGTCGGTGTGGTAGGCCCCGCGCTCCATCAGCCAGCGGAACCCGCCCACGCCGCCCTTGGACTCGGACGGCAGGTAGAGATCGTAGAACCGCGTCTGATAGTCGGCGCGGAACTGGTCGATCGAGATGAGCACCACCAGCCGTGGCCGCACCGGGGCCGCGCCGGCGATGGCGGCGAGCGCGAGCAGACAGACGGCCGCGAGCGCGGTCGGACGGAGCGTGCGGATCATGGACGTGTGCCCTCCCGGAGCAAGACGGTTGTGAACGGCGAGCGGGCAGAGGCTACCACGATCAGGGGAGGCGATCGTGGCAGGAGGCGGAGATCTTCACCCCCGCCGCCGCACCCGGAACGCCGCCAGGGCCTGGAGCCTGCCGTCGGGCAGCTTCTCGGCCATCCTGCGAACCGCCTTGCCCCAACTCGCCTGGGCCGTCCACTTCTTCGCTTCGATCGGCTCGGTCTGGAGCGCCCCCGCGGTCAGCCGGTCGGCGAGATCGGGACGGAGCCGGCCTTGAGCGTCCACGGCCACGGCCCGCCAGTCCGGCCCGTCCTTGTAGATGGCGAGCAGGCCGAAGGTCTCCTCGTCGCCCAGGACCTGGAGCAGCGCGACCTGGCCGCGCGGGCCGTCCTCCAGCTCGAGCAGGATGCCCTCGACCAGCGGGTGGCCCGAGGAGAAGAAGTCGAGCGTCTCCTCGTCCACCGCCCGCTCGCGGCTGAAGGTGCCGAGATAGCTCGATCCCGGCGGCACCCCCGGCACGTGGTCCACCAGCGCCTCCCATCCAAACTCGATCCGCCAAGTCCGCTCGCCGCTCTGCTCTTCGGCCTCGAAGCCGAAGCGCGAGGCGGCGCGCACCACCACGCTCTCGTTCAGGGCGTCGAGGTCCGGCGGCACGCGGGCCAGGATCTCCCCGGCCATCGCGGGCCGGTACGGGTCGCGGTGCAGCTCGTGGTAGGCGGCCCGCTGCACCCGGTCGTGCGCTGCCTGGGCCTCGCGCAGCACCCTGCGGAACGCCGCGGGCTCGACCTCTTCGGGACCGTCCAGCGCCGCGCGCTCGACCGCCTGGGCGGCGTGGCGCAGCTCGCGCTCGAGGCTGCCGAGCGGCTCGGTGAAGAGGCCGATCGCCTCGTAGAGGCCGGCGACCGCGCGGCCGAAGCCGTCCGCGGGCCGGAAGTAGACGATTTCCGTGGGGATCGTGCGGCCGATGCGGTCGAGCCGGCCGATCCGCTGCTCGACCACGCTCGGGTTCCACGGCAGGTCGAACAGCACGAGCCGCCGGCAGAACTGGAAGTTGCGCCCCTCGCCGCCCGCCTCGGTGGAGATGAGCATCGACGGGCCCTCGGGCAGCCGGAACTGGGCCACCTCGATGTCCCGCCGCTCCGGGGTCAGGCCTTCGTGAAAGATGCCCACCCTTCGCCCCTGCCGCTCGAGCGCTCCCTTCAAGAGGTCGAGCGTCTCGCGGTGGGCCACGAAGACGAGCGTCTTCTCACCGGGGCCGGTCCAGCGGCCGGCCTGCTCGACGAGCCAGCGCACCCGCGGGTCCGCGGCCTGCGCCTCGGCGGCGAGCGCGGCTGTCTCCTCGTCCTCGCGCTCCAGCACGGAGAGCAGGGCGGCGGGGGAGGCGAGGGCGCGGAAGATCCGGTCCGCCTTGCGCCGCCGGGCCAGGGGATTCTCCGCCGGCCGCGCCCGCAGATGCCGCACCAGCCGGTTGGCCGCCTCCCAGCCCTCGATCTCGACCGGCGCGGGCACGCGGGGCGGCAGGCCGCCGATGTCCACCCGCCGCGTGGAGCTGGTGCACGGCGGCAGCGACTCGCGCCGGGCCAGCCGTTCGTCGAACGACTCCTCGGCGGGGAGCTCGTCGGGCCGCAGGAGCTGGAGCAGGCGGAAGAAGCCGTGGGCGTCGTCTTCGA
Organism: Thermoanaerobaculia bacterium; assembly: GCA_036399915.1. Classification (GTDB taxonomy): domain Bacteria; phylum Acidobacteriota; class Thermoanaerobaculia; order Multivoradales; family UBA5704; genus DATARR01. The sequence goes on from DASWME010000370.1 coordinate 21,834, forward strand.
GCGGGGTCGCGGTGAGAAGCAGGACGTGCCCGCCGAGGGCCGCGATGGGAGCCACGGCCCGGTACGCCTCGTTGCCGGGGTGACCCTTGGGCCGCCTCAGGTGGTGCGCCTCGTCCACCACCAGCAGGTCGATCCCCGCATCGACGGCCTGCTCGGTCAGCCGCCGGCGGGCGGTCAGGGTCTCCAGGCCCACGATGGCCCGGCGGTGGACATCGAACGGATTGAACCCCTCGCCATAGTCCCGGGCCACGTCGTCGAGCCGCTTGCCGTCGAGGAGCACGAAGACCTGATGGTATTTCCGCCACAGCTCGCCCAGCCACTGCAGGGTCAGCGTCTCGGGCGCCACCACCAGCGTGCGCTCGGCCCGGCCGGTGTGGAGGAGGCGGTTGAGGATGAGGCAGGCTTCCACCGTCTTGCCGAGGCCCACCTCGTCGGCCAGCAGCCAGCGGACGGGATGGCTCCGGCAGGCGCGCTCGGCCGCGTAGAGCTGGTGCGGGAAGAGCTGGATGCGCCCGCCCAGGAACGAGCCGAGCCCGCCGGCCTGGCGGATGCGCTGTAGGCGCAGGCCATCCAGCCGGTTGGCGAAGTCCTCGAAGCCGTCGACCTGCCCGCGCGCCAGCCTCTCGACCGGCGAGACCTCGGCCGGCAGCGGCCAGAGGTCGTCCAGGGCAGCCTCGCGGCCATCGGCGAGGACGCAACGGCCGCCCTCGCACGACTCGACCACCACGACCTCCCCGGCAGGCTCCAGCCGTGCCCGTCCGCCCGGCGCGATCGTCAACGGCACGAGCGCGTCCGTGCCCGCCGCGAAGCTCAGTGTCTGCCCGGTGTCCGGGAACTCGACCGTCAGCCTCCGGCCCTGGACCTCGACGACGCGGCCGGTGCCCAGCTCGGCATGGAATCGGTGCGTGACGCGCTCGCCGGGGCTCCACATGGGAAGGGGGATTGTATGGGAGAGGACGATCTACGAAACTCATCGTTGACAAATACGATCCTTTTCGTATAACATCTCCTCCATGACCGAGCTACCCCGGCCCACCGACGCCGAGCTGGCCATCCTGCGGGTGCTGTGGCGCCGCGGCCCGAGCACCGTCAAGGATGTCCATGAGGAGCTCGCCCGCCGAGCTCCGGCCGCGTACACCACGACGCTGAAGCAGCTCCAGATCATGGCCGAGAAGGGACTGGTCACCCGCGACGAGTCGCAGCGGGCCCATCTCTACGCGGCGCGCCTGCCGGAAGAGGCTACGCAGACGCAGCTCGTGCGCGACCTGCTCGACCGGGCGTTCGAGGGCTCGGCCACGCGGCTGGTGATGCGCGCCCTCTCCTCGCAGCCGGCGCGGCCCGAGGAGCTGGCGGAGATCCGTGAGCTTCTGGATCAGCTCGAAGGAGAGAAGAAATGAGCGGCATCGAGGCGATGTGGGCGAGCCCGGCGGCCGTTGCGACCGCCAGAACACTGGTTCATTTCCTCTGGCAGGGAGCGCTGGTGGGATTGGCGGCCGGCGGGGTCCTGTCCCTCCTGGGGCGCGGCAAGGCCTCGACCCGGTACGCCGTGGCCCTCGCCGCGCTCCTCCTCATGGCGGCCCTGCCGGTCCTCACCGCCTTACTGCTCGTGGAGGAGCCGGCCGGCCCGGCCGCGACGGCTCCCGCAGCCGCCGTGCCTGCGGCTCCTGCGGAGCGGGCTGTCCCGGCGATCTCCATGATTCCCGGTGGCGCAGAGGTGGCGCAGACGTTCGGCGTCTCTCTGCTGCCGTGGGTCTTCGGCCTGTGGCTCGCGGGTGTCGCTGCCCTCTCCATATACCACTTGGGCGGCTGGAGATGGACCCGGCGGCTGTCGCGCCAGGGCCGGCCGGTGGGAGAGGCCGTGGCGCGGCTGGCGCGCGGCCTCTGCCGGCGCCTGGGGATCGGCCGCGCCGTGGCCCTGCTCGAATCCTCGGCCGTCTCCGTGCCCATGGTGGTGGGCTGGCTGCGGCCGGTCGTGCTGGTCCCGGCGAGCGCGCTGACCGGTCTCTCGCCAGCGCAGCTCGAGGCCATCCTCGCCCACGAGCTGGCTCACGTGCGGCGGCACGACTATCTCGTCAACCTCTTCCAGACTGCGGTGGAGACCCTGCTCTTCTATCACCCGGCGGTTTGGTGGGTCTCGGCCCAGGTGCGGCGCGAGCGGGAGAACTGCTGCGACGACCTGGCGGTGGCGGTCTGCGGCGACCGGCTGAGCTACGCCCGCGCCCTGGTGGACCTCGAAGGGTTACGGAGCGCCCCCCGGCTCGCCCTCGCCGCTTCCGGCGGCTCCCTCTCCGACCGCATCCGGCGCCTGGTGGGCGCTCCGCGCCGGTCCTCCCGCCGCTCCTGGGCGGCGGGCGTCCTCGCCCTGGCGCTCCTGCCGGCCGGCGCCGCGGTCCAGCTCGCCTGCGCCCGCGATTCAGCAAAGGACACTGCGACCGCTTCCACGGCGGACGTCCCCAGCGAACCCGGCACCCGGCAGGGCCGCTGGACGGCCGACGCCGAGAGCAATGGGGTGCGGCTCGAGATGATCGTGCGCAAAGCCGGCTGGGGCCGCTGGACCTCGATCGACGAGTACCCCATGAGCCAGTTCGCCGGTCTTGCCACCGGTCCCGATGTCCGCTTCGAGTTGCGCCGCGACGCCGGGACCTTCCGTTTCCGAGGGAACTTCGACGGCCAGCGCGGCCAGGGCACCTTCTCTTTCACCGGCAATCCGGCCTTCGCGGAGATGATGGGCGTCGGTCCCGCGAGCGACCGCCTCCTGGAGATGGCGGTCCATGACGTCTCCTTCGACTTCGCCCGCGAGATGAAAGAGCTCTGGGCCGTCAATTCTCCGCGGCAGGCGGAGGATGAGGGGAATCACGGCTCGGCGTTCCGGTTCGTCCACGAGCTCCTGGGGCTCGAGCGCCGTGATTCGTTCGCGGACCAACTGATGCAGCTCCGGTTCCACAACATCACCCCGGACTACGTGCGCGCCATGCAGGACGCCGGCTACCCTCGCCTGCAGCCCTGGCAACTGGTGGAGCTGAGCATCCACGGCATTGAGCCCGGCTACGTCAAGGGCCTGCGGGAGAGTGGGTACCGGCGCCTGTTCCCCTCCCGGATCGTCCAGTTCCGCACCCACGGCATCACCCCCGAGTGGCTCCGCGGCATCGTGGACGCCGGGTACGGCAGCGCCACCCCGGACCAGCTCATCTCGATGCACATCCACGCCATCGACGGCGGCTTCATCCGCAAGGCCCAGGCCCAGGGTTACCGCGGCCTGCCCCCGGAGGAGCTGATTGCCCTCCGGGTGCAGGGGAAGGTGAAAGTTTAGAGGCTGGTCTGAAAGAGCTCACTATGTAGGCCCGAAGGGCCGGCAGCATGGAGCCTGGGGCGTCAGCCCCAGGAACACGGAGCCCCAGCGTCCAGAGCCCCGTAGGGGCGGCAGCAGTTCCACGCCTCACCGATCTGCTGCCGCCCCTTCAGGGCTCGAAATCATTGGGGGCCACCCTTCCCTGGGGCTGACGCCCCAGGCTCCATGCTGCCGGCCCTTCGGGCCTCTTCCCGCTATACTTTCCATGTTCCAGCATGAGCGGAATCCTCGCCCTCTTCCAGGCCGCTCCCGCGGCACCGGCCCCGGGCTTCTGGCAGCAGAACGGGGACAAGATCCTCGTCGGCGTCATCACCGCCATCGTGGTCCTGATCCTTTCCGAGCCGATCAAGGCGCTGTTCAAGAAGCTCGGCGGCTGGATCGAAAACTTCTTCGCCGGCTTCGGCTGGCGGTTCCGCAAGCGCTATCTGGCGGCGCTGGCGGATCGGCACCGCTGGCTCAAGCTAATCGGCGTCTACAACCAGGCGGACCTGCATCCGCCCCGGTTGCAGGAGGTCTACGTGTCGCTGCGCGTGGCGGCTGTCCGAGGCGAGGACAGTCCCCGCTTTGGATGGAACGAGATCTTCGCGCCCGAAGAGAGGCGGCTGGCGATCCTGGGCAGCCCGGGCGCGGGCAAGTCCACGCTGCTCGACTACCTGGTCCTCGTCTTCACCGGTTCCCTGCGGCATCCCCTGCGGGACACCCTCGGTCGGCCGTTTCCTCTCATCGCCCGTCTCCGGGAGCTGGGAAGCGCCGGGAGCGAGACGCTGCCCGCGCTGCTCGCCAGGTCCTCGCCAGTCCGGCAGGTCCCGGCTGGCTATCCCGAGCGCTGGCTGAAGCGCGGCGGTTGCCTCGTGCTCCTCGACGGCCTCGACGAGGTGCTGGACGAGGCGCGCCATGCTCAAGCCGTCGAGGAGATCGAGAGGCTGGCCGCCGACTATCCTGACAACCGCTACGTGGTGACCTGCCGGGTGGCCGGCTGGCACAATCAGCTCCCCGGGTTCCACACCTACGAAATCCAGCCGTTCACCGGCGACGACGTCCGCCGCTTCCTCGGCGCCTGGTATCGCGAGGTGCTGCGCACCCGCGAAGTGGGCCTCCTGGGGGCTTCCCCCGATCCGGCAAGGGCACTGGAGGCGGAGCGCCGGGCCCTCGAGGAGGCCGGGCGGCGCGCCGAGGCGCTGTGGGAGTCGCTCACCGGAAACGAGAACCTCCTGCGCATCGCGGCTACGCCGCTGCTCCTGTCGCTGATCACGCTCGTCCATTACCACCGCGTCACCGACCTCCCCAAGGGCCGGGCCGAGCTGTACGAGAAGTGCGTGGACATCCTCCTCGATCTCTGGGACCGGCAGGACAAGCGCCTCCAGCTTCCCGAGGTGCCCACGCTCAAAGAGAAGAGGATGGTGCTCCAGGCCATTGCCTTCCACTACCTGAAGGAGGACCTTCTCGAAGCCGACATCCCGACCCTCTGTGGGGTGGTCGAGCCGTTATTGCCCCGCCTCAAGGCCCAGGTCACGGCGGAGGCGCTCATCCGGCAGATCTGGGAGCGCTCCGGCATCCTGCAGGAGCAGCGCCTGGGCTTCTTCGGCTTCGCCCACCGCGCCCTCCATGACTATCTCGCTGCCGCCTACCTTGTGGAGCAACAGCTTGACAGTCTTCTCCTGGAGCGGGCCGGTGAGGAGCGCTGGCGGGAGGTGATCCTCATCGCCGCCGGCCTCGCTCCCGCCGACCGGGCCGAGCGGCTGGTCGAAGCCCTGCTGGCGAGGGCCGGGGAGTCCGGAGCGGAGCTGGAAATGGCGGGTCTGACCCTCGCCGAGGACGTGCAACTCGGCGACGACCTGAGGGCCGAGGTCAAGAAGCGGCTGCTCGATCGTCTCACCTGGGAAGAGGCCGCAGGTCCCTTCCGCCGGCTGGCCAGTGCCCTCTTGGCCGCGGACCTAGCGGCGGCGCGGCGATGGATGGAGGAGGAGCTGCGCGGGCGCGATCCGGAGCGGCAGAAGCGCGTCGTGGAGCTGCTGCCCGAGTTGGGAGAGGCGCAGGCCCGGCCGATGGCCGCGTTCCTGGTGCGGCTGGTGGCGGACGGCTCCGGGGAAACGGAAGTGCGAGCCCGTGCGGCGCGGGCCCTGGCTGGGATTCGGTTCTCCCCCGACGCCGAGACCTGGCGAGCCCTGGAAGCGGCACGGGAAGGCGAACCGCCCCTCAAGAAGGCCGCCGCCTGGGCTTGGTGCGAGCTCGGGCGACCCGAAGACCTAGGTTTGGTCAGGGTGCCGGCCGGGGAGTTCCTGATGGGGAGCCCGGAAGGCGAGGGCGAACCGGACGAGCGACCGCAGCATGTCCTTTACCTGCCGACGTTCTACATCGGGAAAGCTCCGGTGGCGGCGGGGGCGTTTTGGGAGTATCTGGAGAGGGGCGATCGTCCGAGCGCCGACATAGAGTCGTTCGAGAGGTGGAACGAGCGTACTGATCATCCCGTCGTCGTCGTGAACTGGTACGACGCTCTGGCCTTCTCGGAATGGTACGGGTTCGGGTTGCCGAGCGAGGCTGAATGGGAAAAGGCGGCGCGGGGAACGGATGGCAGGTTATATCCGTGGGGAAATGAATGGCAGATGGGCTTTGCAAATACCCGGGAGCATTGGCAGGTCGGAGGGAGGTTTCGCCAAGCTTGGAGCCCCTGGGCTAGCCGTGCGAAAACGACTCCGATCGGCCAGTTCTCGCCCCAGGGAGATTCTCGCTACGGGTGCGTGGACATGATTGGGAACGTTTGGGAGTGGACGAGGAGCCTGTGGGGGCATGATTACTTTAAGTCTGAGTTCGACTATCCCTATGATCCTCTGGATGGAAGGGAGAATCTGAACCCTGATAAAACTGTGGCCCGCGTGTTACGCGGCGGCTCTTTTTTCGATCCCTTCCAGAACTGCGCTTTTCGTTCTAGAAACAGCCCGGGCTATCAGGGCAATATTCTTGGATTCCGGGTCGTCTTGTCCCCACTCTCCTTTGATTCCTGAACCTCTCACCTCTGAAGCCTGTGGACAACTTCTCGAGAGGAGGAGTCCAAAGGGGGCTTGCCCCCTCTGGACTCAATCCTACCCCGCGTTCCGCGGTGTCCCTCATCCAGAACCCCTTCCGCCATCGTAGGATCGGCGGGAGGGGTTTCATGGCCGATTACGATTTCGTCACCCGCTGGAGCTTCCAGGCGCCCATCGAGCAGGTCTGGAGGCTGATCTCCGAATCCGATCGCTGGCCGGAGTGGTGGCCGGGCGTTGAGAAGGTGGAGCTTCTGGAGAAGGGACGCGACGGCGAGGTGGGGAGCCTGCGCCGCTTCACCTGGAAGAGCAAGCTTCCCTACCGGCTCATCTTCGACATGCGTACCACCCGCGTGGATCGCCCGCACGTCATGGAAGGCCGGGCCGAGGGCGAGCTGGACGGCACCGGCCGCTGGGAGCTGCGCCAGGACGGTGGCTGGACCCGCGTCCGCTACGACTGGCGGGTGCGCACCACCAAGGCCTGGATGAACCTCCTCGCTCCCATCGCGCGCCCCGTCTTCGCCTGGAACCACGACGTGGTGATGCGCTGGGGCGGCGAGGGCCTCGCCCGGCGGCTCGGCTGCGCGTGGGAGGACGGATCGCATTCCTCTCCTCCCACCCGGAAAGCGGCTTGACGCCCTCTGTTCCTGCCTTTCTGCGAAGGGGAGGGCTGACTCCGCCCCGGCGGGGGCTGATTTCGCCCTCGCGAGGGGCAAATGCGCCCTCGCGGGGGCGGGCGTGCCCTGGCGAGGGGCGAACGCGCCCTCCCGAGGGCTGAACGCGCCCTCGCGGGGGCCGGATGCGCCCTGGCGAGGGCTGAATGCGCCCTCGCGGGGGCCGACGCGCCCTGGCGAGGGCTGTACGCGCCCTCGCGGGGTTTGGACGCGCCCTGACGAGGGGCGAACGCGCCCTCGCGAGGGCAAACTCGGGTCCCGATGGACCCTCTGCCGGGATTGCAGGGAGAATCCAGGCCTGTGCCGTCTCCTCCAGGCAGCCTCGCTTTGCTCCCTTGGACGCACCTTTTTAGTAGGAGCCCTGCTCCGCCGCGCTCCATGGGGGAGCGCTGGCTTCCAGGAGACCTACCGATGAAGGGAATCGATCCCATCCGCGCCTGGAAGGACCCGGTCTACCGCGCCGCCCTGTCGGCCAGGGAGCGCGCCCAGATCCCGGCTCATCCGGCGGGCATCCTCGAACTGAATGACGAGCAGCTCAGGGTGGCCTTCGGAGCGGCCATCGTCACCACCACCGCCCCGACCTGCACGGAGTACACCTACGCCAACTTCCGGCGCTGCTGCCCCAAGTAGCAGGCCCGTTACAGGAGGTATGCGCAATGAATAAGACCGATCCCATCCGGGCCTGGAAAGACCCGGTCTACCGTGCGAGCCTGTCCGCCCGAGAGCGGGCCGAGCTCCCGGCCCATCCGGCGGGCATCCTCGAGCTGGACGACGAGCAGCTCAAGGGGACTGCCGGCGGGACCACCACCGCTCCGACCTGCACGGACTACACCTTCCACAACCTGCGGTACTGCTGCCCCTCGCCGACGACCGCCTAGGAGCCTGCGCGGCAGAAAGGCCAAGCAAGGACAGCACGGACCTCAAGAACGTCAAGGACGGGGAAGTCCCGTTTCGTCGGGTATTCTTCGTGCGTCCTCTATGCCCGAGCCTGCCATCGACCTCGTCGCCGGATACCGCGCGCTGGCCCTCGCCGAGCGGGTGGCCGCGCCAGGCTCCGGGGAGCTGGGCACGCCCATCGAGCCTGACGACCTCGTCCGCCTGCGCCTCCGGCAGTGGCGGGAGCTTTCGCCGTTCCGGTCGGACGGCGCTCTCGCCCGCCGTCTCGCGGACGAGGGGCTCGACGAGGGCTCCTTCGAGCGGCTGGTGGCCCTGCCCGCGGAGGAGTTGGGAAAGCGCCTGCCGCAGACCCCGGAGTGGCTCGCCGAACTGGCCGCGGCCTTCGCCGGGCCCGCGCCGGTCACGCCGGAGCCGCTCCCCTTACCGCCCGAGCTGCGCGGCGATCCGGCGGTCGGCTTCCTCGAGCTGGTCCGGCCCCTGATCGAGCGGGCGCGCGGGCGGCTCCGCGAGGGGATCGGCAGGATCGTCGAGGACTGCATTCCGCCGTTCACCCCGGAGGATGCGGAGCGGCTCGTGACCGAGACGCTGGCGCTGCGCCTCCTGCCGCTGCTGATGCGGACGCTGGTGCTGGAGCTGCACGTGGCGCGGCTCCAGGGGCTGCTGGCCGGCGAGACGGCCGAGGAGCGCTTCGCCGCCTTCGTCGACCGGCTGCGCGATCGCGAGGCCGCCGCCGCGATCCTGAACGAGTACCCGGTGCTCGCCCGCCTGGTGGTGGAGGAGCTGGACGTCTGGGTGCGGATCTCGCTCGAGGTGCTCGGCCGCCTGGCAACGGACTGGCCCGATCTCGTCGCCGCCTTCTTCGGCGGGCAGGACCCCGGGCCCCTGACGGCGCTCGACGGCGGCGCCGGCGACCGCCACCGCGGCGGCCGGGCCGTGCGCATCGCCACCTTCGCCTCGGGAGCGAAGCTCGTCTACAAGCCGCGCCCCATGGCGGTGGACGCGCGCTTCCAGGATCTCCTCGCCTGGCTCGAGGCCAAGGGCGAGGGCCTCTCCTTCTGCCGGCTGGCCGTGCTCGACCGCGGCGAGTACGGGTGGATGGAGTTCGCCGCTGCCGAGGGCTGCGCCTCGGTAGAGGAGGTGGCGCGCTACCACCGGCGCCTGGGCGGCCTGCTCGCCCTCCTCTACGCCCTCGAAGCCACGGACCTCCACTACGAGAACCTCATCGCCGCGGGCGACCAGCCGGTGGTGGTCGATCTCGAATCGCTGTTCCATCCGCGCCTGGAGAGGCGGGAGTCGGCGCGGCCGGACGAGCGGCTGGCGGCGGACGCGGTGACGGACTCGGTGCTGCGGGTGGGGCTCCTCCCCTTCCGCGTCGGCGAGAACGAGGAGTTCGCGGGAGTCGATCTCAGCGGCGTCGCGGTGGTGGCCGGCCAGCCCACGCCGCAGCCAGTGATCCAGTGGCAGGGGATTGGCACCGACGAGATGCGGGTCATCCGTGAGCGGGCGCTCATGGAAGGGGGGAGCAACCGTCCGGCTCTCGACGGCCGCGAGGTGGAGGCCGCGGAGTTCATGGACGACATGGCCGCGGGGTTCGCCGAGGTCTACCGCCTGCTGGCGCGCCACCGCGAGGAGCTGCTCGCCCCCGGCGGATGGATCGACCGGTTCGCGGACGATCCGGTGCGGGCGGTGCTGCGCCCCACCCGGGTCTACGGCCTGCTGCTGACCGAGAGCTTCCATCCCGACGTGCTGCGCGACGCCCTCGACCGCGACCTCCTCTTCGACCGCCTCTGGGTGGGGGTGGAGGACCAGCCCTCCCTCGCCCGTGTGACCGCCGCCGAGCACCGGGACCTGCGCGCCGGCGACGTGCCAGCCTTCGCGGCGTGCCCTTGCTCGACCGACCTCTGGACGAGCCGCGGTGAGCGCGTGTCCGGGTTCTTCGCGGAGACCGCGGTTGCGGTCGTGCGCCGCCGGCTCGGCGCCCTGGGCGAGCAGGACCTGCGGCGGCAGCTCGCGCTGCTTCGCCTGTCGCTGGGCACCCAGCTCCTCAACAACGAGGAGGTGAGCTGGACCCGCCACGCCCTGGTCGAGCCCGTGCCGCCGCTCGCGCCCGCCGAGCTGCGGGAGCGTCTCCTCGCTGCGGCCCGCGCGGTGGGGGAGTGGTTCGCGGAGATGGCATTGCGCGACAGCCGGCACGCCACCTGGATCGGCCTCGAGTTCCGCAACCAGGTCTGGTCGCTCGTGCCCATGCCGCTGGACCTGTACGCGGGGCTGCCGGGCGTAGCCCTCTTCCTCGGCCATCTCGGCGCGGCCACGGGTGAGGAGCGCTGGACCGCGCTCGCCCGCGAGGCCGTGGCGAGCCTGCTCGCCCGGGAGGGGGACGAGAAGGAAGAGCGCTTCCTCTCGATCGGCGCCTTCACCGGCTGGGGCGGCATCCTGTACGCCGTGGCCCACCTGGGCGCGCTGTGGCAGGACCGGGAGCTGCTGGCTGCGGCGGAGCGCATGGCCGAGCGCATCGCTCCGCGGGCCGCGGAAGACGAGGAGATCGACGTCGTCGGCGGCGCGGCGGGGGCGATCCTCGGCCTCCTTGCCCTTCACCGCGCTTCCGGATCGCGCCGGGCCCTGGAGGTGGCGTCCCTCTGCGGCGAGCGCCTGCTCGCCCGGTCGCACCCGGCGGGACCGGGCCTGGGCTGGCTCACCCGGCTCGCCGTGGACCGGCCGCAGATCGGCTTCTCGCACGGCAACGCCGGCATCGGCCTCGCCCTCGTGAAGCTGGGCGCCGCGGCCGGCGACGGCCGTTTCCTCGACGCGGGCGTCGGGGGCTTCGCCTGGGAACGGGAGGCCTTCTGGCCCGAGCTGCAGCGCTGGCTCGGCAGCGGCGGGGGCCCGCCGCCGCTCGAGAGCACGGTGGCCATGGCCTGGTGCTACGGCGCCCCGGGCGTCGGTATCTCGCGGCTCCAGGCCCTCCCCCACGTCCGCCAGCCGGAGGCGCGGCAGGCCTTGCGGGAGGAGGCGGAGCGGGCGGTCGAGAGGACCCTCGACCGCGGCTTCGGCGAGAACCACTGCCTCTGCCACGGCGACCTGGGCAACCTCGACTTCCTCCTCCAGGCGCGGCAGGTCCTGGCAGACCTGGCCCTCGACGGCCCGATCGACGGCGAGACCCGCAGGGTCCTCGCCAGCATCGCGCGCCATGGCTGGCTCTGCGGCACGCGGGGCGGCGTCGAGTCGCCCGCCCTGATGAACGGCTTCGCCGGGATCGGCTATGGCCTCCTGCGCCTGGCCGATCCCGGCCGGGTGCCTTCCGTGCTGGCGCTCGCACCGCCCCCGTTCGGCGTTGTCTGAGGCTGTCCTGGGGCTATCCTCGCGTGTACTCGATCCCCTCGCCGGGCCAGCCCACCCGGACCTTGTGCTTGACCTTGATCCAGCTCCGGGTGCGCACGCCGGGCTCGTAGATGGAATCGGAGTCCTTGGCCACGAGCCCCTCCCAGCCGTGGGCCTTCACCTCCTCCCAGGCCGCGAGGCCGTCGGCAGGGAGCCGCCGGGCGACGAGCAGCGGGCCCGCCGCTCCGGCCAGCTCCTTCTCCAGCACGGAGCGGCGCCGGCGCAGCGGCTCGCGGAAGAGCTCCCTCTCTCGCGCATAGAGGCAGTCGAAGGCGATCAGGACCGGCGGGGTCAGCAGCCTCTCCTCGCCGGAGGCGCGGAGGTAGCCCAGGTGGGAGACGAGGCGCTCGTCGAAGACCGCGACCTCGCCGTCGAGGATGAGGCTCGGCGCGCGCAGCCTCGCCACGGCCTCGGCGACCTCCTCGAACTGCGCCGTCAGGTCTTTGAGGTTGCGGGAGACGAGCTGGACGCGCTTGCCGTCCTTGTAGGCGACGGTGCGATAGCCGTCGTACTTCTCTTCGTAGACCCAACCGGGCTTGTGGAAGGGCCGCTTGACCTCGGAGGCGAGCATCGGGGGAAAGGGTTTCGGAAACTCTGCCACCTGGACCGGAAACGGCAAGGCCCGTGCCGATCCGGAGACGGCATGTATTTTCCTGTCTAAACTACGTGGTCCCGGATCTCAATCGCAGGATGGTTCCACGATGAAGAACCGGAAGGTCCTCAGTTACAGAACTCGGGGGATCCTTCGCGGCCGGAGGCGTTGACCGTTTTTCAACGCTGAGGCCGCAGGGCCCGGGCCCCGCCCCGGCTCCAGAGGAGCGGGGCGGGACCAGAGCGTGAACGCTAGTGGACCTCGAGGATCAGGTTGCGCCGGAAGTCGTCGACGCCCACCGGGATCCGCATCATGGAGGGCATCGCGGGGATGCCCTGGAAGAGGTCGGGCGGCAGCTTGCCGGTGCTCCGCAGGGAGCTCTGGACGAGGGCGATGTTGACCGGGTGGAAGCGGAAGCAGGTCATCTTCGCCACCTTCTTGATGTCCAGCTCCCGGCGGGCCAGGTCGTCGAAGTTGCGCGGCGGCAGACCCGCTGGCTCCTGCGGGTCCGGCAGGTTGTTGACGCCGGTCAGGAACTCCGACAGGCCGGCCGGCAGGCCCAGTCCTGTCGAGGGATCGACGTGGACGAAGGGGGCCACCGTGGCCGCGGGCCTGGACTCGCGGCCGTGGCAGCCGTTGCAGGCCGCCAGCGAGGCGCGGTGACGGCCCCAGTTGGTGGTGTTGTTGCCGCCGCCCGGACTCAACGACGGGACGAGCGGATTGGTCACCCGCCAGAAGAAGTTCGTGCTGAGCGTCTGCGGGTTCGAGCCCAGGAAGTTGACGCCGCTGAAGAACAGCGGCACCGGCGGGATCGGGTTCTGGAACATCTGGGCCGCCGTCAGGTTGGGGGCCACGGCGGTCAGGATCCAGTTGTCGAAGGTGGCGCTGTTGTTGAAGGAGTCGATCGCCGTGTCGGCCGTCGTGGTCTCGTTGAGGAACGAGAAGGGGAACTGGGTGAGCTGGAATTCGCGCAGCTCCCAGGGAATGTTCGGGAGAACCAGGGTGATCTCATTGGTGCGCAGTTGACCCAGGGCGCTGCCGTTGGGCCGGGTCGGGTTGGCGTTGGCGCGCACGAACTGATCGGTGATCCGCTGCAGGCGGTCGTTGTAGGCGGCGCTGCCCGGCGTGAAGCTGAACAGCTCGATCCACTGCTGGGCCCAGCTCTTGACCATCTTGCACTCGCACTTGGGCACCCGGTACTCGAAGATCACGGAAAACGGGGTGACGGAGCAGCCGCCGTTCCTCTTGTCGAGCAGGCCAAAGACAAAGCGCGCCTCGCCGGCGTCGAGGAAGTTGCCGCTGACGTTGATCGAGTAGCTGCCGCCGCCGGAGGTGGTGCGCCGCAGGTCGAGCCGCGGCACGATGGCGAGCAGCCGGAAGGGGGACTGCGCCAGGTCGATGTGGCCGTCGGCGCGCTTCGGCCAGGGATTGAGGATGATGGTGTTGACGTTGATCCGGGCGGGTACCGTGTGCCCGTTGATCGTCTGGTTGGCCTGCCAGTGGGCGAGCCAGGTCTCGACGAAGACGGCCGGGTCGATGCCGCTCGCCGCCTGGTTGGTCATCTGGGTCATCAGGTGGTTGAATGTCCAGACGCCGTTGGGATTGCCGAGGCCGGTGCAGGGGTTCCAGGTGCGGGTGGGATCGGTCACCACGGGCAGGCTGCGGATCATCAGCACGCGGTCCTGGAAGACGTTGGTCCCCAGTGTGACCGCGGCAGTGCCGGCGGCGAAGATGCCCCGGAGCCCGTTGGGCCCGGACCTGGTGGTGGTCGCCGTATCCGCCGTGGCCGTCGTGCCCGTCGTGGCCGGGGCCCGCTCGGGCTCGAGGAAGGCGACCGCCGGTCCGAACGGCACGGCCTTGCCCGCCTGGAAGCCTGCCAGGTCGAAGGCCTGCGGGTTGTCCACCGCCACCGAGGTGCGCCCCATGAAGACGATGGCCTGCTTGCTGCCGCGGCTGGCCAGCTCGCTCTGGTCGGCGTCGCTGCGGGTCTGGAGGTCGGCGTCGTCCACGGTGCCGATGCCCGTGAAGGTGCCGTCGCCCGCCACGGCGTCGCCCCCCTGGCCGTCGTCGCGCAGGATCACCTGCTGGTCCTGGAAGCCGATCGTCACGAAGTCCCGCGTCCCCTCCTCGTCCTTCCGCGCCACATCCTCAGGGGCGAGCTGCACCGTCACCAGGACGTTGCCGTGGTTGGGGAAGGCATCCGTCTTCTGGATGAAGACTTGAACGGGGGGCGGCAGCGGCGCGGCCAGGTTCTCCGCATTGGCCGCGACCGCTTCGGGCGCCACGCCGAGCGCTTCCAGATATTCCCGGCTCGTGGCCCAGGCCGCGGTCAGGGCGATGACCGCCAAGAGGACGGTCAAGAAGAGGACTCGGCGTCTCTTGCTCAAACGATTCCATCTGGCCATAAACAGACTCCTCCTTACATGTGTTGACAGGCTCTATAGAGCTTGTCTGTCAACCGGTTAAAGCAACTTCAAAATAGACGGGTGCGCATGCTCACAAAAAGAGAGCCGCCGCCGGCGGGGCGTTTCTGCGATAGGCGACGGGGTGCCGAGCCGGATTGACGCGGGAGGAAGTTCAGCCTACTGTAACGCCCGAACCAACCCTTGAGCGCCGTCGAGCGCGGGAGGTGCCCCAGATGCCGTATGTGATCACCGAGAAGTGTCTGGGCGAACGGTACGCGACCTGCGTTGCCGTCTGCCCGGTGGACTGCATCCACCCCGGCGACTACCGGGGAGAGGAGTTCATGATCATTGATCCGGACGCCTGCATCGACTGCAGCCTCTGCCTGCCGGAGTGCCCCATCGGGGCCATCGTGGCGACCGAGGACGAGGATCCGGAGTGGGCGGCCATCAACGCCGAGCTGGCTCCCGATTTCCGGGACAACCCGGCGGTCGAGGAGCGGCCGCGCAACGATCCGCCCCGCAAGCCGGGCAACGTGATCGTGAATCCCTGAGCTGCGCCCGCTGATCCCGGCGGGCGGACCGCGCTGCTGCGTGGTTCCGCCGCCGGGTGTCCGCTCGGGCAGGCCTCAGTGATTGAGCCGGTAATTCAAACGCACGAAGTAGTACCCGCCGTTGATGCCGAACGGCAGGGTCTCCCAGCCGTAGACGAAGCCGAGCTGCGGGAACGGGAAGGCGTTGACGGTGTCCCACTCATCAGGGTACTCGTCGAAGATGTTGAGTCCGCCGACGGTCAGGTTCAGGCCGCGGGTCAGCGGGAAGGAGAC